>NZ_JBIWNZ010000048.1:0-40855 GCF_044767505.1 Kitasatospora sp. NPDC101235
GGCGGCCGTGCTGGAGGCGGCGATCGCCACTCCGTCCAGCAGGCCGATCGACTGCCGCATCGCGACGTGGGAGCCTCGCGCGTCCGCTCTCGGGCTGCTGCCCGTGTCCTTCACCGTCGATGCCAACGGATCACCGCCTTGGGGGTGGGGGTGGGGTGGGGATGGGGGGAAGTGCGAGTCATGAAACCGGGGGCGAAACGAAACGTCAATGCCGTTGTCATAAGAAGACCAGGGTCGGCGGCCGGGCGACCGTCCGCCGAGCCCCGGCCGCTGCTTCCGGGGCGCCGTGTCAGCCCTGGTGCCCGAGCGCCCGCATGCCCCTGGAACGGACGATCCCCGACGCCATGTCGGAACCGAGGACGTCGAGGACTTCGCGGGCACGGTCCGGTTGGACGGAGGAAGCCAGGACAGCCCCACTGAAGACCGAGTTGATCTCGGTGTCGCCTGGCAGCGGGCCGACGACGACGATGCCCGGCAGGTCCATCAGCTCGCTGCGCTGCTGGAAGGCCAGGTCGGCCCGGCCGGACGAGAGCAGGCTACCGGCAGGCACCCCCGCTGGTGCCTGGACGAGCCGGTCCGAAAGCGTGTCGGCAAGCCCCAGCCGGGTGATCAGTCCGACGAGAGCCGTCCCGCTGGGACCGGTGGAGTACGCGATCCTCTCCGCGGACAGGAGAGCGGCTCGCAGGTCGGACACCGAATCGAATGCCGGAACCGGCGTTCCGTCCGGTACGGCGGCGACGACCTGGGAGACCCACAGCGGGCGCGCCGTGCCCCCCAAGACGTGCCCTTCCTTCTCCAGTTCGGCCAGTGCTCCCTCGGCGAGGACGAGCAGATCGGCCTCGGCACCCTCGCGCACCCGCCGCGCGATCTCGACCCCGCCGGCGGACTCGAAGCGCACGGGGGTGCCGCGGGTGTGTCGGATGTGTTCGGAAAGGTCGGTCAGGATCGGCCGTGTCGCCATCGAGGACAGCCCGGAGATCTCCTGGTTCACATTGACTCCTTGAGTTCGGCAGATGGTACGACTGGTGCGACGCGCGCCCGGGCGGCTCGACGTCGCTCTGCGACACTGGCCGGATGAGCGCAACCCGGAGTACGGCAGCCGGAAAGGTCCTTGAGGTCCTCTCGGCCTTCGATCGTGAGCACCCGTCGCAGACGCTGTCGGAGATCGCCCAGCGTACGGGCATGGCCGTGAGCACTGCGCACCGAGTGATCACGGAGTTGGCGGGATGGGGAGCGCTTGAGCGCGCGGAGGACGGGTCGTGGCACATCGGGCTGCGCCTGTGGGAGATCGCCTCGGGGTGCCCGCGGACCCAGATCCTGCGCGATTCGGCGCTGCCGTTCATGCAGGACCTCTACGAGGCGACCCATGAGAACGTCCAGCTCGCGGTGCGCGAGGGCACGGAGCTGGTCTTCGTGGAACGGATCGCGGGGCATCGATCGGTGGAGGTGGTCACGATGGTCGGGTCCCGGTTCCCCATCGTCTCCACCGGGATGGGGCGGGTGCTGCTGGCGCACGCGCCCCGGGAGATCCAGGAGGAGGTGCTCGGATCGCCGCTGCGGGCCTGGACTCCGCACACCGTCACCGAGCCGAAGGCGCTGCGGGCACAGCTGGACCGGATACGCCGCGAGCAGGTCTTCGTCAGTGACCGGCAGCTCTCGGAGCGCTCCGTCGCGGTGGCCGCGCCGGTGCGGATCGGCCGGGCCGGCCCGGTGAGCGCCGCCTTGGGGATCGTCGTCGCGGCGCGCGGCGAGAGCCGGGCGCGCGGGCTGCGCGAGCCGCTGCTGAGGGCCGTGCGGGGGATCTCCGAGGAGCTCGGCAGACGGGCCCGGACGACGGTCTGAAATCCGGGGAGGTTTCCGCCTGACGGAAAGGAGGGCGACCGGTCGAGGGTCCGGGTGCGAGCGTTCGGGGAGTTCGAAACCTTCGAAACCCCCGCGCCACCGTTCAGGAGATGCCATGGCCGATGCCATCGTCGACACCGTCGCCTCGGTCCCAGTCGCCGTTGTCGGTGCCGGCCCAGCCGGACTGATGCTCGCCCATCTGCTCGGGCGCGCCGGAGTCGAGACGATCGTGCTCGACACCCGCACCCGGCACGAGATCGAGACGACACACCGGGCCGGCATCCTCGAAGCCGACGCGGCCCGGGACCTGGTGGAGACCGGTGTCTCCGAGCGGATCCTGCTCGACGGTCACGAGCACGAGGGCGTCGAGCTCCGGTTCGGCGGCCGGCCGTACCGCATCGACTTCAAGAAGCTGGTCGGCGCGTCGGTGTGGCTCTACCCGCAGACCGACGTGTTCATCGACCTGGCCGACGCCCGGGAACGCGACGGCGGCACGGTCCACTTCGGTGTCAGGGAGACCGAGGTCCTCGACGTGACGACCGACGCTCCCCGGGTCCGCTGGACCGCGCCCGACGGGACCCGCCACGAAGTCCGGGCGCGGTACGTGGTCGGTGCGGACGGGTCGCGCAGCATGTGCCGCGACCTGGTGCCCGAGGACCGGCGGGTGCGCTACGGCAAGGAGTACCCGTTCGCGTGGTTCGGCATCATGGCCGAGGCGCCGATGAGCGCACCCGAGCTGGTCTACGCCCACTCCGAGCACGGGTTCGCGCTGATCAGCCAGCGCACCCCGCGCGTGCAGCGGATGTACTTCCAGTGCGCCCCCGATGAGCCCGTGGAGGCCTGGTCGGACGACCGCATCTGGGAGACGCTCCAGGCCCGGGTGGCCGGCGAGGACGGTTTCCGGCTCAACGAGGGGCCGATCCTGGAGAAGACGGTGCTGCGGTTCCGCTCGTTCGTGCAGGAGCCGATGCGCTGGGGCTCGATGGCGCTGGCGGGCGATGCCGCGCACACCGTACCGCCGACCGGCGCCCGCGGGCTGAACCTGGCGCTGCACGACGTGAAGGTGCTCGCCGGTGTCCTGCTGCGGGCGCTCGGCAGCGAGGGTGCGGCCGCGCTGGACGACTACCAGCCGCGCGCCCTCCAACGGGTCTGGCGGGCACAGAACTTCTCGTACTGGATGACCCGGCTGCTGCACACCGCGCCCGGCGACACGCCGTTCGACCTGCGGCGTCAGCTCGGCGAGCTCGACAACGCGGTGGGCACCCGGGCCGGCCGCACCTTCCTCGCCGAGCAGTACACCGGCTGGCCCACCGCCACCCGGTACTGACCCGGACGCCTTTCAGGAGAGCACACATGATCATCGACTGTCACGGCCACTTCACCACCGCACCGCCGCAGTTGGCGCAGTGGCGGGACCGGCAGGTGGCGGCGGCCGGCTCCGCCGGCGACGCACCCGACCCCGACGACCTGGTCATCACCGACGACGACCTGCGCCAGGCGATCGAGGGCAACCAGCTGCGGCTCATGGACGAGCGCGGCAGCGACCTGACGATCTTCTCCCCGCGGGCCAGCTTCATGGCCCATCACATCGGCGACTTCGCGGTCTCCTCGGTGTGGGCGCGGATCTGCAACGACCTGGTCCACCGCGTCAGCACGCTCTACCCCGACCGCTTCGCGATGGGCGCGATGCTCCCGCAGTCGCCCGGAGCCGACCCCGCCACCTGTCTGCCCGAGCTGCGCCGCGCCGTCGAGGAGCTCGGTGCGGTCACGGTCAACCTCAACCCCGACCCGTCGGGCGGCCGGTGGACCGCACCGCCGTTGACCGACCGCAGCTGGTACCCGGTCTACGAGGCGATGGCCGAGTACGACATCCCTGCCATGATCCACGTCAGCACGTCGTGCAACCCGGCGTTCCACACCACCGGTGCCCACTACCTCAACGCCGACACCACGGCGTTCATGCAGCTGGTCCAGGGCGACCTGTTCGCCGACTTCCCGACGCTGCGGTTCGTGATCCCGCACGGCGGCGGCGCGGTGCCCTACCACTGGGGAAGGTTCCGCGGACTGGCGATGGCGCTCGGCAAGCCTGATCCCGAGACGCTGCTGGACAACGTCTTCTTCGACACCTGCGTCTACCACCAGCCCGGCGTCGACCTGCTGACCCGGGTGATCCCCAGCCGGTCGGTCCTCTTCGCCAGCGAGATGATCGGCGCGGTCCGCGACATCGACCCGCGCACCGGTCACCACTTCGACGACACGAAGCGGTACGTCGACGCGACGCCGAACCTCTCGGACGAGGAGCGGGCGGCCGTCTACGCCGGCAACGCCCTGCGCGTCTACCCCCGCCTCGCCGCGCGCCTCGCCGCAGCCGGCCGCTGAACCCAGGAGAAGAAGGCATGGAACACACCGAGATCGGCATCGTCCACACGTCGATCACCCGCGCCGACCCCGAGACGGTCGCCGCGCTGTCGGAGTTCGGCGTCGCGACGATCCACGAGGCGATGGGCCGGGTCGGACTGATGCGCCCCTACCTGCGCCCGGTCTACCCCAAGGCCCGGCTGTGCGGCACGGCGGTGACCGTCCTGCTGCAGCCCGGCGACAACTGGATGCTGCACGTCGCCGCGGAGCAGATCCGCGAGGGCGACGTCGTCGTCGCCGCCTGCACGACCGAGAGCGAGGACGGTTTCTTCGGCGATCTGCTCGCCACCTCCTTCCGCGCCCGGGGGTGCCGGGGCCTGGTGATCGACGGCGGCGTGCGCGACGTGGCCGACCTCGAGGACATGGACTTCCCGGTCTTCGCACGGGCGATCAACGCCAAGGGCACGGTCAAGGCCACCCTCGGCTCGGTCAACGTGCCGGTGGTCTGCGCCAACGCCCTGGTCCGGCCCGGCGACGTCGTCGTCGCGGACGGCGACGGCGTCGTCGTCGTGCCGCGCGAGCGGGCCGCCCAGGTCGCCGAGGCGGCGGCCAGGCGCGAGGCGGGCGAGGCGGGCAAGCGCGCGAGGTTCCGCGCGGGCGAACTCGGCCTGGACATCTACGACATGCGCGGCCCGCTGGCCGCGCTCGGGCTGCGGTACGAGGACTGAGGATGACGACGACCTTCGAGAAGACCCCCGGCTGGCTGGACTGGCACGCCGGCCCGAGCCGCCCGGAGTTCCGGCTGCCCGCGGGCGCCGTCGACGCGCACTGCCACGTCTTCGGGCCGGGTGCGGAGTTCCCGTACGCCCCCGAACGCAAGTACACCCCGTGCGACGCGTCCAGGGACCAGCTCTTCGAGCTGCGCGACCATCTGGGCTTCGCCCGCACCATCGTGGTCCAGGCGACCTGCCACGGCGCCGACAACAGCGCCATGGTCGACGCCCTGCGGGCATCGGGGGGCCTGGCCCGCGGTGTGGCGACGGTGCGCCCCGGGATCCCCGACGCGCAGGTGCGGGAACTGCACGAGGCCGGTGTGCGCGGCGTGCGGTTCAACTTCGTCAAGCGGCTCGTCGACGCGGCGCCGCAGCAGGACCTGTGGGACGTCGTCGAGCGGATCAGACCGTACGGCTGGCACGTCGTCGTCTACTTCGAGGCGGCCGACCTCGCCGACCTGCGCGAGTTCCTCCTCTCGATCCCGGTGCCGCTGGTCGTCGACCACATGGGCCGGCCCGATGTCGCCAAGGACCCGCACGGCCCGGAGTTCGAGGCGTTCCTGGACTTCATGCGGGCCCGGCCCGACATCTGGTGCAAGGTCACCTGCCCGGAGCGGTTGTCGGTGAGCGGCCCGCCGGCCCTCGACGGGGAGCGGACGGCCTACCGCGACGTCGTCCCGTTCGCCCGGCGCGTGGTCGAGGAGTTCCCCGACCGGGTGTTGTGGGGCACCGACTGGCCGCACCCGAACCTCACCGACCACATGCCCGACGACGGCCTGCTCGTCGACTTCGTGCCGCACATCGCGCCGACGCCGGAGCTGCAGCACAGACTCCTCGTCGACAACCCGATGCGTCTGTACTGGCCCGAATCGGACTGAACCGTCCCACGAACGGAGGACCCACCCATGTCGCTGGACAAGAGCTACAAGCTGGTCCCGGGGACGACCATCTTCGACGCCGAGCAGTCCGCCAAGGGCTACCACCTCAACCAGTTCTGCATGTCCTTGATGACGGCCGAGAACCGGGACCGCTACCTCGCCGACGAGCGCGCCTACCTGGACGCGTGGCCACTGCGGGAGGAACAGAAGCAGGCGCTGCTCGACCGCGACCTCAACGCCGCGATACGCGAGGGCGGCAACATCTACTTCCTCGCCAAGTGGGGCGCGACGCTGGGGCTGTCGTTCCAGCAGATGGCCGGCTCGATGACCGGCATGACCGAGCAGGACTACCGCGACATGATGGTCGCCGGCGGCCGCTCCGTCGAGGGCAACCGGATCGACCACGCCGTCCTCGAAGCGGCCCACGCCGACCGGACGCCGCCGGCCGAGCACGCCACGATCACCGGCGCCGTCTTCACCTCGCACGTGCCGGCGATCGGCGCGGCGATGGACCACCACAAGACCGAGGAGCCCTACTGGCGGCCGGTCTTCGAGGGCTACGAGTTCTCCAAGCAGTGGGAACGGGACAACGCCCCCGACGTGATCTTCCTGGTCTACAACGACCACGCCTCCACCTTCGACCTGTCGATGATCCCGACCTTCGTGCTCGGCACCGGCGCGGCCTACCCGACCGCCGACGAGGGCTACGGACCCAGGCCGGTCCCCGGGATCGAGGGCGATCCGGAGCTGGCGGCGCACATCGCGCACTCACTGATCCGCGACGACTTCGACCTCACCCTCGCCAACGAGATGACCGTCGATCACGGGTTGACCGTCCCGCTGTCGTTGATGTTCGGCGACGTCGAGCGGTGGCCGTGCAAGGTGATCCCGTTCCACGTCAACGTGGTGCAGTACCCGGTGCCCTCGGGCGCGCGGTGCTTCCGGCTCGGCCAGGCGCTGCGCAGGGCGATCGAGTCCTACGACAGGCCGCTGAAGGTCCAGGTGTGGGGCACCGGTGGCATGAGCCACCAGCTCCAGGGGCCGCGCGCCGGCCTGATCAACCGGGAGTGGGACAACGCCTTCCTGGACCGGCTGATCGCGGATCCGCAGGGCCTGGCCCAGGTGCCGCACCTGGAGTACGTCGAGGAGGCCGGCTCCGAGGGGATCGAGCTGGTCATGTGGCTGATCGCCCGAGGGGCGATGAGCGATGTCGACGGCTCGGGCCGTACAGAGGTCAAGCACCGCTTCTACCACGTGCCGGCGTCCAACACCGCCGTCGGCCACCTGATCCTTGAGAACCACCCGGCGGGCGAGACGCCCGCCGTGAAGGAGTGACGACATGACCGACGAGCAGACCGTCCGGATCGCCCTGGTCGGCGGCGGCGCCTTCGGCGCCAAGCACGCAGCCGCGTTGCGCCGGATCAAGGGCGTCGAGGTGACCGCTGTGGTCAGCAGCAGTCTGGAGAAGGCGCGGCGGTTCGCCGAGGAGCAGGCCGTGGGCCGCGCCGTCGCCACGCTGGAGGAGGTGCTGGCGATGGACGACATCGACGCGGTGATCCTCGCGACGCCGACCCAGATGCATGCCGGGCAGACCCTGGCCTGTCTGGATGCGGGCAAGCACGTCCAGGTCGAGATCCCGCTGGCCGACTCGCTGGCAGACGCCGAGGCCTGCGACGCCGCGCAGCGACGCACCGGGCTGGTCGCCATGGTGGGACACACCCGGCGATTCAACCCCAGCCACCAGTGGGTGCGGCAGCGGATCCAGGCCGGGGACTACCGGATCCAGCAGATGGACGTGCAGACCTACTTCTTCCGCCGCGAGAACCTCAACGCACTGGGCCAGGCACGTTCCTGGACCGACCACCTGCTGTGGCACCACGCCGCGCACACCGTCGACCTGTTCGCCTACCAGGCCGGCTCGCCGATCGTGCAGGCCAACGCGATCCAGGGGCCGATCCACCCCGAACTGGGCATCGCGATGGACATGTCCATCCAGCTGCGCGCGGAGAACGGGGCCATCTGCACGCTGTCGCTGTCCTTCAACAACGACGGTCCGCTGGGCACCTTCTTCCGCTACATCGGCGACACCGGCACCTACCTCGCACGTTACGACGACCTGTTCACCGGCAAGGACGTGCCGATCGACGTGAGCGGGGTCGACGTCTCGATGGACGGCATCGAGCTGCAGGACCGCGAGTTCGTCGCCGCCATCCGCGAGGGCCGCGAGCCGAACGCGTCCATCGCCCAGGTGCTGAACTGCTACCGGACGCTGGCTGCCCTCGAGGAGCAGCTCGCGGCTGCCGCGTCGTGACCGCGGGGAAGACTTCGGGTCCGGGCCGCCGCGTGTTGCGGCGGCTCGGACCCTTCGAGGTCCCTGCGATCGGCCTGGGCTGCATGAACGTCAGCCACGCCTACGGCGTCCCTCCCACGCCGGAGGCCGCCGAGCACCTGCTCCGCACGGCTCTGGACGAGGGCGTCACGCTCTTCGACACCGCCGCCCTCTACGGCTTCGGCGCCAACGAGGAGCTGCTCGGCCGCGTGCTCGCCGGCGACCGGGACCGGATCGTCCTGGCGAGCAAGTGCGGGATGACCGGCGTCGACGGCCGGCGCGTCATCGACGGCCGGCCCGAGACGATTCGGCGCACCGCCGACCGGGCGCTGACCCGGATGCGCGTCGACGTCATCGACCTCTACTACCTCCACCGGGTCGACCGACGGGTACCGGTCGAGGAGAGCGTCGGGGCGATGGCCGAGCTCGTCGAGGCCGGGAAGGTGCGCGCGCTCGGGCTCTCCGAGGCATCCGCCGGGACGCTGCGCCGGGCTTACGCCGTGCATCCGATCGCCGCCCTGCAGAACGAGTACAGTCTCTGGTCGCGCAACCCCGAGCAGGGCACCCTGGCGGCGGCCCGTGAACTCGGCGTCGCCCTGGTGGCGTTCAGCCCGCTGGCCCGCGGCTTCCTCACGTCGGTTCCTCCGGAGGCCGGCAGCCTCCCGGACGGTGACATCCGCGGCGGGATGCCCCGCTTCGACGCCCGCCACTACCCCGCCAACCTGGCCCTGCGGAGCGAGCTGGCGCAGATCGCCGAGGGCGCCGGACTCACCCTCGCGCAGCTGGCCCTGGCCTGGGTCGTCTCCCGGGGGCCGCATGTCATCGCCATCCCGGGGACCCGGTCGGTGACCCACCTGCGGGAGAACCTGTCCGCGCTCGACGTCGACGTGTCCGACGAGGCTCTCGACGCGGCAGGACGGGTGCTGAACGCCTCGACCGTGCACGGGGCCCGCTACAACGAGGCGACCCTCGCCGAGATCGACACCGAGCGCTGCGGGCACGCAGGCTGAGAGCCGGGCCGGAGGGCGGACCGACCACCGGTCGGCACCGCGCCCCGGCCCGGCTTCACGCTCGCTCGTGTGACGGACCGTCAAGCAGCGGACCGTTACGTCGGGCGAACCCGGAGGTGTGCGGCGCCTGTCACGTTCCGGTCAATGCCGGTTTCCGACAGGACGGACGGCTTCTCCGGAGGGCCCGTTCTCTACAGACTCTGGTCTGCAGCACACCGACCGCCCCCCCGTCCCACGCGGAACGGTGGGGCGCCCCGGTTCCACCAGATCAAGGGAGTTGACTGTGAAGAAGAGCATCGCCTGGGCCGTCACCCTCGTGACCGCGGCCACCTGCACCCTCGGCGCCGACCTGCCGGCGGCGGCCGCGGACGGAACGAAGGCCACCGTCGCCACCGCCTCGTCCCTCGGCGCCGCGATCGACACCTCCAAGCTCGACCCGAAGACGAAGGCCCTCGTCGACGAGATCCTGGCCAAGCTGCCGGCCGACTGGCAGGCGCGCCGCGCGGCCACCGCCGCCAAGTACGGCATAGCCGACACCCAGTGGGCGGACGCCCTCAACAGTGCCATCAACCCGGGCGACTACCAGTGCCAGGACACGGTGCTCTCGGCCTACACGGACACCCTGCTGGCCGGCGCCGATCAGCCCGCCCTGGTGTTCTTCCTCTACCTCCTGGGCGCGTTCGACCTGCCCACCTATGACGCGCTGCTGTTCGGCAGCGAATCGAAGTCCGACACCTTCGGTGTCGACGGCGAGTACACCCACCAGCTGACGTCCGAGGCCAAGGACCTGAAGCGCTTCTGGGACATCCCCTCCACCGGCATCCAGGTCATGCCGATGCACGGCCCCGACGTCTTCTCCTCCCCGGAGCGGACCGCCCGCGTCCTGGCCGCAATGTACGGCGGCACGGTCGAGGACTACCTCGGCCTGGCCCAGTTGATCATCGTGCTGGTCAACTACGAGCCCGTGCTGCAGGGCGGCTCCAACCCGATGTTCACCTTCAACGCGTTCGCCTACTCCGACAAGAACAGCCGGCAGCCGCTGGGCGTCTCCGACCGCATCATCGTGGGCGACGGCGTCCTGCAGGGCATGAAGGCCGTCGGCCTCGGCGACACCGCCCCGCGCGCCATCCTCGCCCACGAGTTCGGCCACCAGGTGCAGTACGCGGACGGCCTGTTCGACAACACCACGCTCACCGGGCCGGAGGCCACCCGGCGCACCGAGCTGATGGCGGACGCGTTCGGCACGTACTTCCTCACCCACTCGCGCGGCGAGGCCCTCAACGCCAAGCGCGTGCTGGACTCCGAGAAGTCCTTCTACCAGGTCGGCGACTGCGGCTTCACCAGCAACGGGCACCACGGCACGCCCAACCAGCGGTTCGCCGCCTCCTCCTGGGGTGCGAGCGTCGCCGACACCGCAGCCAACCAGGGCCACATCCTGCCGTCGATGAAGCTCGACGGGCTGTTCGAGGCGAAGCTCCCCGACCTCGTGAAGCCGGACGCGTCGAACTGACGACCCGAGGACGTCGTCCCAGGTGTGCGGGCGGCCGGTGCGCGAGGCCGAAAGGCTGCGCACCGGCCGTACGCGACCTTCCCCGGCTGTGCACCGGCCGCCCCCGGCCGCGCAACCGGGGACGTTGCCGTACCTCGGTGACGAGGTCGACGCCATGAGGAGGGGGCCGGGCCACGGCAACGTGGCCCGGCCCCCAGCGGCGGGATCGCGACCCGCTACGAGAAGACCTTTCGCCGCTCTCGTGCGCGGCGGACGCCGAACGATCCGACGATCAGTCCCAGCAGGCTCAGCCGGCCGCGTCGGGCTTGACGATGTCGGGGAGCTTCGCCTCGAACAGCCCATCGAGCTTCATCGACGGCAGGATGTGGCCCTGGTTGGCGGCGGTGTCGGCGACGCTCGCACCCCAGGAGGAGGCCGCGAACCGCTGATTGGGCGTGCCGTGGTGGGTGTCGCCGGTGTAGTCGCAGTCGCCGACGTCGTAGAAGGACTTCTCGGAGTCCAGTACCCGCTTGGCGTTGAGGGCCTCGCCTCGTGAGTGCGTGAGGTAGTAGGTGCCGAAGGCGTCGGCCATCAGCTCGGCGCGCCGGCTGGACTCCGGCCCGGTGAGCGTCGTGTTCTTGAGCAGGCCGTCCGCGAACTGCACCTGGTGGCCGAACTCGTGGGCGAGGATGGCGCGCGGGGCGGTGTCGCCGAGGCCGAGGGACGCCATGCCCTGCAGGACGCCGTCGCCCACGATGATGCGGTCGGAGACGCCGAGCGGATCCGCTTCCTGGGAATCGCTGAAGGCGAGCGCGTTGAGGGTGAAGAGCGGGCTGGCGCCGTGTTCGAGGCTGGGCTCGGAGCCGATGAGCCGGATGACCAGGTCGGCGAGGGTCCGGCTGGTGTCCGCGGGCGTGCCGTACAGGGCTACGAAGAGGCGGGCCAGGCGCTCCGGGGAGGAGAAGAGATCGGCGCCGTGCATCGGGATGAGCTGGATGTCGCCGGAGGGGATGTCCCAGAACTTCTTCAGGTCCTTCATCTCGGACGTGAGCTGGTGGGTGTATTCGCCGTTGACACCGAAGCTGTTGGACCTCGACTCGCTGCCGAACAGGATGGCGTCGTAGGTGGGCAGGTCGAGCATGCCCGCGAGCATGAAGAAGATGTAGGGGTCCTTGGCCTTCGCCACCTGGCTCCGGACGTAGGTGGTCAGGCCCGAGGGCCGGCACTGGTAGTCGCCCGGGTTGATGACGCCGTTGCGTATCCCGGTCAACTGGCTGTCGTGGATGCCGTACTTGGCGGCGGCGGCCTGCAGGCGGTCCTGCCAGTCGGCGGGCAGCAGGGCCAGGTAGGCGTCGGCGATCGCCCTGGTCTCCGGGGAGAGGCCGGAGGTGTCGGGCTTGGTGGTGGACACCGAGGCGGTGACGGGCGCGCCTTCGGCTGCCGCGGCCGGAACGGTGGCGCCGAGAGCGCAGGTGGCGGCCGTCACGGCGGTGAGGGCCCAGGCCAGGGTCTTCTTCACGGGGAGCTCCTTGCTGTACTGGAGCCGACGCCAGGGTCTGGTACGTGTTGGCGGTCGGCTGTGCCGTGCTCAGAGTCTGTGGACGCGCCGCCGTCGCGGAAAGCGTTCCGGTTGTCGAAATCCGGCGTTGGCAGGAACTTGACACCTTTTTTGCTCGCACCGGCGTCGAACCTTCTTCGGCTTCATGACCGCTGACCTGGAGAAGCGACCTGCCGAAACAGGGCTCAACGTGTCAGTGGTCCATGCGATCGAACTCTGGGGAGGTGATATGCGATGATATGTATGTGTATTCACCGGAGGGCGCAGGTTTCAGTGAGGCGGCCGCGGACGCGTACCGCGTCCTCGTCCAGCGAGGCGCGGTGACCGCGGCCGAGTTGTCGGGCGCCCTCGGGGCGGCCCCGCACGAACTGGACCCGGCGATCGGAGAACTGACCGTCGTCGGACTCGTGGAGTCCGACGACGGGCGGCTCGTCGCCCTCTCGCCGCGCGTCGCGCTCGACGGCCTCGTGGAGAGCCGTGCCAAGGAACTCGATGCGCTGCGGGACAGCGCCGAGCAGCTCGCCCGCTTCTGGCGCGACCACCACGCCGAGGGGGCCGGCTACCTGGAGGTCCTCAAGACGCGGGCGGCACGCGAGGCCAGCGCCCAGCGCCTCTACGACATGGCCACCGAACAGGTCCGCGCCCTGACCATCGGCTACGTGGAACCGGCCGCGCCGTTGGCCGCCCCGGCGATCGCCGACGGCTTCGCCGGGGCCCTGAAGCGCGGTGTGCGCTGCTCGGTCGTCTACGGCGCCCAGGTGCTGGGCGACGCGCGAGGCTGGGAGGCCGTCCGCACCTCCATCGAACTCGGGGAGCACGCCCGCGCGTTCCCCGGCGTTCCGCTGAACCTGGGCATCTGCGACGACCGCTTCGCCGTGGTCAGCGCGCCCGCGCGAGGCTCCAACAGCCGTCACAACATCGTGGTGCAGCGGTCGGACCTCCTCTACGGTCTGATCGACCTCTTCGAGTCGTTCTGGCAGATGGCCGTCCCGCTGTCCGCACGGGGCGGGCCGGGGAGCGAGGCCGGTCCGGGCCCCACGACGGAGGCCCGACAGCTCCTGACGTACCTCAGCGGCGGCCTGACCGACGCGGCCATCGCCCGCGAACTCGGCGTCAGTGAACGCACGGTGGCCCGCCGCATCACCCGACTCCAGGAAGTACTCGGTGCCCGGACCCGCTTCCAGCTCGGCATCCAGGCCACCCGCCGCGGCTGGATCTGACCAGCCCGGCGGGCCCGAGCCGGCGGGTTCGCCGCCGGCTCGGGCCGCCGAGGCTCTCAGGAGTCGGCACGCGGGCCCGGTCCGCTGCCCGCGTCCCGAGGAGCCGACCGCCGATCGGTGTCTCAGCCGTGCAGCGGTTCTGCCAGTCGGCCCAGCAGGCCCGCGACCAGGGCTGTCTGCGTGGGAACGGTGTCCGGGTAGATGAACTCGCCCTGGGCATGGGCACCGTCGCCGACCGCGCCCATGCCGCACAGCACCGGCAGTCCCTCGTTGCTGACCCGGATGTTGACGCTCGCGGTGGCCATCCCGGCGACGACGTTGGCGCCGGAGCCGCCGGTGATGAGACCGGGATTGATCGTGGTGCCCTTGTCGGGGGCGGCAACGGCCGCGGCGGCGACGACGAACTCGGACAGCGCAGTGATGGCGCTGGCCCCGTCCTGGGGCGCGAGCCCGGCGTGTGCCTCGACACCGCTGGCGGTGACGCGGAAGGTGCCGTTGCCCTTGCGGGCGGTCTTGACCGCGCCGTGCGCGCTGGGTTCCAGCACCAGCGTGGCGTCGGCGTGGTGGGCGACCTCCTCGATCACCGGGCGGGAGGAGCGGGAGCCGACCTCCTCATCTCCGTTGAAGAGGAAGGTGACGGTGGGGTGGGTACCGGGACGCCGTACTCCCGGGCCAACTTCAGTGCCCAGATGCCCTGGGCCAGGCCGGTCTTCATGTCGAAGACGCCCGGTCCGCTGAGCTTTTTTCTCCCGGCCGTCCTCCGCGGGGGGTTGCCAATATCGCTTGATATGTCCGCTAGGTGTTCAGGCCGAACACTGCGGTGACGGGCGCGTGGTCGCTCCATCGCTCGGCGTGGGTGGCGGCGCGTTCGATGTAGGCCTCGACTGCCATGCCGGCCAGGGTTTTTGTAGAAACAATTAGGTCTACTCTCCAGCGAATAGACGCCTTTTCGAAAAAGGTCCACCTGTTCGAGTGTGAAGTGTTCGAGGGTGCCTGCTGGCCTGGGCGGTAGGGGGAGGCCCATGGGCATCATGACGGTTTCGGCGCCGGTTCGGGCGGTGGTGGGTTCGCGTGTCTCGGACACGCACGGGGACGAGGGCAAGGTCTCGCACCTGGTGCAGGCGGAGTCGGCGACTCGGCACGCGGTCTCGAAGGAGTGGGAGATCGTCGGGTCGTTCGAGGACCTGGACGTCTCGGCCCAGATCACGCCGTGGAAGCGCCCCGACCTGGACCGAGCGGCAGGCGGAGTGGGACGCGATGGTGTGGGCCAAGGTGGACCGGGCGTTCCGGTCAGCGAAGGACTGCGCGGACGTGGCGCACTGGGCGGAGGAGAACCACAAGGTCCTGGTCTTCACCGACGACGGCATCACCCTGGACTACCGCGAGGGCCGTGAGTCGTCGTTCGGGAACGAGCTGGCGAAGGTGTTCCTGATGCTGGCGTCGATCTTCGCGGAGATGGAGCTCAAGCGGATCAAGGCCCGCGTCACCGCCGCGCACAAGCACTTGCGGAAGACGGACCGCTGGGCGGGCGGGCAGCCGCCGTACGGGTACCGGATTGTGGACCGTCCCGGTGGTGGGCGGACGCTGGAGCCGGACCCGGTCACGTCCGAGGCCGTCCGGTACATGGGCAAGCTCCTCCTGGAAGGCCAGAGCCAGTGGATGATCGCCGCGGCCCTGGAAGCAGCCGGCTTCGACACTCCCGCGACCCACGCGTACAAGAACCAGGGCGACACCTACACGAGCAAGCGCAAGACGCCGCCGTCGAACCACTGGAACCCCACCAGCGTAGGCAAGATCCTGCGCTCGCCGGCGACAATGGGCTTGAAGCTGACCGGTCGCTCCGTGAAGGCGCGCAAGGTCGCCCGCGACGCGAAGGGCCTGCCGATCCGCATGGCCAAGCCCCTGTTCACGGAGGAGGAGTGGGCCGCCGTCCAGGCGGCGATGGACGAGCGGTCCGTCACGAAGGAGCGCTCGAACGGCGCCTCGCCCTGGCTGGGCGTTGCGCACTGTGACCGTTGCGGCGACCGGTTCTACCGGCAGGTGAACCTCGCGAAGAACGGCAAGATCTACGAGTACTACCGGTGCGCGAAGACGGCCGGCAAACCCGCCTGCAAGGGGCAATCAGTCAAGGGCGAGCGCGTCACCGCGGCGATCACGGCTCTGGTGGAGCGCTTGGCCGGGCTGGCCATGACGGTGCGCAGGTTCATCCCCGGCGAGGACCACACCGAGCAGCTCGACCACGTCACGGCGGCCATGAAGGACCTCCGGGAGGAGAAGCGCCGCAACCTGTTCGACTACCCCGGCGGCGATGACGAGTACTCCGAAGCCCTTGAGATCCTCGTCGACGAACGACGCCGCCTCGCAGCCCTCCCACAGTGCCCTTCCGCCTGGGTCGAGGTCGAGACCGGCGAGACCTTTGCCGATGCCTGGGCACAGGCTGACCAGGAAAGGCGCCGCCAACTCCTCCTCGGCCTCAAGGCCCGCCTCTACATGACGCCGGCCATCGAAGGCTGGTACCTGCCTGCAGAACTCGAAGCACGCGTGGGACAGCTGGAGTGCGCTGGCAGCTCGGCGGAGGTCGGGTGATCCGGGATCGTTGTGGACCGGAGACCTCCGCGTGGGTAGAGCGCATCCCTGGCCACGCTGTCGGTGTCGTCTCGGAGCGGGGCACCTCCAATTGGGCGGAGCGGACCTGAACGGCGCGTCCCTCGGGCACCTGGCCGTGGGGTCACCTCCACGCCGGGCGGAGCTGCCGCTTGACAGGCCGGGGCCTACCACTTGCGAGGGCGGCGGGCAGATTAGGGTAGTCGGCCCAAGCAACCAGGTGTGGGGCCCCTCACCCGAGCCGTCGAGGTCGTCCACCGAGCCCTGGCCGTCCGGCGATCCCGGGCCCGCGACACTGTTGGACGGGGCGCCAGGCATGGCGCGGCCCTGGACGTCCGCGTCCCGTTCGAGGTGCGCGACCGGTTCCAAAGCGCGCTGATGGGCGTGTCCGGCCCGGAACATGCGCCGAGAAGCTGCTGCTGCGACTTTGAGGCCTGCCACAGTTCTGACGGCGACTCCGGCCGACGGCCGCCGTCGAAGGCGTGGGGACCTGGAGCGACCGGGACGGTCCGCAAAAAGGCCGGGCCCGACGCACTGAGTGTGTCGGGCCCGGCCTTTTTGCGTGGTAGCGGGGACAGGATTTGAACCTGCGACCTCTGGGTTATGAGCCCAGCGAGCTACCGAGCTGCTCCACCCCGCGTCGGTGTTGTCGACTGTACGGCAGAGCCCGGGAAGAACAAAATCTCATGATTCAGGGTTACGTGACTGGTGGGCATGACGTCTCTGGTTCTCCTGTCGGACGCCTGCGGTGCGGTGCTCGCCGGTCGTGTGCGCGGCAGGTGGGTTCGACAGGGATGCGGGGACTGCCCAGGACTTCGCCGAGCGTCACATCACTGGCGGGACAGGACTGGCTGCCGGTCGGCGGCTGTGCGGGTCGGGCCCGGGAGTCATGTTGTGCTCCCGGGTATCGATGCGGACCGACGCGGGCTCTTCTGCCTGTTCGACCGTGTTGCTCGTCGCGGCCGGGAGGGCTATGCGCGCAGGCTCTGGAGGAAGGCCGTGAAGTCCGCGTCGGCCCAGTGTTCGATGATCTTCCCGTCCTCGATCCGGTCGACGGTGGTCGCGGTGAAGGACGCGTAGCGGCCGGTCGGGGGGAAGTCGAGGAACTGGGCGGTGTGGTGTCCGCCCAGGATCCAGCGGGTCGCGACCTTGTCGGCCTCGGCGAGTTGGTCGAGGACGGTGATGGCGAGGTCGTCGAAGGCCGCGACGAGTGTGCTGTCGAAGTCGAGCCAGGACTGGCGGTCGAAGCCGGGGACGTGCATCACGGCGTCCGGGTGGATGTAGCGGGCGAAGGACGCCGGCAGGTCGCGGAGGGCGTAACTCTCGTAGAACGCCCGGGTGATGTGCTTCGTCCCGCTGTCGCTGGTGGCGGCGGTGGACGGGGTCGCGCACGCGAGGGTGAGGGCGGCGCTGCCGGCGAGGGTGGCGCCGAGCAGGGTGCGTCGGTCGAGGGGCTGGTTCATGGTCGGGCTCCTTGTGGGGGCGTGATGGTGACGTCGGGTCAGGCGTTCTCGCCGCGGAGGAGCTGCAGGAAGCGGCCGAAGTTGCCCTCCGACCAGTGCTCGACGGACTGGCCGTCCGCGATGCGGTCGATGGAGATGCCGCTGAGGTGGACTTCGTGGCCGGACGGGGGGATGCCCAGGATCGTTCCCGTGTGGACGCCGCCGAGGCGCCAGCGGGTGACGACCTTGGGGCCTTCCGCGATCTGGTCGAGCACGTCCAGGCGGTAGCCGGTGAGGGCGGCCTTGAGTTCGAGGTCGCCCGCGATCCAGGCGGAGCGCTCGTCGGGGCCGTCGAACCCGTGGAGCGCGAGGTCCTTCGCGATGTACCGCTCGAAGCCGGCGGCCAGGTCCGCGTTGTAGCTCGCATAGAACGCGGCGGCGACCTGACGTGGCGACAGGTGTGCGTCGGGCGGGGTGCTTCCGGTCCTGGTCATGGTGATCATCTCCGTTCGCCCGATGGGCAGTTGGCCGTGTACTTGTCGCGTCAAGCAAGTGCTTGACGCGACAAGTACATAGCGAACTGCTTGCCGCGTCAAGTACTTGGGTTAGGGTGTGGCCATGCCCTCCGACCAGCCGCCGCCGCAGCCCCTCACCGCGAGCGAGGAGGCGTTCGTGCGTGAGCTGAGCCGCGTCATGCTGGCCCTGCCGCGCGCGGTCGACGCCGACATCGTGCGCGAAGCCGGGCTCCCGCTCTCCGAGTACACGCCGTTGATGCACCTGTCCGAGGCGCCGGGGCGGGCGATGCGGATGAACGAGCTCGCTGCCGCCTGCAGCATCTCGCTCAGCGGGATGACCCGCGTCGTTACCCGGCTGGAGAAGCAGGGCTGGGTCGAGCGCACCAAGAGCGCCGAGGACGGGCGCGGGTGGAACGCCGCGCTGACGGATGCCGGCCTCGCCCGTCTGGAACAGGCCTGGCCGGCGTTCCTGGTCAGCGTGCGGTGGCACCTCGTCGACCACTTCGACGGCCAGGACCTCACTCACCTCACCGCCGCGCTCCGCCACGTCGCGACCTCCGGGGAGGGGCCGGCCTGACGCCCGGGCGGCCCGGTTCGGACGACCGGGATAGGGTGCCGCGGTCGGGAGGGTCGCAGTCGGGTGCCTTCGATGGGGCGCGTTTCGCCTGGCAGGTGTCGGGCATACAGACGTGGCTGACGCCGACCGTGCACAGCTTCCGCGTCGGCACCTGAAGCACCTGCCGCATCGAAGGGGAGAGTGCCTTGTTGGGTGATCGAATCAAGCGGACGTCGGCCGCCGTCCTCCTGGCCGGGGTTGCGACAGCCGGACTGGCCGTGGTGGGGCAGGGGTCCGCCTCGGCGGCGCCGAGTCTGATCATCGTCAACGACTACACGGGGGCCGCGTACGTCTCGCAGTCCACCTGCAACTGGGTTGCGCAGCAGGAAAACCAGAACACGTATGGCAACCCCTACGGCGACGGTGTTCAGTACTACTACTGCGCCCAGCGATCGTCGGACGGGATGTGGAACCTGTGGTGGAGGCACTACGCGTGACCTGATCGTCAGCCGTGTCCGGTCCGGCGACTCGGGGCGGAGGGTGTGTCCCTCCAGCGGCCTCCTGTGCGGGAAGCCGTGCCGGTGGCGCGCCGGTTTCGGTGCGATCGGGAGGCGTTTGAACTGATTGACCGTCATATTGCGCTGTTGGGCAGGGTCTCGGTGGGGAGGTCGCGAAGGCAGCCTCGACAGAGGCAGGACGACCGGCCACATTGAGAGTTCCTCGGTGCACCGGACGGGTGCCGCTCCGCGTGGCGCAGCCGGGGTTCGGCCTCGCGCCGATGCGAGTTTTCGACAGCCGCAACCCGAGGTCAGTGAGGGGCATCTGCCGGCCCGCGCATGGCAGTGGGCGAGGGAAGGCCGCTCCAGCCTCGGGCGCACATCCGGGTCCACTGCGAAAGGGTGAGTCGAGAATGGTCAAGAAGCTCAGGTTGAAGGCAGTCATGGTCGGCATGGCGGCCGTGGGTGGTCTTCTCACGTTCGCGCCCAGCGCCAGCGCGGCCGGGAACTGCAACAACTACGGAGAGCCTGGAGTCATCCAGTTCTTCACCGGGCCGAACTACACGGGTAACTGCTACCAGGTCTTTGCCGCCTACGGGACGGGTGTTGAGGACAACTTCGCGAATGTGCCCGGCGGCATGAACGACAACATATCCTCGCTCAGAAGCTGGGCCGACAGTTCCCAGTACCGCGTCGGCTGGCTTTACGCGGATCCCTACGAGAGCGGATCGGTCTTC
Source organism: Kitasatospora sp. NPDC101235 (assembly GCF_044767505.1). NCBI lineage: Bacteria > Bacillati > Actinomycetota > Actinomycetes > Kitasatosporales > Streptomycetaceae > Kitasatospora > Kitasatospora sp. NPDC101235. The sequence continues at coordinate 19,809 of NZ_JBIWNZ010000048.1, forward strand.
GAGTTCAAGGGTGGCGAGTGGTGGCCCACGCTGCCGTCATGGATCGACAACAAGGCCTCGTCCTTCTCTGTTGGTTGGTGAACCATTTCGTGAACCCGCCGAGAGCACTTTTTGGCGGGGATCAATTTTTTCTCCGACCCCTTGGAGAGGCTGGGCTCATAGCCTCGGCAAGAGTAGGAAGCCCAGCCACATTGACGGCAGGCACGACAGCCGGAACCACGGGGCATCGGCTCGACCGGACGAGGAGACGGCCCGTGGGGGCCCGAACCGACGGGCCGCCATGGCGTAAGAGTGACCGGTTGTTGACGCGTGGGCGGTCAGCGGAGGGCGGGTCGGCCGGTGTGGATGGCGTGCAGGGCTCGGTCGACGGTCTCCCGGTTCTCGCCGCCGGGGGCGACGTAGTCGAGGACGGCGCGGGCGGCGTCCTCGCCGAGGGTGCGGGTGATGACCCAGGTGGCGAGGTACTGGGAGGCCAGACAGCCGCCGGCGGTGGCGATGTTGCCCTCGGCGTGGAAGGGCGCGTCCAGCACGGTGAGGCCGCGGGCCTCGACGAAGGGGCGGCTGGTGCGGTCGGTGCAGGTCGGAATGCCGGCCAGCAGGCCGAGACGGGCCAGGACCAGTGCGCCGGAGCACTGCGAGCCGATCGACTGTCGCGCGGGGTCGAGCGGCAGCATAGAGATCAGCCGGTCGTCGGCGACCACGTCGCGGGTCCTGATGCCGCTGCCGATCAGCACGACGTCGGCGTCGGCGGCGAAGCCGATCGGGCGCTGCCCGGTCACCTGCACGCCGTTCATCGAGGTGACCGTAGGCGTCGGCGTGGTGATGAAGGCCTCCAGGTCGTCGTTGCGGCACCGGTTGATCAGGGCCGAGGCGATGAAGCTGTCGAGCTCGTTGAACCCGTCGAACGTGACCACTGCTACCTGCATCACAACTCCCTTGCGTCGGGCGGCGGATGATGAACGCCGGTCAGCGGCCGGTGGTGACGACCATGCGGAACCGGGCTCGGCCCGAGGTCATCTTCGCCACTGCCTGAGCAGTCTCCTCCAGCGGCACCTGCTCGATCCAGGCCCGTACTCCCGTCCGGGCCGCGAATCGCAGCGCGTCCTGGGTGTCGACGGCGGTGCCCGAGGAGTGGCCGTAGATCTTCCGGTCGCCCCTCAGCAACTGGAGGGCCGTCAGCTGCAGCGGCTCGGATCCGATGCCGATGACGACGAGCTCGCCGCGGCGGCCGAGTCCGTCGACGGTCGCGGACATGGCGGCCGCATCGGTCGCGGTGGCCAGGACGACCTTCGCGCCGCCGAGGTGTTGCAGCGCCTCGGCGACGTCGCCTGCAGTGCTGTCGATGTAGTGGGCGGCGCCGAGTTCGAGCGCGAGCGCCTTCTTCTCCGCGCCGCGGGCGATCGCGACCGTCCGGAATCCCATTCTCTGGGCGAACTGCACGCCCAGGTGGCCCAGGCCGCCGAGGCCGAGGACGGCGACGGTGTCGCCCGGGCGTGCGGCGGAGCGGCGCAGGGCGTTGAAGACGGTCACGCCCGCACAGGCCAGCGGCGCGGCCTCGGCGGCGGTGAGCTCGTCCGGGACGGCAGCCAGGGCGATCGCGGGGACGACGACGGAGTCGGCGTATCCGCCCGGGTAGGCGACACCGGGAATCGCGAGCCGGGGGCAGTGCACGGCGTCACCCGAACGGCAGGCGTCGCAGTGCCCGCAGCTGCCGCCGTACCAGCCCACCGCGACCCGGTCGCCGACCTGCCAGCCCTCCACTCCGTCGCCGAGTGCGTCGATGCGGCCGGCTATCTCGTGGCCCGGCGTGATCGGAAAGGCGCTGCCGGGCAGGTTGCCGCTCGCGATGAGCAGGTCGGAGTGGCACACCCCGCACGCCTCCACCGTGATCCGTACCGCGCCCGGCCCCGGCTCCGGCCGGGCGACCTCGACCAGTACCGGAGCAGCGCCCGGCGCGGTGACCTGGACCGCGCGGAACGCGCCGGTCGGGGGGTTGGGGGAGATGGTCATGAGCGTGTCCCTTCGTTGTACGGCGGGCGGCCCGTCCAGGATTGAATATGACCGGTCGTTTTGTCAATCGAGCGCCGGAACCACGGCTTTATCGGTGTCCGAGTTGACAGAGTGAATATGACCGGTCATCTTAAGACTGTCGACCGCATGGAACACACCAGGGAGAGGGACAACGCGATGACTGAGATCAAGCCCAGGTTCCGCACGATCGACGGGTTGTCGGTCAGGTACGCCGAGAGCGACGAGCCGCACGAGCGCGAGGCCCTGCTGCTGAGCCCCTGGCCGGAGAGCCTCTACTCCTACGACGCGACCTGGTCGAAGCTGGCCCGGCATGCGCACCTGGTCGCGGTGGACCTGCCCGGGTTCGGGCACTCCGAGCTCCGCGCCGACCTGCTCTCACCCGCGGCGATGGGCGAGTTCATCGTCCGGCTCGCCGACGAGTTCGCGTTGGTGAGCCCGCACGTCGTGGGTCCGGACATCGGCACGGCCGCGTCCCTGTTCGCCGCCGCACGGCACCCCGGCCGGTTCAGGAGCCTGGTCGTGGGCACCGGTGGGACGGCCGTCCCCCTGGCGCTGGGGAACCCCCTGAAGGACTGGGTGCTGACCGAGGACCTGGCCCCGTACCGGGCCATGGGCCCCAAGACGGCCGTCACCGTCGCGATGCAGACCATCAACGGCTACCGGCTGCCGGACGTGGTGCGGGAGGACTACCTCGCCTCCTACGTCGGTCAGCGCTTCGTCGAGCAGTTGCCCTACGTCCGCGCCTACCCCGCCGAACTGCCGGTCCTGCGCGAACTGCTGCCCACCCTGGAGACGCCGGTCCAGATCCTCGCCGGCCGCGACGACGCGGTCGTGCCGCCGGAGAACGCCGAGTACCTCCACGCGCACCTGCCCAACAGCAAGCTCGACATCATCGACGCCGGCCACTTCGCCTGGGAGGAGAACGCCGACGACTACGCCGACGTCATCACCCGGTGGTGGCAGGCGAACTAGGGACCCCTCGGGAGAGGCCGCACGCGCCTCACCCGAGGCCGGCCCGCGGCCCGGACCGGGATCCGTCGGGCCGGTCCGTCCGAGCGTTCATCGACCCGCTCCTACCCTGTGCGATCTCCGGTGCCCGGCCCGGTGGCCGGGCCCCCTTGACGAAACGAGAGACACACATGACCACGACGCACCCCGCGTTGACCGAGACCGAGGCGGCTACCCTGGTCGCGCGACTGCGCGCGACCCACCGCAGCGGCCGCACCAGGCCCCTTGCGTGGCGCCGCGAGCAACTGACCCGACTGCGCGCGCTGCTGACCGACAATCGGAAGGCGATCGCCGAAGCCCTCTGGGCCGACCTGCGCAAGAACGCGGACGAGGTCGACCGCATGGAGATCGACCTGACGGTCCTGGAGATCGACGACTACCTGGAGAACCTGGAGGGGTGGCTCGCGCCGCAGCCCGTCGAGATCGCGGCCCCCCACCTGCCCGCGGGGACGGCGGCCCACACCGAGTTCGACCCGCTCGGCGTCGCCCTGGTCCTGTCGGCCTGGAACTATCCGATCTACCTGTTGCTGACCCCGGTCGCGGGTGCGCTCGCGGCCGGCAACGCGGTGGTCGTCAAGCCCTCCGAGCTCGCCGAGCGGACGTCCGCCCTGCTGGCCCGGCTCGTCCCCGCGTATCTCGACCCCGACGCCGTCGCCCTGGTCGAGGGCGGCGTCGCGCAGACGACGTCACTGCTTGCGCAGAACTTCGACCACGTCTTCTACACCGGCAACGGCACCGTGGGCCGGATCGTGATGCGCGCGGCCGCCGAGCACCTGACGCCCGTCACCCTCGAACTGGGCGGAAAGTCGCCGGTGTTCGTCGACCGGGACATCGACATCGCCACGGCTGCCGCACGCATCGCGGCCACCAAGTTCACCAACGCCGGGCAGACGTGCGTCGCTCCCGACTACGTCCTCACCGACCCCGAGACCGCGCAGGCGCTGACGGTCGCCCTCGCCCAGGCGGTCCGGGAGCTGTACGGCGACGACCCCCGGGCCTGCGGCAGCTACGGGCGCATCGTCAACGAGCGGCACTTCGACCGGTTGCGGAAGCTGCTCGACTCCGGCCGCACGGTGATCGGCGGACAGAGCGACCGCGCCGAGAAGTACATCGCCCCGACCGTGCTGCTCGACGTCCGGGCGGACGAACCGGTGATGCAGGAGGAGATCTTCGGGCCGATCCTGCCGATCCTCACGGTCGCCGACCTCACCGAGGCCATCGAGTTCATCAACGACCGCGACAAGCCGCTGGCCTTGTACGCCTTCACCGGGAACGACACCACGAAGTCCCGGCTGATCGCCGAAACCTCCTCCGGTGCCGTCAACTTCGGCCTGCCGATCCACCACCTGACAGTTCCGGCCCTGCCGTTCGGCGGCGTCGGGGAGAGCGGTATGGGCCACTACCACGGCCGCTACTCCCTGGAAGCCTTCAGCCACCGGAAGACGGTCTTCGACGCCCCGCTGAACTGACCCGGAGACGGATGCCGGCGGAACCGACCCGGGTCGGTTCCGCCGGCATCCGTCTCCGGCACCGGCCGCCGGGTCAGGCGGTCAGCGAATCGAACACGGTGAAGAAGTCGTCCAGCGGCGCGCTGCCGCGGACGACCTTCGCCTGCATGGCCGCGCCCTCCCAGGCGCTCACCAGGAATCGGGCCAGGACCGCGCTGTCCACCTCGCTTGCCAGCGTCCCGGCCGCGCGGGCCTCGTCCAGCGCCGAGGCGAGGGCGGAAGCCCACCGCCCGAGCCGGCTGCCCACCTCGTCCCGGACCGTGGGGCTCTGCGTGGACAGCTCCGCCCCGAAGTTGCCGAACATGCAGCCCCGGGCGTAGTCGTACCGCTCCAAGTCCGCCATCAGGTAGGCGAAGTGGCCGCGGATGCGCTCGACGGGAGGAGTCGACGTGTCGGCGAGCATGTCCATCCCGCGCGTGCCGGCGTAGCGGCGCATGACCTCGACGGCCATGGCTTCCTTGCTGTCGAAGTGGTTGTAGAACGAGCCCTTCGGTGTGCCGGCGGTGTCGGTGATGTCCTTGATGCCGATGCCGTTGAAGCCGTGTTCGTGGAAGCGGTCGTGCGCGGCTTCGATCAGATGTTCGCGCATGCTGGGTCGCGGCATGGTGCACACTCCTTCTATCACTGTCAATATGTCCGGTCGTCTTTCGATTTGTCAAACAGTGCGGTCGGCCTCGGGCCGGTGCGGGAACTGCCCCACGGCCCCGCCCAGGTCGGCCTCAAGGTCGCCCGGTGTCTGGAGGCCCCGGCGCGCGAGGTGGTCCAGGCGCTCGCGGGTCTGCGGCAGGGCGACAAGGCTCTGGAAGACGGCGGCGTCGGAGCGGACCTGTGCGGGGTCCGCCAGCGTGAGGTCGCCGATGGCGCGCTTGGCGGCCCTGACTCCCTCGGGCGGGAAGCCTGCGATGCGCCCCGCCAGCCGCTCGACGAAGCCGTCCAGCTCGTCGTCGGGCAGGGCGCGGGTGATCCAGCCGTAGCGCTCGGCGAGGTCCGCGTCGAAGTCGTCCGCGCCCACGATGGCCTCGACGGCCCGCGCCCGGCCCAGCCGTCGGGTCAGGTGCTGGATGCCGCCGGCGCCGGGCAGGGCGCCGGTTCCGACCTCGAACTGCCCGAAGACTGCGCTCTGCCGCGAGGCGAAGATCATGTCGCAGGCGAGGGCCAGCTCGTTGCCGCCGCCGCGGGCCCGCCCGCGCACCTTGGCGATGGTGATCACCGGGACCCGCGCCAGCCGGTGCAGGAACATGCCGAGCGAGGCGTCGCCCGGGCCGCCGGGCTTCGCGGCCTCGGCGGTGTACTGCGGAACGGCCGCGAGGTCCACATGTGCCGAGAAGTACTCGGGGGAGGCGCTGTCGAGGACGACGACCCGCACGTCGCCGGGGTCCGCGTACAGCGTGTCGACGAGCCCGGCCAGGTCGCGGACCAGGTCGACGCCGATCAGGTTGAGCGGGCCGGCGTCGAGGGTGGCGAACAGGACGCCGCCCTCCAGTCGGGTGCGGATCGAGGGGTGGTCGAAGCTCACGATGACTCCCAAAGGGTCGTGGACGCCGGGCAGTTGCGGCCGGAGCCCGCCGTACGAACCCGCGGCGGACTTCCTTGACAGTATCAAGACGACCGGTCATATTGAAGTGAGTGAATGGCCGCAGACGCCTCACCGAAGCCAGGAGGACTACAGATGAAGACACTGCTCGACGAGGTGCTCGAAGCCCACGGCGGGATGGACCGCTGGCGACGGTTCAGCTCCGTCCGCGCGACGATCGTCAGTGGCGGCGACCTGTTCGCGATCAAGGGACTTCCGCAGGACCCGACGCCCCGGGAGATGACGGTGCGGCTGCACGAGGAGCACGCCTCGGTCGCCCCGTTCGGGGCCCCCGACCAGCGGACCGACTTCACCCCCGACCGCATCGCGATCGAGCGGACCGACGGCACCGTGGTCGCCGAGCGCGTACACCCGCGCAAGGCCTTCGACGGACACGTCCTCGGAACCCCGTGGGACGCACTGGACCGGGCGTACTTCAACGGCTACGCCCTGTGGACCTACCTGACCACCCCGTTCCTGCTCGCGATGCCCGGCGTGGACGTCGAGGAGATCCGGCCCTGGCACGAGGACGGCGAACAGTGGCGCGTACTGCGCGCGACCTTCCCCGCCGCCCTCGCCGGCCACAGCACCGTCCAGGACTTCTACTTCGGCCCGGACCGGCTGCTGCGCCGCAACGACTACCGCGTCGACATCGCCGGCGGCTTCCCCGCCGCCCACTACGTCCACGACATCGTCGAGGCCGACGGCATCCTGGTGCCCACCCGGCGCCGCGCCTACAACCGCGACGCCGACCTGCGTCCCGTCCCCGGCCAGGTCATGGTCGCCATCGACCTCGGCGACATCCACTTCACCTGATTCCGGCGCCCGCCGCCGACTCCCATCAGGGCCGAAGCCCGACAATCCCAAGGAGACGATTTCCATGGTTGAACGCACGGACGTCGAGTTCGTGGCCGACGCGGGGGTGACGCTGCGCGGCCGGCTGTACCTGCCGGACGGGCCGGGCCCCCACCCGGCGATCACGATGGCCCACGGCTACGCCGGGGTCAAGGAACACGGCCTGGAACCGTTCGCGCGCGCCTTCGCCGAGAACGGGTTCGCCGTGCTGGTCCACGACCACCGCGGCTTCGGGGCCAGCGACGGCCTGCCGCGTCAGGACGTCGACCCCTGGCGGCAGATCGCCGACTGGCGGCGGGCCATCTCCTACCTGGAGAGCCGGCCCGAGGTCGACCCCGGCCGCATCGGCCTGTGGGGCACCAGCTACGCCGGCGGCCATGCCATTGTGCTGGGCGCGACCGACCGCCGACTGCGCGCCGTGGTCGCCCAGGTGCCGACGATCAGCGGCTACGAGCAGGGCCTGCGCCGCATCGCCCCGGAGGCCGTCGCCGCCCTGGAGGAGGCCTTCGACGAGGACGAGCGGGCCCAGCTGCGCGGCGAGGCTCCGCGCACCCAGGCCGTCGTCAGCGGCGACCCGGCCGTGGTGGCGTCCTACCGGACGCAGGAGGCCATCGACTTCTATCTCCAGCCCCTGCCCGACGGCGCGTGGGAGAACCGGGTCACCGTCCGCTCCACCCGCGCGGCCCGGATGTACGAGCCCGGCACCTGGATCGCCCGGGTCTCCCCGACGCCGCTGCTGATGGTGGTCGCCCTCGCCGACACCGTCACCGTGACCGACCTTGCCCTCGCGGCCTACGAACGCGCGCTGGAACCCAAGCGGCTGCAGCTGATTGCCGGCGGCCACTTCGCGCCCTACACCGCGCGGTTCGAGCAGTCGAGCGGTGCGGCGCTGGCCTGGTTCCGGGAACACCTCGGGCGGACCGGGGAGCTGGGCACGCCGTGACCGGGACGCGGCGTCCGGGGTCAGGCCCCGGACGCCGCGGTGTCACGCCTGCGCGCGCGGTGCGCGCGCAGGTTCGCGGCGTTGCCGCAGGTTCGCACGTCGTGCCAGACGCCGCTGTTGTTGCGCGAGCGGTCGTAGAAGGCGACCGCGCACCGGGGGTTGCGGCACACTTTCAGGCGCCGGTCGTCACCACTGTTCTGGGCCTGCCACAGCGTCAGGAGCAGCGTGGCGACCAGGAAACCCGCGCCGCCGCCGCGCGGCTCCAGACGCACCGTGCCGGTGGCGTCGAGTTCCAGCGCGGCCTGTGCAGTCTCCACGACGGGGGATCCGGCGTCCCCGCTCGGCTCCGGCGCTCCGTCGGCCGGCTCGGTCAGGGCGTCGCGCAGTGCCGTGCGCAGGTCGCGGAGCCGGGTCAGGTCCTCCTCGTGGAGGCGCGGCCTCGGGCCGGGCTGCTGTGTCGTGGCCGCCCAGGCGGCCAGCGCCGAGTTCGCCCAGGCCTGCGCGGAGTCGGTGTCCGCCAGCAGGTCGGGCTTGCGGGGCCGGCCGGCCGGGAGGGTGTTGAGCAGGTCCTGGACCAGGCCGAGCGCGCCGGGAGCCGGCGCGAGCTCGTACCGGCCGGTCGCCTGCCACGTGGCGTCCATGGAACCCATCGCCTTCCTGTCCCGGGACGGCGACGACCGCCCCCTGCACATCGAACAACCGATCCTAGACGGTCCTTCCCGAGGGCCTTCCGGCTCCCGCCCGGGCAGGCGTGCTGCCCTGCCCGGGCGGGCCGGCCGTGCTCCGCCGGGTTCACTCCCGGATCGCTCCGGAGGCGGACCAGCCCGGTCCGTCGACCGCCGAGTACTCCTCCCCGTGGCGATCGATCCGCCGCATCCGCCGCGCGGCCCGCTCGGCCATGACCTCGTCGGTGAGCGGCGGAACGAAGGCGTTGTCGACCACGGTGTACTCCGCCGCCAGGCGGCCCACGGGGGCGAGCGCGCCGAAGTCGATCCGCCCGTTGACATAGATGTCGTCGCGGACGTGGAAGCTCACGACCTCTCCCCACACCACATGGTGCAGTCCGTCCGGGGCGGAGAAGATCGTGTCGACCTTGCACTCCAGGGCGATCGGCGCGCCCTTGACCCGGGGCGGGGCGACCAGCGCGGACGGCTCCTTCTCGACCCCCACCGCGTCGAACTCGTCGACGTCCGGCTCGAACTCGATGGCGCTGCGGTGCAGCGGCACGATCTGCGGGAGGGTCGCCAGGTTGGTGACGAACTCCCCGGTGTCACGGATGTTCAGGAAGCTGTCCTTGAGCGACAGCCCGTCCGACTTGGGCTGGATGGACAGCGAGACCTTCGGGGGCTTGCGCCCCACGCAGGTGAAGAACGAGACGGGGGCGAGGTTGCCGACGCCGGCCGCCGACTGGGTGCTGATCCAGGCGATGGGGCGCGGGATGATGCTGCCGATCAGCAGCTTGTACGCCGCTTTCGCGTCGAGCGTGCGCGAGTCGATGTCCATGGGTACTCTCCCTTTCCGTCTCAGGCGCCGAGCAGGCCGACGGCGCCGTACCAGACCGGCCCCGGATTGAGGCGGTCGGGGTGGAGCCGCAGCAGCTCCTGGTAGAAGTCGCCTGCGGTCGGCTTCTGCTCCAGCAGGCGGATCACGTCCCGCAGGTACTCCCGGGTACTGGCGATCGTCGCGGGGTCGTCCGGCAGCGCCGCGTTCTTGTGGCCGGCGACCACGTGGCGGGGGTCGAGTGCCTCGATGACGTCGAGCGCCTCCAGCCAGGACTCAAGCCCGCCGTCCCCGCCCTCCAGGAGGTACTGGTGGACGCCGTTGTAGACGGCGTCGCCCGCGATCACGAGGCCGATCGACGGCACGTGCAGCACCGAGGTGCGGTCGGTGTCGGTGTGGCCGACGTCGACGGCCCGCAGCAGCTCGCCCTCCAGCAGGAACCCTTCGTCGGGCACCGGCTCGGCGAGCACGGGGGAGGGCGGGACCCGGCCGGGGAAGTCGACGTCCCACATGGCGGCCCGCCCCTCGGTGGCCTGCTGGTGCATGACCTCGATCGTGCCCGGCGTCGCGTAGACCCGGGCGTCCGGGAAGCCGGGGAGCAGCGCGGCGGTGCCGAACCAGTGGTCGCCGTGGCCGTGGGTGGCGAAGACGTACCGGACCTTCTTGCCCGAGGCGGCCACCCAGTCACGCACCTGCGCGATCTGGGAGTCCAGGAACGGCGGGTCGACCAGCACCGCCTCCTCCCGCCCGTGCACCAGGACGGTGGAGACGGGCGAGGAGACGAGCGGATCGCCGTTGGGGAGGGTCTTTCCGGCGCGCTCCGCGCCGGGTGTGACCAGCACGTCGTAACCGAGGTGGGAAGCCATGGGGCTGTTCCTCCGTCCGGGTAGCGGGAGAGTTGCGGACTGAAACAACCATACATCTGACACCTCTGTCTTAAGCAACACCTGGTGCTGAGATTTGTTGTGTGCGTAAGATGCAAGCACGGTTTGATTGGTACTCGCCGCTGCGAAAGCAGGGGCGGGCCGTCAGGAGGCTGCGAGATGGGTGGATCGACGGAGAGGCCGGGCGGGAACACGGCGCCCGGGGTGGAGGGCGGCGCGTGGACCCGGGCGTTCGCCGCCGGGACGGAGGACGCCTTCGCCGGTGCCTTCGCCCCCGACGTGGTCCTGGAGGGACCCACGCTGAACCGCCCGGTCCGGGGGCGGGAGGAGGTCGCGCTGATCATGGGAACGGCGAGCAGGGTCTACGAGTCGCTGGTCTTCACGCACGAGGCGCACCACGGCGACCGCACCTACGTGGAGTGGGAGGCGACGGCCCTGGGCGGGACCGTGCTGTCGGGCTCGACCGTCCTCGTGCGCGACCAGGAGGGGCGGATCGTCAAGGCGGTCGTCCAGCACCGGCCCCTGTCGGGCCTGCTCGCCTTCTCCGCCGAAATGGGACGGCTGCTCAAGGGGCAGGTCGACGACGACCTGTTCCACCGGCCGGCGGACTGAAACCCGGCACAGCCGGGAGGCGCCCGGCGTCCCGGGCCCGCCGCCGAGCGGGAGCGGCCACTATGAACCGGCCGATGCTCTCGTTGTACGGGGTGCCTACGGCTCCCCGGGGCACGGTGAAGCGATCGCGAGAGGTTGGGCTCGGGCGTGAGTGGAGACCTGGTGGTCACCGGCCGGGTCGACGACCTGACCATCAGAGCGGTGAGAAGGTAGTCGGCGGGCGTCTCGGTGATCCGCACTGTGGCGGCCGAGACCGCGAGCATCATCTCCAGCGGGTAGCCGGAGCGCCAGTCGTTGAGGCCCAGCGCCAGCAGCTGCTCGCGGCAGGCGGCCCGCATCGGACCGAGGTCGTGCGGCGGGGTGCCGGGCCGTGGCCGCCGGGCGAGGACGGCATTGGCGAGGCGCGCGTGCAGCTGCCAGGCGTCGGCGGCGGTCGAGGGCCAGGTCGGTCGTGCCGGCCGTCACCGGCCCGGTGACCAGGGGGAGTTGGGAGGGATCCAACGAGCCGTCGCAGCCCATGGAACAGACCAGTACGGCGGTGGCGCGCAGCCCGGCGTGGCAGGCGGCGCCGAACCCGCGCCGGGGCTCCTCGACCACGGTCGCGACGGGCGAGCTCGGCGCTTGCCCTTCTCCCTGGCCAGGTCCACCGCATACGTCCACCGACCATGCGCAGTATCGGTGGCCAGCCGCGGACACCACGAACCCAGCTGCTTCCCGCTGCTCCTGTCCTTGCACCCGCACCGCCGATACACCCGACCGCGTTTGGGCCGCTGCGCCATGGGCCCCTCCTTGAAACAAGTGGTGATAGCAGGTCCAGAGTTGCGGGAGTGGTGGGTGTGGCGGCAGGGTGCGCGGGGCGGAGCGTGGAGCGCGGCAAGATCGACTGGTCGGGACATGCGCCGGCGATGCGCCGCGGAGGTGATCACGCTGTGCGGACGGCGGGTGGGACAGCTTGATCGCGCAGCAGCGGCCTGCACAGGGTCGCTGCTGGGAAGAGTGGCCGAAGGCCTGGGAGAAGGCGGTCTGCCGCCCCGCCGTGGGTTGTTGGGCCCGCACAACCCGGAGCCCGCGCGGAGCGATGGCTCCGAGTCTCGGACCGTTCCCCGGAACACGCCACGGCGAGCGCCGAGAATCTAGGTGAGACCGAAGGGAACAGATGGGTTCGGGATTTGCGGCGACCATTATCTGGCTGGCCTTCGGTCCGGGTCGGATTGATTCCACTAAGCGATGCTGGGCCCCTGTCCGGTAATTTCTGGGCGATCTGAGGGACTTGCTGGATCCACGGTCGGAGTGGCGCTGCCCTGAAGACATGACCGTCGCCCGGACCCTCCGTCAACCCCCTGACCTGGGGAGCTCCAGCGGTTCGAGCAGCTCCTCACCGATCCGGACTACTTCCAACAGGCGGAGAATCTGGCCACGACACGCGGGGCGCAGGCGGTCTGGCAGGCCTTCTTCGAGGAGAACCAGTGGATCTTCGGTTACGGCCTCAACCTCATCGCCTGTGAATCCATCGACGACGGCAAGCTGGAACGCATCACCACAGGCGCCAGTATTTTCGGCGGGGCCGGCAAGCGCATCGACGCCATCATGCGTTCCAAGGGCCTGATCAGCAGCATGCTCTTCTGCGAGATCAAGACCCACGAGACGGAACTACTCGGCAAGACCCCGTACCGATCGGGCGTCTATCAGGCATCGAAGGAGCTGGGCGGGGGTGTGGCCCAGGTGCAAAAGACCGCCAACAAGGCCCAACAGCTCATCGCCCGTGAGTTCCTCGATCGCATCTACGAGGACGACGGCACCCCGATCGATGTCGGGCTGTCCACCACCCGCCCCCGGCAGGTCGTGGTGATCGGGAGCCTGCAGGAGTTCATCCAGAACGGTGCTGTGAACCCGGAGAAGCTCAGTTCCTTCGAGCTGTACCGGACCTCCATCCAGGACGTCGAGATCATCACCTTCGACGAGCTCTACCAGTGGGCGTGCTTCGTCGCGGACCGCTGAGTCTGGTCGACGTCAGCGCATCGGGGCAAGCTCAGCCCCCAGGTGGCAGACCGTCAGCATCACGCTGGCCTGTCACCTGGAGGCGGGTCTGTCTGAAAGGCACTGACACACCCCACACTGGTGAGTGGCCGGCTGGGCCTCAACTAAGGCGTCAATCGACTTCCCCGAGTCATCACCTGTGCCGCGAGGCGACTCCCGCCAGACTGCCTTGGTTTTTACAAACCGAGACGTTTCCAGAACATCAGCCGGCTGTCAGTCAGGGAAGCGGGTCGCCGCATAGTGCAGTTGCAGTGCCAGTAGCAGCCCCAATCGTTGCTCCGGTAGGGCGTGCGACGAACCGCAGCAGTTCAAGCCAGCTTCCCGAATTCGGTTCAGCGCTAGAGGAGTTGGTCGATGTCGAAGACGGCTGTCACCGGTGCGTGGTCGCTCCAGCGTTCGGCATGGGAGGCGGGGCGTTCGACGTAGGCCTCGATGGCGGTGTCCGCGAGTTTCTGACTGACCATCAGATAGTCAATCCTCCAGCGGATGGACGCCTTTTCTAAAAGAGTCCACTCGTTCGAGTGTGGGCTGTTCGAGGGTGTCTGCTGGCCTGGGCGGTAGGGGACCTCCTGTGAGCATCATGACGGCTTCGGCACCGGTTCGGGCAGTGGTGGGTTCGCGTGTCTCGGACACGCACGGCAACGAGGGCAAGGTCTCGCACCTGGTACAGGCGGAGTCCGCGACCCGGCACGCGGTCTCGAAGGAATGGGAGATCGTCGGGTCCTTCGAGGACCTGGACGTCTCTGCCCAGATCACGCCGTGGGAGCGTCCTGACCTGGGGCCGTGGCTCACTGATCGCCAGAGCGAGTGGGACGCGATGGTGTGGGCCAAGGTGGACCGGGCGTTCCGGTCGGCCAAGGACTGCGCGGACGTGGCGCACTGGGCGGAGGAGAACCACAAGGTTCTGGTCTTCACCGACGACGGCATCACCCTCGACTACCGGGAGGGCCGCGAGTCGTCGTTCGGGAACGAGCTGGCCAAGACCTTCCTGATGCTGGCGTCGATCTTCGCGGAGATGGAGCTCAAGCGGATCAAGGCCCGCGTCACGGCCGCGTACAAGCACCTGCGCAAGACGGACCGCTGGGCCGGCGGGCAGCCGCCGTACGGGTACCGGATCGTCGACCGCCCCGGTGGTGGCCGAACGCTGGAACCGGACCCGGTCACCTCCGAGGCCGTCCGGTACATGGGCAAGCTCCTCCTGGAAGGCCAGAGCCAGTGGATGATCGCCACGGCCCTGGAAGCCGCTGGCTTCGACACACCGTCGATGCACGCGTACAAGAACCAGGGCGACACCTACACGAGCAAGCGCAAGACCGCGCCGTCGAACCACTGGAACCCGACCAGCGCGGGGAAGATCCTTCGCTCGCCGGCGACGATGGGCCTGAAGCTGACCGGCCGCTCCGTGAAGACGCGCAAGATCGCCCGGGACGCCAAGGGTCTGCCGATCCGGATGGCCAAGCCGCTGTTCACGGAGGAGGAGTGGGCCGTGGTCCAGACCGCGATGGACGAGCGCGCGGTCACGAAGGAGCGCTCGAACGGCGCCTCGCCCTGGCTGGGCGTTGCGCACTGTGACCGCTGCGGCGACCGGTTCTACCGGCAGGTGAACCTCGCCAAGAGCGGAAAGATCTACGAGTACTACCGGTGTGCGAAGACGGCCGGCAAACCCGCCTGCAAGGGCCAGTCCATCAAGGGCGAGCGCGTCACCGCGGCGATCACCGCCCTGGTGGAGCGGTTGGCCGACCTGGCGATGACGGTGCGCAGGTTCATCCCCGGTGAGGACCACACCGAGCAGCTCAACCACGTCACCGTGGCGATGAAGGACTTGCGCGAGGAGAAGCGTCGCAACCTGTTCGACTACCCCGGCGGCGACGACGAGTACTCCGAAGCCCTCGAGACCCTGGTCGACGAACGACGCCGCCTCGCAGCCCTCCCACAACGCCCCTCCGCGTGGATCGATGTGGAGACCGGGCAGACCTTCGCCGACGCCTGGGCCAAGGCTGGCCAAGAGCACTGCCGCCAACTCCTCCTCGGCCTCAAAGCCCGCCTCTACATGACCCCCACCATCGAAGGCTGTTACTTGCCCAAGGAGCTCGTGGCCAGGATCGGGCAGCACGAACGGATCTGCGTGTAGGCGAGTGGGGCGCGGAGGTGGCGGTTTCCGGGGTTGAGCAAGCTCAGCGGTCAGTACAACTAGGTACGTGCGAGCCTGCCGGGCTCCCTTGGCTCGGCCAAGGGAGCCCGCCACTACCGTCCGGTGGACCTGGGCGCTCGCTGTGTCGTGTTCGTGGTCGCAGGGGTGTCGGCATCGGTCGGGCGTTGGTGACCGGACAGCAGGTAGGGCAGTTCGTCGGGGTGCTGTGCGAGCCGGGTACGGCGCCAAGCCGCATCGAACGACACGTTTCCCCGCAGAGCGCGTACCAGGCGCCAGGCCCGCCAACTGGTGCGTGGTGCCAGCAGGACACGCAGGATGGTTGTGCCCGTCGACGGGTCTTTGCCGCGCCGTCGGAGGCGTTGCCCGGGCCGGTTCACGTTTCACCGTCCGGAGCCGGTGCCGCATGACCGTTCAGGAGTGCGCGGGCCTTCGCGGCGTGCTGGGGGCGGTTGGCGTGGTCCATGCCGCCGGCCACGAAGGAGTACAGCACCTGTTTCTGTGACAGGTGCGGGAAGCTGGCGAGGAAGTCGCGCACTACCTCCAGCACTTCGTGGTCGAGTGTCCGCTCGTGGGCGGGCCGGTACTGCGCGAAGACGGCTGAGAGCTTCTCGGCCTCGCTGTGCGGCGGTTTGCTCCAGTCGGCGCGGTCCTGGTCGGCCCACCGTGCGAGGACGGCCGCCGGGTCGGCCAGCTCCGCCGCCAGCGCTTGTGTTCTCTGGCGGCGCAGGATGTCAGCCACGGCCTGGGCCCGCTGGGCTTCAAGCAGTGCTCCGACGGCGCTCTGGTCGGCGGCGGACAGACACAGGTCGAGGGTCGCGGTGAATTCGACCGGCGGTTCGGTCGCCAGTCGGCGGCGTTGGCGCAGGTGCTGCTCCAAGGCGTCCTGGGCTGCCCCGGGGTCGGTGGGGTCACACGTGCGGGAGAGGTCGGCGGCCGCCTTTCGCAGGAGGGTGCGGACCGCGACGATGATCGCTTCGCTGGTGTCCGGGTAGGGCGGGTTGGTGATCACGGTCGCGGTGATCCGGGTAGTGAAGCCGATACCCGGACAGGAGCTCGGCAGCCTCGCCTCGATCCGCCGCAGTTCGCGGCGGATTCTTCGGCGTGCCCGGTGCACTGTCCACCAGGACGAGGGCACGGCTCAGGCCTCCGTGTGCGGGTGGCCGCCGTCGAGGGCTGCCGCCAGGGCCGGGGGGAGCCTGATCTCCTTGCGCAGGCTGATGACCGCCTCGTCGTTGGGCACTCCCGGCTCGCCGAAGATGAGGGCAGCGACCGGGGTGGAGTACAGGTGCTGCACGACGACGTCCTGCAGCACCTCGACGACGATGTCCGGCGGGACCAGCCCGGCGCCTTTGGCCTGGGCCCAGGCGGTGAGCAGGTGCTTGCTCTCGGCGACCACCCGGTCGTCGGCCAAGGCGGCGCTCCAGCCACGGACCAGGGCCTCCTTCACACCGGTATCGTTCTGGGCTGAGGTCAGCAAGGCCTGCAGGACGCGGGTATCGGTGGTGGGGTCCAAGAGGGCGAGGAAGGCCCGGTGGCCGGCGAGGTGCTTGCGTTCGGTGGCCCACTTGAGGACTGTGGCCCACACCCGGGGCAGGTGCCCTTCTCGCGTGGCGATGTCCCGCAGCGCCTCCTGCGCTGTGGCCGCGGCCTCGTCCTTCTCGGGCCGGTTTAGAACGTGCCGAAGCCGCACGAGTGCCTGGCGCGGGTACTGGTCCGCGAAGGCGCCCTGGCAGACCTTGGCGATGGTGGTGGCCACGGCTGGTGAGGGTTCCTGCGCCCAGGCGAGCAGGCGCGCTCGCACGGTCGCGCCGAGCGGGTCGGATTCGGCGGCGATGCCGAGGATGCGTGCGATCAGGTCGCGGTGTTCGGTGCTGTCGGGTCCGGAGTCGATCCAGGTGTGGAACCGGTCGATGACACGGATGTCGTTCTCCGCGGTGGCCAGGGCTACGAGCAGGTCGCTGATGGCGGCGATCCGGTCGGCGCCGGGCTGCTTGGGCTGGATTATGGCATCGAGCCACTCCAGCAGGTGGGGATGAATGTCGGCGCGTTGCTGCCACAGGTGCAGGACGACGGAGAGGGTGTATCCGGGCCGATAGTCGAAGGAGACGGTCCGCCCGCGGACCTGGGCCCCGACGCTTTCCAGTCGCGCTCTCAGGTCAGGGCCAGTCAGAATGGTCCGCACGTCAGTCTTCCGGTTGTCCTTCAGGAGGGCGCGGGCCGCGTCCTGGACCGAGAGGGCGTCGTGCCCGTCGAGGAAGACGCCGGCGATGAGCAGGGCTCGGTCGTCCGGGTTGTCATCGGTCGTCTCGAAGACTTTCTGGACCTGGTGGCGCCACTGCAGGAAGGTGTCGATGGCCGTGCGCACGCCTGCGGGCGAGTCGTCGGCCGTAGCCAGCAGGCGTGCCAGGCGGGCGGCGTCGGCCGGAGAGCTGCCAGCGGTCAGCAGGTGGGTTGCCTCGCCCGCCGGCGAGCTGTTGAGCAGGTGCAGGCGCTCCGCCTTGCGGTGCAGGAGCTCCAAGTGCTTCCTGGCCACAGTGAGGGCGGGCGGGCGGGTGATGGCGTGGGTGACAACCGCTGCCAGTCCCGGGGAGGACTCGGGCCATGTGTGCTCAGCGGTGACGACGACCAGGAACGACCCCACGTCGCGCAACGCCTGCGCATGGGCGAGCAACTGCCCGGCCACTGTCTGGCGGTTCCTCCATCCGCTCATCTCGGCGGCGACGTCCAGCAAGTAGACGGTGCCGGGCTGGGCTGGCAGAAGGGTGGCGTCCGGGGAGTCCGGGTCTTCCCAGTCGGGGCTGACCTCCTGTATGGCCAGCGGCTCTTCGCCGTCGACGCGGACTTTCTGGGCGACCTCCCACAGGGCACGCAGACCGACGGAGCGCTTCCCCAGACCGGCTACGCCGTCGATGACCGCGAGCGCGGGCCCTTCGCCGGTGAGCCGGGCGACGAGCTCGGCCACGACGGGCTGGCCGGAACCCGTCAGTACACCGTCGACCCATGCCAGGCGCACAGCGTCGAGATCGGCAGCCGGGACGTCGGCCGCGGGCAGGAGTGGCTTGGCCGTCATGGTGACCGAGCCGCCCGCCACGATGATCTGGGAGCCGGTGTTGCCGCGAACCGACACTCGCAAGCCGGCCGCTTCGACGGGCCAGAGTACGGTCGCCGGTCCCTGCGCCGTGTCGTCGGTGGGTGTGTGGTTGTTCACCGGCCCGACTCCGGGGACCGGTAGTGGATGCCGCCGCCGGCGTTGATGGCACCAGAGGCGATCACGACCTGGCTGTTGGTGTTGTGGTGCACGCTCGTGCGGGCTTGCGGACCGCCCTCGGCGGCCGCCACTTGGTCGATCAGCTCCTGGAGGGCCTCGGCCGCGTCCGGGCGCTTGAGCAGACGGGCAGCGAGCTGGATCGTCAGCTGCCCCCGCAGCCGCCCCTCCAGGCCCTCCTGGCCCTGGCCCTCCAGCAGTTGGCGACGCACCTCGTCGATGAGCCGCAGCTCCTGCTCGACGACCTCGTCAGCACCCTCTGCCTCCCCACTGCCTCTGCCGAAGAACCGGGCCACCGCGTCGCGGGCAGTGCCCCAGGTGCTCTTGGCCATCTCCACCACAAGCGCGGCCGCGCCCGCATCAGCGACCTGCATGATGTCCATCAAATCCCCCCAAGCTAAATTCTCGCCCCACAGGAAAATGCAGTCACTCCCGTGGCTCGTGCGCTGATCAAGGCTGGACCCTGACCCTAGAGTCCCGCAATCGAACTCATCTTCCAGCATGCATAGTGGACAATCGCCTCCCCATCCTCACACGGCGGCGACGGGCAAGGAAGCGCACCCCAGGTGCCATGGAAGAGGAGTGGCGGCGCTGGTCAGCGGTGTCAGGGGAGCCTGCGATGGAGACATTCCCTCTGCTGTGAAGTCAGCTCGCGATTGTCCGAAAATCCCTGTGATAGCGGACCCGCTCATTCCCAAAATGCCGGGGCGCCACACGGAGAGCTGCGAGGAACGGTGGGGGGAGAGAGACTGAGAGTCACTCATCAGAACGGTGCTCGAACGGTGATTCGCCCTGGCTGGGCGTGCCGCACTGCGATCGCTGCGGGGATCGGTTCTACCGGCAGGTGAACCTCGCCAAGAACGGCAAGATCTACGAGTACTACCGGTGCGCGAAGACGGCCGGCAAGCCCGCCTGCAAGGGCCAGCCGGTCAAGGGGGAGCGGGTCACCGCCGCGATCACCGGCCTGGTGGAGCGGTTGGCCGGGCTGGCGATGACGGTGCGCAGGTTCATCCCCGGTGAGGACCACACCGAGCAGCTCAACCACGTCACCGTGGCGATGAAGGACTTGCGCGAGGAGAAGCGTCGCAACCTGTTCGACTACCCCGGCGGCGACGACGAGTACTCCGAAGCCCTCGAGACCCTGGTCGACGAACGACGCCGCCTCGCAGCCCTCCCACAACGCCCCTCCGCCTGGGTCGAGGTCGAGACCGGACAGACCTTCGCCGACGCCTGGACCCAAGCTGACCAGGAACACCGCCGCCAACTCCTCTTCGGCGATTCTACAAACTGAGTCGTTTCCGGAAGATCAACTGACTTCCACTTAGGACGCGGTGGTCGCCCGTGCAGTCCGCGCGCAGGGCAATGGCAGCTGCGATCGTCACTCTGCGCAGGTCGCGCGACGACCGCAGCGGCCGAAGCCGATGCATCGAACTTCGCTAAGCGCTAGAGGAGTTGGTCGATATCGAAGACGGCGGTAACCGGCGCGTGGTCGCTCCAGCGCTCGGCATGGGAGGCCGGTCGCTCGACATAGGCCTCGACGGCGGTGTCCGCAAGCTTCTGACTAGCCGTCAGATAGTCGATTCGCCAGCGGATAGACGCCTTTTCGAAAAAGGTCCACCCGTTCGAGCGCAGCCTGTTCGAGGGTGTCTGCTGGCCTTGGAGGTAGGGGATCCCCGTGAGCATCATGACGGTTTCGGCGCTGGTTCGAGCAGTGGTGGGTTCGCGTGTCTCGGACACGCACGGCGATGCGGGCAAGGTGTCGCATCTGGTGCAGGCGGAGTCAGCGACCCGGCATGCGGTCTTGAAGGAGTGGGAGATCGTCGGGTCGTTCGAGGACCTGGACGTGTCGGCGGAGGTCACACCGTGGAAGCGTCCTGACCTGGGTCCGTGGCTGACAGAGCGGCAGGGCGAGTGGGACGCGATGGTGTGGGCCAAGGTGGACCGGGCGTTCCGGTCGGCGAAGGATTGCGCGGATGTCGCCCACTGGGCGGAGGAGAACCACAAGGTTCTGGTGTTCACCGACGACGGGATCACTCTGGACTACCGGGAGGGGAGGGAGTCGTCGTTCGGGAACGAGTTGGCGAAGGTGTTCCTGATGCTGGCGTCGATCTTCGCGGAGATGGAGCTCAAGCGGATCAAGGCTCGCGTTACGGCGGCGCACAAGCACCTGCGCAAGACCGACCGGTGGGCGGGTGGCCAGCCGCCGTACGGGTACCGGATCGTGGACCGGCCGGGCGGTGGTCGGACGCTGGAGCCGGATCCGGTCACCTCCGAGGCCGTCCGGTACATGGGCAAGCTTCTCCTGGCGGGGCAGAGCCAGTGGATGATCGCCACCGCCCTGGAGGCAGCCGGCTTCGACACCCCGGCCACCCACGCGTACAAGAACCAGGGCGACAGCTACACGAGCAAGCGAAAGACTGCTCCGTCGAACCACTGGAACCCCACCAGTGTGGGCAAGATCCTGCGCTCGCCGGCGACGATGGGTTTGAAGCTGACCGGTCGCTTCGTGAAGGCGCGCAAGATCGCTCGGGACGCGAAGGGTCTGTCTTCACCCACAAGGCGTCGATGTAGATGATCGGCCAGACTGAAGTTCCACCCTGCGGTTGGACAGCCCGATACTGGGACGGATGGTCCCGGAGGAAGCAGTCCAGGTAGTGAGTGGCAAGAGCAACATGAGCA
>NZ_JBIWNZ010000049.1:0-33378 GCF_044767505.1 Kitasatospora sp. NPDC101235
GGAAAGCTACCTCGCCGGCCTTCACCTTCGCGGCGCAATGATCTGGATCAAGGACCTCACCCGAACCCATTGATCACGACCGAATACACGTCCTAACTCAGAACTCGCCGGTGTCGAGGTCGAGTTCGAACGGCTCGGGCAGCCGCCGCCCGCCGATTACGGCCAACCTCTGGCCATATGAATAAGCGCTTGCTTAGACCCGGGCGCGTTCAGCCGTCGAGCCCGAGCGCCCCAGGAGACGTCATGGCCGGAGCCACCGGAGTCAACCGTCAGATCCGCCTTGCCAGTCGGCCGGTCGGGGAGGTGCTCGTACTGCGCCTGGCATGAAGCTCCCCGGGCGGCCGCCACCCTCGTGCGGCCGCCCGGGGCCCGGATCCACCGGGTCAGAGGAGGCGCTTGATCTCGCCGCGCGCCCGGTAGAAGCCGCCCGAGGCGGACTCCCGCACCTCGGCGACGAGGTAGCGCGCCCCGGCGACCCGGATGTCCTTGGGGAACTGCACCCGCCGCGACGGGTCGTAGCCCTGCGAGACCACCCGCACCCGCAGCCGGGCGCCGTCCTGGACGCACTCGACCTCGACCTCGCCGCCGGTCCTGGCGGTGGCCACCGCGACCGTCTCCAGTCCGGCGCCGGCCAGCACCGGCTCCCAGCCCGCGCCCTTGACCTCGGCGGTCTTCGGCAGCGTGCCGTCCTCGGCCGCCCGCACCGCCTGCTCACTCGCGTCCAGGCAGGCCAGCGAGCCGTCGGTGGTCACCAGGTAGAGCCGGCCGTCCCGGTACTGCATGCTGTACGCCGAGCCGCAGCCGGTGGCGAGCTTCCACAGCCGGGTGCCGTCGGCGGCGAAGCAGTACACCGAGGAGTGGTTGTCCCCGGCGAAGACGTACTCGCCGTCCGGGGAGGCCGCGCAGGAGAAGACGGCGGCGTCACAGCGGTAGGCGGCCACCTCCGCACCGTCCGACTTGCGCAGCCGGTGCACCCAGCCGCGCGCGGTACCGGCGAACACCTCGTCGGCCTCCTGCCAGCCGAACAGCACCTCGCCCTTGGTCGGGGTGTGCCACCGCTGGTCGCCGCTGCGGTTGTCGTAGCGGGCGACGCCGCGCGAGTGGCCGTGGTAGACGCCGTCGGCGTCGCAGCGCACCATCCAGCCCGCCCGGCCGTCGGCCTGGCGGCGCCACTGGAACTCGTCCTCGTGATCCACCGTGGTCAGCCCGCCGCGCTCGTCGGCGACGCCGAGCACGCCGTCGTGGATGTCGAGCCAGAAGATGTCCACGTCCTGGGCGATCTCGTACGCCACCCGCGGGACCTTGCCGCCCAGGTCGTACACCTTGCCGTCGTCGCAGCCGGCGTAGATCCACCAGTCGTCCGCGACGATGCACTTGACGCCGTCCGGCAGGCCGTAGCGGGCGGTCACCTCGCCGTCGTGGGTGAGGGTGTAGACGTCGCCGCGCTCGTTGCCGACCCAGGCGTGCTCCTCGCCGACGAAGATCCCGAAGGCGGGCGAGCCGGAGCGGAAGCGCCACAGCAGCGGCGCCTGACGGGCGGTCGAGCGGCTGCTGACGATCTGCCGCCTGGTCACCGCCCGGCGCTGCCGCACGCCCTGGACCGCCGGGGCGTAGCCCTTGCGGACCTTCTCGCCGATCTTCTTGGCCGCCGACGCGGCCGCCTTCTCCGGGCTCGGGTACGTGGTCGACTTGCTCTGCCCGGGCTCGCCTATCCGCCCGTACCGCACCGTCACCACCTGGCCGGCGAGCCGCACCTCGTAGAACTTGTGCGCACTCCCCTCGTCCTCGGACAGTTCGAGGTAAGTGACCTGCTCTTCCACGGCGACGGACACGACTGGGTCCCCTTTCGGGCAACGGAGATGGGGTTCGGGCGGAACAGGCCCGCCGACACCTCCAAAGCTACGGCCCTGCACTGACAGTCGGCTCCGGCCCTTCGTGGCGGTGTCATCCGGGTTCCCCGGCCGCCCGGACGGCGCACTTACGGGCCCGTGGCCATCACTCCGGCACCGGGCCGGGTATTCGAGGTGCCATGAGCGACACATCCGACGACCGTTACGCGGTCTCCGTCGAGTTCTACGACCTCCTCCAGGCCGACGACGACCGCCGCAGGGCCGAGCGGCGTTTCGGCGACGCCGGGCGTCACGCCTGTCACGGCATCCTGGACATCGGCGCGGGCACGGGCATCGTCACCCAGGTTCTCCTCGACGCCTCCACCGTTCCGGTCCACGCCGTCGAGCCGGCCACCGCGATGCGGACGGCGCTGCTGACGCGCCTGGCCTCGCTGAGCGCCGACCGGCGCGCCCGCGTCACCGTCCACCCCCGCCCCGTGGAGGCGACGGACCTGGAGGAGGCCGCCGACCTGGCCGTCGCCTCGAACGTCATCGCCTGCCTCGACCCGGCCACCCGCCGCGCCACCTGGAGGGCCGTCGCGCGTGCTCTGCTGCCGGGCGGGCTGTTGCTGTTCGAGCCGCCGCCCACCACGCTGCCCGCCGGACGCGAGGCGGTGCGTCGGCTCGGTCCGGTGCGGGTCGGTCCCGACCTCTACAGCGCGCAGGTCACCCGTGAACCCGACCGGGACACGCTGCGGACCGTCTTCACCTACCGCGTCGAACGCGACGGGCACGTGGTCCGCGAGGAGAGGGAGGCGTTCAGCATGTGGCCGGCCGGTGAGCAGCAGCTCCGCGGGGAACTCGAAGCCGCGGGCCTGCAGGTGGTGCAAGCCCCCAGCCGGGACCTCATGGCCGCACGCCGGCCGTCGCGGTGAGCCGGAGCAACGGGCGTGTCCGGCGCTGTCCGGGCCGGGCGCCGGCGATGCGATGTCGCCCGGGTGGGGCAGTGCTCCGGGGTTCCGTCGTGCGTACTGACGGGGAACGGAGCAGCGTGGTGCGGGCCCGACCGCTTGCGGGGCCGGTCGACCCGGCCCGCCCCGTCCCTGTGAGGTGACCCAGTGGCTGACGTACCGGTGGAGACGTACATCGCGGTCCGTCCGCGTGCGCAGGTGGCCGCGAGCGCGGACGAACTGCTCCGGCGCCGTGCGGGTACGGTGCCGGTGGAGGAGGCGGGGGCGCTCGCCCGGCCGGGCGCCGAGCGGGAGCGTGCGACGGGCGCGGCCCGCGCGGTGGGCCGGACCCTCGGCTCCGCACCGACAAGCCGCTGAGGGTGGCCGCGACCAGCCGTCCCGACGGCACCGCGTCCGGCTACGTCCTGTGGCTGCGCAGCCCGTCGGGAGCCTTCAGTGTGTTGCCCGTCGCGGCCACCGGCCGCCTCGGCCCCGCCGGGCACCCCCTCTACACCGGCTGCGACGGGCAGCTCCTGGTGGAGATCACCGCCGAAGGGCGGCACCGCGCCCTCGCCCGGCCCGCCGACGCCCGCATCCTGACCGCCGCGCCGTGCTCGTGAGGCCCCGGCGCCGTGTGCTGCGGTCCGTGGCCGGGCGGTTGCGGCGCACGAGGGTGGCGAGCAGCTCGGCGATGGCGGGGCCGGCGTCGGCGGGGTGGCGGAGCTGTTTCCCCTCGGGCGGCTCGGGGGCGCCGCGCGTCGGCGCGGGTGGGGCTGGCAGGCTGTGGTGGTCGGGGCGCCGCCGGGCGCCCCTCGGCGAGGGGGGTACTCGTGGTGGGTGGACCGGCGGATCGGCGCGTGCCTCCTCTGGATCCGCAGGTGCGGGCGGCGGTCGCCGCCGCCGGGGAGCGGGCGCGGCAGGTGCTCACCCCGGAGTGCCTGGCGGCATGGCAGGAGCGGGACGCCGCCTCCCGGCCCCGCCCGACGCTCGACCGGTTGCGCGATGACGGCCGCTTCGAGGTGACGGAGCTGCGCGTGCCGCGGGCCGACGGCGGGGACGACGTCACGCTCGTCAGCGCACGGCCGGCCGGGGTTCGCGAGGAGCTGCCGCTGCTCTACTACCTGCACGGCGGCGGGATGGTGACGGGCAACGCGTGGTCCGTCCTGCCACGCTTGCTGCGCGGGTGGGCGCTGCCCCTGGGGTTGGCGGTCGTGTCCGTCGAGTACCCGCTGGCACCGCGCACCCGCTTCCCCGGAGCCGTCGAGGCCTGTTACGCCGGACTCGTCTGGGCGGCCGAGCACGCGGGTGCGCTGGGCGTGGACGCGCGGCGCGTGGTCATCGGCGGCAAGAGCGCCGGCGGCGGGCTCGCCGCGGCCCTGGCCCTGCTGACCCGCGACCGCGGTGGTCCGGCGCCGGTCGGCCAGCTGCTGCTGAGCCCGATGCTCGACGACCGCGGCGACACCTTCTCCAGCCACCAGATGGCCGGCCACGACACCTGGCACCGCACCTCCAACACCACCGCCTGGCAGGCCCTGCTCGGCCACCGGTACGGCGCCGCCGACCTCTCGCCGTACGCCGCCCCGGCCCGCGCCACCGACCTGTCCCGGCTGCCCGCGGCGTACGTCGAGGCCGGGTCCGCCGAGACGTTCCGGGACGAGGCCGTCGCCTACGCCAACGCGATCTGGCAGGCAGGCGGCGAGGCCGAACTGCACGTGTGGCCTGGCGCCTGCCACGGTTTCGACACCCTCGCCCCGCACGCCGCCATCACCCGGGACGCCCACGACGCCCGTACCCGCTGGCTGCGGCGCATCCTCCGACGGTGAACCCGGCTCGGACCGGCAGTCACGGGGCAGGCCCGTCCTCGGTCGGTCCGGCGCCGCTCGGGTCCGCCCGGACGCCGACCCGCCCGACCGGTCAGAGCCAGCCGTGCTCGTCGGCGACCCGCAGGGCCTCGGTGCGGTTGCGGGTGCCGGTCTTGGCGATGGCGGAGGAGAAGTAGTTGCGGACCGTTCCCTCGGACAGGTAGAGCTTGGCGGCGATCTCGGCCACGCCGGCACCCGGGCGGGAGGCGTTCAGCACGTCGCGTTCGCGGGCGGTGAGCGGGGAGGCGCCCGCCGCGAGGGTGGCGGCGGCCAGTTCCGGGTCCACCACCCGCTCCCCCGCCGCGACCCGGCGGATCGCGTCGGCCAGCACCTCGGCCGGGGCGTCCTTGACCACGAACCCGAGCGCTCCCGCCTCCATGGCGCGGCGCAGGTAGCCCGCGCGGCCGAAGGTGGTGAGGATGACCACCCGGCACCACGGCGCCTGCTGGGCCAGCACGGCGGCTGCCGCCAGGCCGTCCAGTCCGGGCATCTCGATGTCGAGCAGGGCGACCTCCGGCCGGTGCTCCCGGGCCGCCTCCACGACCTGGTCGCCGCGGCCGACGGCGGCGACCACCGTGAAGTCGTCCTCCAGGTCGAGCAGGGTGCGCAGCGCGGTGCGAACGAGTTCCTGGTCCTCGGCGAGCAGCAGGCGGATCGTCATGTCGTCCCTTCGTGGCCGGAGGCGGGCCCGCCGGGGTGCGGACCGCCCGGCGGGACGGTGACCGCCAGCCGCCACCCGCGCGGGTCCAGCGGGCCGGCCTCGACCGTACCGCCCGCCGCGGCGACCCGTTCCCGCAGTCCGGTCAGGCCCTTGCCGTCGACCGTGACGCCCGGTCCGCCTCCGCCCCCGGTGCCGTCGTCGCGGATCTCCATCGAGGTGGCGGTGAGCAGCACCGAGCAGCGGTCGGCCCGGGAGTGCCGGACCACGTTGGTGATCCCCTCGCGCAGCACCCAGCCGAACAGCTCGCGCTCCCCCGGCGCGACCGTGTCCGCCGCCGTCGGAAGGTTGGCCACCACCCCGGCGGCGCGCAGCAGTTCGCGTCCGCGGGCGAGTTCGCCGGCCAGGGTCACCTCGCGGTAGCCGGTGACGGCGGCGCGGACGTCGGACAGCGCCTGGCGGGACAGCGTCTCCACCGCGGCCATCTCCGCCACCGCCTGGTCCAGGTCCTTGCCCGCGAGCCGCTGGGCGAGGCGGGACTTGACGGTGATCGCGGTGAGCGAGTGCCCCAGCAGGTCGTGCAGGTCCCGGGCGATCCGGTTGCGCTCGGCCTCCGAGGCGAGTCGCGCCACCTCGGCCCGGGCGACGACCAGAGCGTTGTTGGTGGCAGCGATCTCGGCGAAGGCGCCACAGGTGAGGGAGGTGAACAGCAGGGCCAGGGCCTGGAATGCGCCGGGCCCGGTGTGCCAGGGGCGCACCGCCCAGGGCACCACCAGCGCGGCCACCGTCCCGGCCGCCACCGCCCGGGCGGCATGCTCGCGCCACTGGATCGCGATCGCGGAGACGACCACGGTGGCGAGGAAGAAGGCGCCCTCGTGGGCGAACGGCAGCGCGGCCAGGAACAGCGCCGTCATCACTGCCAGCAGCGGTGCCATCCAACGCCGCCGGCCCGGCCCGAGGGCGAGGACCAGCAGCGCGTAGCAGAGGCAGAACGCGGCGACCACGGCGTACCCGGCCACCGCGGCCGCGCCGGAGACGGTGCCGCCCACGGCCGCGGCGGTGAGCCCCGGGAAGACCAGCATCCCGCTGCCCAGCAGGAGGCGCCGCCAGCCCCGCCCCCAGTCCCGGACGGGGCTCGGCACGCGCTCACGGCCGAGGGAGGTGGTCGCGCGCTCTTCGCCTGCGCGCTTGCGGTCGCGGTCGATGTCGCGGTCGTGCTTGCGATCGATGTCGCGGTCGGTCACCCCTGGGTCCCCCTCCTCAGAGCCTGGCGAACAGGCTACGCAGGTGCCGCCCGTTGACCACCGCGGCCACGCCCAGCAGGGCGAGCCCGCAGACGCCCTGCTCGACCTTCATCCACACCGGGAAGGTTCCCGGCAGGGCGATGATCGTGGCGATGGCGACGAGCATCACGGCCGACAGGATCCGCAGCCGCCGGAAGGCGCTCCGGGAGCCGTTGGCGGCCCGGACGGTCAGCAGGAGGGTGAGGGCGGCACTGGCCACGACGATGGTGCCGCGGACCAGGACCGCCGGGTTGACCAGCGTGTGGTGGTCACGGAGGGCGATGGCTGCCGCCAGCGTGACGACGCTGAGGCCGAGGTAGGCGAGCACGAGCAGCCTCACGATGCAAAAGGCCCGACGGGTGTCGGGGTGCTGCGGGTCGGTGGAGGTCATGGCGTCCATGCTGGTGGCCGGCCCAATGCACGGGGCAGTGTGTTCGCGCACCGGCCCACCGTGACAATTGTCAGCGTCGCCGGGCCTCCGCCGTCGGCTCCGCGTCCAGCAGACGCACCATGTGCAGCTTCGCGACCGCCCGCCCGTCGACCAGGACGGCCCGCGGTTCCCGCCCCCACACCTCGAAGCCGCTGGCGGTGTAGAGCCGCAGGGCCGGCTCGTTGCCCTCCGAGACGGTCAGCAGCACCTGCCGCAGCCGCCCGTCCTGCGCTGCCGTGTGCAGCACCTCGTCCACCAGGGCGCGGCCGATCCCGCGGCCGGCGGCGCTGCGGGCCACCGCCATGCCGTACAGCGTGCCCTTGTGCCGCTCCTGGCCGCGCGTCGGCACCTTCAGCCCGGCGGTGCCGACCAGCGCGCCGGCGCCGTCGAAGGCGCCGATCAGCGCGCCCGGCCCGTCCTCGGCCTCGGCCAGCCGGCGCAGCGTCGCGGACAGCGGCTTGCCGGCCTCCTCGGCGTGGCTGGAGGTGAAGGCGGTCGGTGTCTCGCGCAGCGCCGCCAGCCGGAAGGCCCGGTACGGTTCGGCGTCCGCGGTGCCGAGGCGGCGCAGCTCCACGGGACGCCGGCCGCGCTCAGCCGAGGCGGACACGGGTGCACCTTGTCACGTACGGCAGGGCGATCTCCTCCCGGCCGGCCAGGTCCGGGTGGGTGGCCAGCAGTTGCTCGACGTCGGCCAGCAGACGGACCCGCTCGTCCTCCGGCAGCGCGATCACATAGCTGCGCGAGGCGACCATGTCGACGATCCCGGCCCGGGTGGTGACGTGCTCCCAGCGGATCTCCAGCCGCTCGGGCGGTCCGAACGGCGCCGGCAGGACCGGCCGGGTGTCGATCCGCTGCCGCCCCGTACGGTGCATCAGCACGCCGAGCGCGGCGGCCCACGGCTCGGACTCGTCCCGGACGTTCCACACCAGCGCGAGCGTCCCGCCGGGGGCGAGCACCCGGGCGATCTCCGGCACGGCGACCGCCGGGTCGAACCAGTGCCAGGCCTGCGCCACCACCACGGCGTCCACACTGCCGTCCGGCAGCGGGATGCGCTCGGCCGAGCCCGCCCGGACCGCCGCCTTCGGCACCGTCGCGGCCAGCTGCGCCCGCATGCCCTCGTCGGGCTCGACCGCCACCACGTCCAGGCCCGCCTCGGCCAGCAGCCCGGTCAACTTGCCCGTCCCGGCGCCCAGATCGAGCACCCTTCGGGCCTCCCGCGGCACCGCCGAGCCGATCAGCGCCTGCGGATAGCCCGGCCGGCCGTGCTGGTACGCCTCCGCCGCCGCCCCGAACGACCGCGCCCGCAGCCGCCCGGCCCACCGCCTGGTCGCCCCCTGCCGCGTCATCCCGCAGGCCCGCCCGATCTCCTCCCAGGTCGCCTCCCGCCCGCGCCGCAGCTCCTCCACCAGCTCCGTCCGCCGCTCCTCCAGCGCCTCGATCACCCCCGACAGCCGCCGCAACCCCTCCGCTCCGCCCCCACCGGCCACATCCTCCGCCACCCGCCGTCCGAGATCACCCGTGTTCATGGCCAGGCACTGTACGGCCCCTCGAAGGAGACCGTCAACATCCATTGCCCATCCACGCAACACTCGTTGCCCCCGGTCGTGCCACCGGCCCCGGCCGTGGTGCGGCCGGGGCCCGTCAGCGACCCGCCGTCAAAGCGGTCGGAGGGTGAGCGCGAACTGGGGAAGCGCCAGCAGGAGCAGGGCGGTGCCGGTCTCGATCCAGCGGTACTTCGCGCGGATGATCGCGCTGGTGCCGGCCAGCGCCGAGAGCAGCGGACCCGTCGGATCGTGCCCGGCCCGCTCGAAGGCGCGGCGCAGCCGCTCAGGGCCCGCGCCCGGGGTGATGTGCTCGAAGTACCCCGGGCCGGCCGCAGCCCCCCGCCGCCCCTTGCGGTGGCGCGGCACCAGCGCGGAGGCGAAGCAGCCGACGGCCAACAGGGCGCTCGCCACGGCGCTCCACCGGAGCAGCGGGACCGTCCAGGCCAGGGAGCCGGAACCGGCGCCGCTGTCCAGCGGGATGAAGGTGGCGAGCACCGCGCCGGTGAAGGCCAGGAACACGGCGGCCTTGGTGTCGGCCCGGACGAGCTCGGCGCTGTTGGCCGCCATCAGGCGCTCCATCGCCGACACGGAGGACGGGCTGGACACTGCTATTGGCGCGGTGGGCCGGCGGCTCCTTCCCGCGGAGCGCCGGCGGGGCCCGGCGACCATGCGCCGCCGCGACTGTCGGTGCACGCGCGCCCCCGTCACCGCGGGCTCCCGTTCGGGACGCCGCCGGCCCAGCCGTTGACGTGCGAGCGAATCTTGACGAAGTCCGGCCCAGGGGCCTGCGGGGCCGGACCGGGGACCTGCCGTCCGAGGGACACCAGACGGTCGCGCAGCACCTTGGAGATCTCCTCCTGCTCCTGCGCCGTCAGCTTGCCCAGCATGCCCGCCATCCGATCCTGCCAGGTGGTCTCGCCCCGGAGCAGGTCGGCGTGGTTGACCACCCAGTCCAGGACGTCGCGCACCTCGTCGGGCTTCCTGGCGAGCCAGAGCCCGGCGAGCGCGAGCGGACCGTCCTGGACGGCCCGCCGGCAGAAGGCGTACTCCTCCTGGCTCTTGGCCGTCCAGTCGAAGGGCACGTCCGTCGCGTCGGGCTCTCCGAGCCTCAGTTCGTTGCCGTGCTCACGGGCGAAGACATCCGTGACGCGATAGCCCAGGCCGAAGTGGGGCAGCACGTACGGCGCCGCAAGGTACTGCACCAGTTCGTCGGGGCCCAGCCTGGTCTGCGCGGCAACGAACTGGTCGTTGAGCTGGCGCAGGCGGCCTTCGAGGTCCTTTCGGACCGGCAGCCAACCCCGGCTGGTCCGGGTCCGAACGGCCTGCGCGGCATCCTGGACCCACCACAGGACGTGCACCTCCACCGATTCCGTGCCGTACGGGGTGGGGAGACGCACCGCCCGGACGCCCGGCCGCTCGTCCAGCTCCACCAGGTACGCCCGGTCGAACCCGCGCAGTCCCAGCCGCGCGGCGGATCCGTCTTGCTCCTCCACGCCAGCCGGTCTCGGACGGCTCTCCCCCAGCCGGTGGTACATCCCGGCCCGGTCCCGCAGGACCAGGGCCCGGTCGCGCCGTCCGGACCAGCGGTGGCGGAGGATCTCCCGCCAGGGGGCGCGGGTGGCCTGGGTGTAGACGGGCGGGTCAGTGTCGACGGTCATCGTGGTCTCCGAACGCAGGGGCGGAAGGGTACGACTGCGGCTCGCCACGCCGCCAGGCCTCCAAAGCGCGGTGGGCGATGTCACGGCCGACCAGGTCGGGGGCGTCGCTGCGGTCGATCTCGACCAACAGCCTCAGTTCGCCGGGGCGCATGTCCTGGGCGAGCGCCGTGAGCAGCGTCTCCACAACCGCTCGGAGAGATTCGTCCGAGGTCGCTGTCAGGCACCAGTGGAGAAGGCCATCGCACGTGGGGCCGAAGAGCTGGTCGTCGTTGAGAGCTCGACGGATGGCGGTCATCACGCCATCCGTGAACTCGGTCTCAGTGCGGAGCTGCTGCCCGAACCATGACGGATACCACAGCAGCCTGGAGAAAATCTCGAGCGCGAACCCGGCGTCCTTCCCGGGCCGGTCCGCCCACCTCATGAGCTGGCGAAAGACCACCGGCTGGCGACCGTCCGAGAAGAGTCTGGACAGGGACTCGGCAACGGATCTGGCGACCACACGCTCCTCGCCCTCCTCCCCTCGATAGCAGCGCCGGAGCAGCGACACCGCGAGTTCGGGCCGAGATGCCCCGAAGTCCCGACCGCACGCGTGGGCAACGGTGGACCGGAGGCGCGAGCCTCCGGCCACGCTCCAGTCGCCGAGGCGGTGCTTGACCTCACTGGCGAGCAGCGGGTCCTGCGCCGCAATGCCCAACGCGTACGCGGCCATCCTGCGACTCTGCGCACGATCGGACTTGGCCAGATCGTGAATGCGCTGGAGTGCTCTCCGGCCACCGCCCCAGCCGGCGGCAAGCCCCACCATTCGGCCCATGGGTTCGGCCAGTTCGCGATCGGTTCCCGAGACGTTGTCCATCCACTCGGTCAGCAGTCCCGACACGTCTCCGTATTGCCGCCACACGTACCGCAGAACTGTCTCCGCCTGTCTGTGCCGCTTGAAGCGAACCGGCTCCACCGTGTAGGTGAAATCCCGGGCGACCAGGACCTCGCCGGGCAAGCGCTCGGCCCGAATGGTCGCCAGCAGTTCGTCCAGCGAGCGCCGAAGGACGAACGTCGGGTTCGGCCGAGGCGCCTGACCGTCCCCGTCCACGCTTGGCCGCAGCACTGCGTCGAGGCGGCCGTCGGCCAGTTTCAGCAGGCGGTCGGTCTCATCCCGGACGATCCGGTAATCAAGACCCTCCAGGACGCTCGTGACCAGCAGGAACGCCAGCGCGTCCGGGTCCTCGCGAAGCTCCTTCAGGAGGTCCGGGACCTCCGTCTCCGCGAGAAAACTGAGCCGCTGGCCGAGGTCGGCCGGGTCGGGGCCTTCGTCTCCGGCCCGGCTCACCTCGTCGACGAGTTCGGCGACCTGGGCCGGCATCAGCTCGGGTGCCAGCAACTCGTCCAGATCCGCTTCCAGCCGGGCCAGCAGCGCCTGGCGTCGCCCCGCATCGGGCACCACCGCTTCCAGGCGGGCGTCGAAGACCGCACGCGGCGGCGGGGGCGCGTAGCGCACCGGGCTGAGGTCCAGATCGCGGACCACGCCACGGAGACGGTTGGCGTCGTACGGCAGCATGACCACCATGAAGGCCTGGGCGTCCTCCAACCGCTGGCGCAGCTTGGCGACCGCCGCCGGTCCCAGCCGCACCGCGGGCGACAGGCCGTGTACCAGGTACCCGCGCGCCTCGCTGTGGGTGGGCCGCCAGGAGGACAGGTCCGAGTCACTGTCCAGTGCGCGCAGGACCATGCTTTTCCCGCTGCTCTCGACCAGCAGGTTGATGGCGGTGGTACGGCGCCCGGTGCCGGGCTCACCGGTGAGGAACAACAGCCGGGTGCCGAGCGTCCTCAAGGCCTCGGGAAAACAGTCCGGCTCTGCGAACCCGGTCTGGGCAGCCAGGATCTCCGGCCAGGAGATGGGGCCGTCCTGGGCTTCCACCCGCTCGCCGCCGCCGAGGGCGGCACCGGCAGCGCTGTTCTCGACGCGTTGGTCCCCGTGCACCGAACCGGTGTTGATGTTGCCGCCCGGCGCGTAGATGAAGGGCCGGCCGGCTCCCCAGGCAGCGAACTCCTCCTCGACGTCATCGAAGTCGGGGTCGTCCGGTGCCCCGGGCGGACCTTCGATGGCCGGACGCTCGTCGGGGCTCACCGGTGGTGCCCGTTCTTGTCGCCCTGCACGATGTCACCCACGTTGCCGTTGACCGTCCCGAACGTGACCCCCTCCACACGGTCGCCACCGTAGGAGTCGCCGCGCACGTTGGTGACGCTCTGGTCCCCGTGCACCGTGCCGCTGTTCAGGTTCCCCCCGTCGGCCCGCTGGTTCACCACCGTCCTCGGCGCCCGGCGCCGCTCCGTCCGCCCATCCTCCTCCCGCCCGTTCCGCCCCTCCTGCTCCTCCACGACGACGTCGCCGAGGATCCTGCGGTCGTAGAGGTTCCCCGACGGCGCGGGCACGTACAGCCACGCCTGCTGGTCGAAGCGCTTGCCCTCGACGGTCGCCGGCACCTCGATGAAGTGGTCGGGGTGGCGTCCGGTGAAACCGCCGGCCACCGCGTCCTGGTAGCACCGGTCGGACAGGATGGCGGCCACGTGGGTGATGCTCTCGTTGGAGGCGGCCAGCATGGCCTTCACCGGGCGGGAGTCGAGCAGCCGGTGGGTGTCGTTGCGCGGGGTGCCGTTGCCGTCGAACTCGCCGCCCGCGTCCGGGAGCGGGCCGATGTTGAGGCTGACCCGCAGCCGGATGCGCACCGTCCCGACCGAGTGCACGTTGAACTCCGTGAGCACATCCTGGAGGGTGTTCAGCCAGGGGTGGATCAGGAAGGGCATCCAGGCCGGGTCGAATCCGAACACGTAGCCGTCACCGGTCGAGTTGGGGAACCGCCGGCCCTGCCAGACCTCGGCCAGTCCGGCCCGCTCGAAGGACCACTGGAGCACCTGCGGGACGGCCCTGCTGATCACGCCGTGCTCGATCGCCGGGTACCCGGTGAAGTCCTTGGCGTCCACGGCGACGATGCCCCGGTACGGCGGGAGGTGCCGGCTGCGGCTGTACGGCAGGGCGCTGGCCTCGGGCATCGGCTGGTCGGACTCCGTCATCTCTGCTCCTCGTTGTTCTCGTGCTGACCTTGCGCCATCAAGCTTCGCGACACGGCGTCGTACCGTGTGCTCACTCAGTGCGGAAGATCAGTGACGGAGGTCACACGAGGAGCCGGTGGATCGTCAGGCGTGAAGGCCTGCGGCCGCGCGGCGGAGTGCGGGGAGGTCGCCGAGGGCGATGGACTTCCGGCCGGCCTCGACGTGGTGGGCGGCGAGCGCGGTGAGGGCGGCGGTGACGGTGTTGCGGGAGACGCCGAGGTGCTGGGCCAGTTCGTCCCGGGTCAGGGCGAGTTCGATCCGGCGGCCGGTTGCCGGTGCGGTGCCCGCGGAGAGGTCGGCGAGAGCGACCAGGGCGGCCGCCAGTCGGGGTGCGACGTCGCCGCCGGTGCGGGCCAGGTCCGATTCCCGCAGCCGGCCCATGGCATAGCGGACCATGACGGGGAACAGCCCGCGCTCGGCGACGAAGCGCAGGAAGACGGCCTTGCCGAGGACCGCGACCGTGCAGTCCGAGATCGCCTGGACGCTCGCCGAGCGGACGCCGTCGTCCAGGACGGCGACTTCCCCGAGGAGTTCGCCCGGGCCGCGGAAGGCCAGCAGCCGGACGTCCCCGTTGCGTTCCTGCCGGCTCACCTTGGCGACTCCGGCCAGCAGGGCGAGGACGTGAGTGCCCGGTTCGCCCTGGCGCAGCAGGGTGGTGCCGATCGGATGCCTGCGCTCGAACGCCTCCTCCAGCATGCCCGTCCAGACGGCGTCGCCCATGAGGTGGCGCAGGGTCCGGCCCAGCGGACCGGGGGTGCTGCTGCCGCGATCGTTCATGCGACGACCCTAGGAGTCGCGGCTCGCGGCCGCAGCGGAATCGGGGCCTCGGGGGCGCGGCTCGCCAGGCCCGACCGCGGATCCCCTTCCGGGTGATTGCCATGCTCCCAATTGACCTGAATCGCCGCCTTAGCACGAACTCGGCGCGAGATTGGGGGACTTGGGGAGGAAACCCTTCGCATGAGCGAATCCGGAGCGGGTCGGCGGCGCGCGGGCGGTGAGGCGAGAAGCCTGGTGGGAGGGCGGAGGCCGTCCCTGGTTGCGACTGGCGTGCGAGATGTCCGGGTTGTCCGGCAGGTTGCGACAAGTCGGTTACGGGACGGTATTTTTGACTTTTGGTCAGGATGTCCGGAACTTGGCTATGCTGCACCACCACGCCCCGGAGCCGGTCCCCGCTTGTCCCCCGTACTGTTCCGATCGTTTGAGGATGCTGAATGCTTCGAGCTGGATCTTCACTCGCCAGACGGCGCCGAGAACCCCTGCTCGGCTGGTTGTTGCCGACGGCCGTGATGGCGGCGGCCGTGGCGGTCGCCATGGCGGTGGTGGACGCCGGGGCCCGGACCGGGGTGCTGTGGTGCGGGGCGACCGGCACCGTGCTGGTGGCCGTGGTGGCCGCCGAGTCGGCCCGCCGGGGGCGGGCGCTGAGTGAGTCCCGCGACCGGCACGCCCGGCAGGTGGAGGATTTGCACCGCCGGCTGGCCGGGCAGGAGGACGAGCTGGACCGGCTCGCCCGGGTCGAGATGCGCAGGGTGGTCGCCGGGGCCCGGTACGGGTACTCCTTCGACGTCCTGACCCGCCCGCTGGAGGAGGGCGACGCACCCGTCTCGCCGAGGTTCCGCCGGTCCCTGGTGGCCGTCGTCGAGGGCGTGGCCAAAGCCGTCGACGACGAGGTCAGCCGACGCGACTCGGCCGAGCGGGCCTTCACCCACATCGCCCGCCGGGTACAGGCCATCATCCACCGGCAGGCCAAGGACCTGCGGGAGATGGAGGACCGGCACGGCAACGACCCGGCGGTCTTCGACGACCTGCTGCGCCTGGACCACGGCAACGCGCTGACCGGCCGCCTGGCCGACAGCATCGCCGTCCTGTCCGGCGCCCGCCCCGGCCGTCAGTGGACCCGTCCGATCGCGCTCTACAGCGTGCTGCGCGGCGGCATGTCCCGGATCCTGGAGTACCAGCGGGTGGACCTGCACCCGGTGGCCCAGATCTCGGTCACCGGACCGGCCGTCGAACCCCTGATCCACGCCGTCTCCGAGCTGCTCGACAACGCCACCCGCTACTCCCCGCCGCACACCCACGTGCACCTGAGCGCCTCCGAGGTGCAGAGCGGGATGGCGATCGAGATCGAGGACGGCGGCCTCGGCCTCACCGACGAGGCCCGGTTCCGCGCCGAGCGCTCGATCCGCGAGGCGATGGTCTCCAAGGACTTCGACGACCTCACCGAGTCCCCCCGGCTGGGCTTCGCCATCGTCGGCCGGCTCTGCCAGGCGTACGGCTTCCAGATCTCGCTGCGCCGCTCCGCGTACGGCGGCGTGCGGGCGGTGCTGGTCGTACCGCAGGAACTGCTCACCACCGCACCGCCGACCGGGCGGGCGCACGGCATCGGCGCCTTCTCCGGCCCCCGGCCGCTGCCGCCGAACCCGCCCCGGCACGCTGCCCCGGGCCGCCCCTGGGGCACCCGGACGACCTCGGCCGGCGTCGGGCCGTCCTACGGCTCGACCAGCCCGTGGGGGCCCTCCCCTTCCGGCCCGAGCTCCGGAGACGACGAGGTGATCGTGACCGAGTGGACGCCCAACGGCCTTCCGCAGCGCCGGCGGAGCCGCCCGATGGTGCCCCGGGGCGGTTTCGCCGGGTCTGCCCGCACCGCCACCAATCCCTCCGGGCCCTTGGCGGGGCCGCCGGCCCAGGCGCCGCGCCCCGCCAAGGAGCCGAAGCAGCCGGGCCTGTGGCTGGAGGCCTTCATGGACGGCATCAAGGGCACCGGGCCGGCGCCGTCCGGACCGGGAGACGCCGCACGCACCGACGCCGCACGCCCCGACGCCGCACGCACCGCGGACGCCGGACGCGCCACCGACGCCGGACAGACGGACGCCGGACGGACGGGTGCCGGACACACCAGCGCCGCACACACCAGTGAAGAGACGGCAGGGAAAGGCGAGCAGTGATTCCGCACCGCAGCAACATGGACTGGATCCTCAACGACCTCGCGCACAGCGTCCCGTGCGTGCGCCACGTCATCGTGCTGTCCGCCGACGGCCTGCGGATCGCCCAGTACGGCACCGACCCGGACACCGCCGACCGCCTCGCCGCCGCCTGCGCCGGGCTGCAGAGCCTGGCCGGCGCGATCGGCCACGAGTTCCCGCACGGCGACGGCTCGATGCGGCTGGTGGTGATCGAGGTGGACGGCGGCTACTTCTACCTGATGGCGGCCGGCGACCGCGCCTACCTGGCGGTGCTCGCCGACGAGGGCGTGGACGCCGGGCTGGTGAGCCACCAGATGCGCGACCTGGTCGCCCGGATCGGCGAGCACCTGTCCACGCCGCCGCGCAACCCCGAGGTGGTCGCGTGAACCGGCACCCGGCCCGGCCTGCCGCAACGAGCTCCGACGGCGGGACGGGCACGTGAACGAGCACAGTGAGGCGGCGGCATGACGGCCGAGCAGGGCGGCTGGGACGGCCCCGAGCCCGACCGGCTGTACGTCATCACCCGGGGCCGCAGCGGCCCCTCCGGGCCGGGGGTCTTCGACCTGGTCACCCTGATCGTCTCCCGCGCGGAGCCGACCCCCGCCCACCAGCCGGAGCACGCCGCCATCCTGCGGCTGTGCCGTTCCCCGCTCTCGGTCGCGGAGGTCTCCGCCTACCTGGAGCTACCCGTCAGCGTGGTCACCGTCCTGCTGGCGGACCTGCTCGACGACGGGCTGATCGAGGCCCGCACCTCCGCCGTGCCCGCGGCGGAACTCCCCGACCGTGCCCTGTTGGAGGCGGTGATCCATGGACTTCAACGGCTCTGACACGGTGGCCGGGCCGGCCGGTGCGGACCTGCTGCCGGACACCGTCACCGCGGCGGTCAAGGTGGTGATCGTCGGCGGCTTCGGCGTCGGCAAGACGACACTGGTCGGCGCGGTCAGCGAGATCCGTCCGCTGACCACCGAGGAGACCATGACCCAGGCCGGGGTCGGGGTGGACGACCCGACCGGGGTCGAGCAGAAGACCTCCACCACCGTGGCCATGGACTTCGGCCGGATCAGCATCAGCGACCGGCTCGTGCTGTACGTCTTCGGCACCCCTGGCCAGGAGCGGTTCTGGTTCCTCTGGAACGGCCTGTTCGAGGGCGCCCTGGGCGCGGTGGTGCTGGTGGACACCCGCCGGCTGGAGGTCAGCTTCGAGGTGATCGGGCGGCTGGAGGAGCGCGGCGTGCCCTTCGTGGTGGCCGTCAACGGCTTCCCGGGGGCGCCGTCCGTCCCGCTCGACGAGCTGCGCGGCGCGCTGGACCTGCCGCCCGAGGTGCCGATCGTCGCCTGCGACGCGCGCAGCAGGGAGTCCGGCCGGGACACCCTGATGGCCCTGATGCACCACCTGTACGAACTGGCCGCCCCGGCCACCACCGGCTGACCCGACGTGCCCGTCGACCCGGCGGCCCGCCGGCCCGATGCCCGTCACCGACCCCCCGCGACCGGAGACCCCGTGACCACCCCGATCCCCGAACCCGCCGCCCCCGTCGGCGGCCCCTCCCCCGCGCCGGCCATCGTCCCGCCGCCCCGCTGCCCGGCCCACGCGGTCGGCGGCATCGCCCCGACCGGCCCCGGCGGCCTGCGCCGCCTGTACGGTCCCGAGGCCGAGACCGACCCGGCGGGCCTGTACGAGAAGCTGCGCGCCGAGCACGGGGAGGTGGCCCCGGTGCTGTTGCACGGCGACCACCGGGCGTGGCTGGTGCTCGGCCACGGCGCCAACATCACCGTGATGCGCACCCCCTCGCTGTTCTCCCGGGACTCGCGCCTGTGGAACGCCTTCCGCAACAACGAGGTCCCGGCCGACTCCCCGCTGCTGCCGGTGGTCGCCTGGCAGCCGATCTGCGTGTTCGCGGACGGCGACGAACACCGCCGGCTGCGCGGCGCGCTGCTGGACGGCCTGAACGGCTTCGACCGGCGCGGCATCCGCCGCCATGTCCGGCGCTTCACCACCGACCTGGTCCAGGTGGTCGGGCCGACCGGCCGGGCCGAGCTGGTCTCCCAGTTCGCCGAGCACCTGCCGATGCTGGTGATGACCAAGCTGCTCGGCATGCCGGACGAGTACGGGCCCCAGCTGGTGACCGCCGCCCGGGACCTGATGAAGGGCACCGAGACGGCGATCGCCAGCAACGAGTACGTGGTCGCCGGCCTGCGCCGGACCATCGCCATCAGGCGCGACAACCCCGGCGACGACCTGACCAGCCGCCTGCTGGCACACCCGGCCGGGCTGACCGAGGACGAGGTGATGGAGCACCTGCGGGTGGTGCTGCTGACCGCGAACGAGACCACCGTCAACCTGATCGCCGACTCGCTGAAGATGGTGCTCACCGACCCGCGCTTCCGCGCCCACCTCTCCGGCGGCCAGATGACCCTGGGCGAGGCGCTGGACCAGGTGCTCTGGGACTCCCCGCCGATGTCCCTGGTGGCCGGCCGCTGGGCGACCGCCGACACCGAGCTGGGCGGTCAGCAGGTCCGGGCCGGGGACCTGCTGCTGCTCGGGCTGGCGGCGGGCAACGTCGACCCGGTGGTCCGGCCGGACCCGGCGGCCCCGCTGTACGGCAATCGCTCCCACCTGTCCTTCGGCGCCGGGCCGCACGAGTGCCCCGGCCAGGACATCGGGCGGCACGTCGCCGAGGCCGGGATCGACATCCTGCTCACCCTGCTGCCGGACGTCCGGCTCGCGGTGCCCGAGGAGGAGCTGGCCTGGAGCTCGGCCTGGATCTCCCGGCACCTGACGGCGCTGCCGGTGGAGTTCACCGCCCGTGACATCGAGCCGGACCCGCTCTCGGTGGCCGAGGCCGAGCAGGCGGAGGCGAGGGCGGAGGCCGAACGGACGGACGCGGAGCAGGCGAACGCGGCTCCGGAGCAGGCCGTCCCGGCGTCCCGGGGCGCCGGATCGCCGGATCGCCGGATCCGGCGATCCCGGCGCAGCGGCGCAGCTGGTGGGACGTGCTGACCGGCATGTTCCGGCGCTGAGCCGCCCGGCGGTCAGCCGTCGCGCCCGTCGGTCCGGCGCCGGTACAGGGTGAAGGTGTCCACCGGGGTGAGGTCCCCGTGCGGTCCGTCGAAGGTGTAGTAGGTGACCTTCATGGTGGTGGTGCCGCCGCGCTGGTCCCCCGGGTCGACCTCGAAGGCCGCGAACCCGTGGGTGTGGGTGCGGTCCTGGACGGCGGCCCAGGGCGCGTCCTCGGTGAGCCAGATCGACTCCCGGTAGGGCATCCCGGGCTGCTGGTCCTCCAGCCCGATGACCACCCGGCCCTTGGGCTGCTCGAAGAGGTCGTCCTGGGTGGTGGCGGTGCTGCCGCCGGCCCCGATGATCATGTGGACGGTGCCCCGCCCGGTGTCGATCAGGTCGGTGCGGGTCTCGCTCGGCACCGGGGTGCGGGTGTCGTTGGGCAGGGTGCCGCGGACGGGGTGGGAGCGCTCGTAGTAGTGCTCGTGGCCGCAGACCACCAGGTCGACCCCGTAGGCGTCGAACAGCGGGCCCCAGGCCTCCCGGAGGCCGAGGTCGCTGCCGGCGCCGTTCATCGAGCTGGAGATCATCGGGTGGTGCATGCAGACCACGATCCAGTCGATCGCCCGGTTTCCCCGAGCCGACCGCAACTCCCGCTCCAGCCAGCGCCGTTGGGCGCCGCCTGAGTAGCCGCGCAAGTAGATGTCGCCGGAGTTCTGGATGGCCTCGTCGTCGTTCGCGAGGCTGATGAAGCGCACCGAGCCGACGGTGAAGGCGTACCACATGCCGCGGGTCTCCTCGTCGGAGGAGGCCGAGGAGTCGGGCAGGGAGAAGTAGGCCTGGTAGCCGAGCGCGCCGATCGGGCCGTTGCCGCCCTCACCCTCGTGGTTGCCGGCGCAGGGCATCCAGGGCCGCAGCCGGGTGGAACGGCTGTTGCTGATGAACCAGTCGGCCCAGGTCGCGGTGCGGCTCATGCCGTGGCGGCCGGAGTAGGAGGCGTAGCAGAGGTCGCCGTTGATGAGGTTGAACAGCGGCCCGACACGCTCGACGGCGGCGACGATGTCGGCGGAGGCCGAGGCGCCGATCTGGGTGCTCGTGTACACCGGGAACCTGCCGAGCGGCGACGGCATGCCGTCGGGGAACGTGAGCTTGCGGCGGAGGTTGGGCGCGCCCTGGTCACCGAAGCTGGTGAAGGTGAAGGGGGCGCGGCCGCGCGGGGCGGTGGTGAAGGTGCCGGTCTCGGGGGTGGCGCCGTCGTGGCCGGCGCTGTAGAGGTAGGTGGTGCCCGGGCGCAGGCCGGTGAGCCGCGCGTGGTGGACGTACACCTCGACCTTGTCGATCGAGTCCCGGTAGGTGCGGGTCTCCGCCTGGACGACCCGGCCGAGGCCGCCGTCCGGTGAGCCGTACCGCACCTGCGGGCGGCGGACGGACTGCGGGGTGAGCCAGGAGACGGTCATCTCCGTGCCGGCGTCGGTGCCGAACTGGAGGTGCAGACCGCTCACTCCGGCCGTTCCGGCGCGGTGCGGGGTGGTCTGCAACAGCGGGCTGGTGGGCGCGTCATCGGCCGGTTGGGCGGCCGCGGGTTGCGCGGCCGCCGTCGAACCTGCTGCCACCAGGGCGGCTCCGGCCGCCGATGTGCCCTTGAGGATGGACCTGCGTGCAATGGTCATGAAAACTCCGCCTGCCGAGTGGGGGGTTCGACGGGCAGTCACTTTAATGTCATGCGCACGCAAAGACGATCGTTTTCACAGGCTTTGATTCGACGGCCGTCGAATCGACGGGATACCGGCGGCGGCGACTCGCACGGCGCCGGCTGCCCCAGGCACCGACCACGGCCGGCTACGCCTTGCGGCCGACTCCTC
The DNA here is from genome assembly GCF_044767505.1 of Kitasatospora sp. NPDC101235. NCBI lineage: Bacteria > Bacillati > Actinomycetota > Actinomycetes > Kitasatosporales > Streptomycetaceae > Kitasatospora > Kitasatospora sp. NPDC101235. Next base: position 21,139 of record NZ_JBIWNZ010000049.1, read on the forward strand.
CGTACACCGAGACCTTGCCCCCGCCCGGCGCCGGGGCCCCGGCGGGTTCCGGGTGCCAGTCGCCGATCAGGACCACGCCCGGATCGTCCATCTCCAGCCCGGTGAAGAAGCGTTCGACGCGCTCGCGCGAGCGGAAGTGGAGCGTGATCCCGGCCTCCGCGTAGCGACGGGAGACGGTCGCGGTGCGCTCCGGAGCGGCGTCGGCGGTCCCGGCGGAGAGGGCGAGGAAACTGCCGGCGGGCAGAGCGTCCAGGAGTTTGCGGACGGGCGGGTGCGCGTCCTCGTCGGAGAGGAAGTGGACGATGTTGACGAGCGTCAGGGCGACCGGCCGGCCGAGGTCCAGGGTGGCGGCCACACCCGGGTCCCTGAGGAACTGCTCCGGCTCGCGCAGGTCGCCCTGGACGTAGGCGGTGCGGCCCTCCGGTGTGCTGGTGAGCAGGGCCCGCGAGTGGGCGAGCACGATCGGGTCGTTGTCGACGTAGACCACGCGGCAGGCCGGGTCGACGGCCTGCACTATCTCGTGCAGGTTGGGCGCGGTGGGGATTCCGGTGCCGACGTCCAGGAACTGGCGGACTCCGTGCACCTCGGCGAGCCGACGGACCATCCGGTGCATCACGGCGCGGGCGGCGGTGGCGTCCTCGCGCACGCCGGGCAGGTCCGCGATGACGCGGTCGCCCACCTCCCGGTCGGCCGGGAAGTTGGTCTTGCCGCCGAGCAGGTAGTCATAGACCCGGGCGGAGTGCGCCCGGTCCGTGCGCAGGTCCACCGGCGGCGCTTCCTCGAACCCGGGCTCGGTCAGCCAGCTCTCCGACACGCCCGCCCCCAGCGCGCGATCGTCCGCCGTGTCGTCGTCCAGCCTGTTGGTGCCCGGCGTGTCGGTGTCCACGCTCACCCTCCCCGTCCAGCGATGGTCCGGACCACCCAACCACAGCGGATGACTGTCCGTCAGGCGGTTTCCGGTGTCCGCTGAACCGGACCTTCCGCCTCCCGGACGGCCGCAGCGAAGGACGGCACCTTCATCGCCGTCAGGAGCGCGAGGGCCGGGCCGGCCGCGCAGACGGTGACGTATCCGGGGATGACGCCCAGCCAGTGCCGGCCGCCCAGCCACTCGGCGAGCAGCGGGAACGTGCCGCCGAACGCGGCGATGGTGGCCGCGTTGACCACGCCGAGGCCGACCGCGCGCACCTCGGTCGGGAACAGCAGTCCGGTGAAGACGTTGAGCGTGCCGAGCACCGTGGCCACCAGCATCCCCAGCAGCACGGCGACGACCTGGAAGGGCAGCCAGCCCTGGCGCAACCCGGCGAGCAGCACCCCGACCAGCGGGATCGGCAGGCCGAAGCCGATCCGGGCGACCGGCAGCAGACCGAAGCGGTCGGCGGCGGCGCCGCTGAGCAGCATGGTGACCAGCACCACGCCGAGCACCACGGTCATGAAGGAGGCCGCCTCCTCCTTGCCGATCACGTGATAGGCGGCGGCGTACTGCGGCAGGTACACCAGCGCGAAGTAGTAACCGACCGTCCCGCCCAGGGTGTTGAGGAAGACGGTGAGAACCGCCCAGCGGTGCTCCCGCAGGGTCCGCAGGAACGGCGGGCGGGCGGTGCGGCCCGAGCGCCTCCTGGCGTGGTGGAACTCCGCGCTCTCCGGCGCCCACCGCCGCACCCAGACGGCGGCCAGCCCGAGCAGCGCGGCGACCACGAAGCCCCAGCGCCAGCCGCCGTTCTCCAGGCCGGACTTGCCGAGGGTGTGGATCAGCAGGGTGAGCACCCCGAAGGAGAGCAGCGAGCCGAGGATGATCCCGCCGTAGGAGACCGAGCTGAACGCGAAGCGGTGGCGCGGCGGGGCGGTCTCGGTCACGTACGCGGCCACGCTCGGGGCCTCCCCGCCGAAGGCGAGGCCCTGCACCACCCGTGCGAGCACGGCCAGCACCGCCGCCCAGACCCCGATGCTGCGCTGCCCCGGAACGGCGGCGAGGCCCAGGGAGGCGACGGCGATCACGGCCATGCCGAGGCTCAGCGCGAAGCGCCGTCCCCGGGTGTCACTGAGCCGCCCGATCAGGTACGAGCCGACCGGCCGGGCGACGAAGCCCACCGCGAAGGTGACGTACGCGCCGAGCACGCCGCTGACGCCGTGACTGCCGTGACCGAAGAGGTCCGCCGCGAAGTAGGGTGCGAGGACGGCATAGATGTTCCAGTCGAAGGACTCGACCACCGACCCGACCGTCGCCGCGGCCAACTCCCGCCTCCGCCCGCCGACTTGCGCCGTGTCACGGTACGGGTCCGCCTCACCGCTCTCTGTCATGGCCTCAGCATGGCACCGTTCGGACCGCCGCGGAATCACACCCGGCATCCGGTGGACGGCGCCGTCCGGCCCCTCGTGCAGAGAGCTCCGAGAATCCCATGTGACCGATGTGACAGGCAGGTGATATTTCTGTGCCGTGCATTCCATGATCGCCCGAAGCCCGCGGCGCGCCCTGCCCGCCGCCGTCGCAGCCGTCGCCACCGCCGCCCTGCTGGCCGGCTGCACCAGCGGGAGCGGCACCACGGCCGCGCCCGCGCCCACCACGGCCGCCGCCGACTCGACGCCGAGCGCCACCCCGACGCCCACGGTCAAGCCCACCGGCGCCAACGACCCGGCGCTCAAGGCCTTCTACGGCCAGCAGCTCGCCTGGGGCCCCTGCCAGAAGGACGCGCAGAACGAGGAGGACACCTCGGCGCTCCAGTGCGCCGCCCTCAAGGTCCCGCTCGACTACACCGCCCCGGCCACCGGCACCCTGGACGTCGCCGTGGTCCGCAACCCGGCCACCAGGCCCGACCAGAAGATCGGCTCGCTGCTGCTCAACCCCGGCGGCCCGGGCGGCTCCGGCGTCCGGATGGTCACCGTCGACCCCAAGCGCTTCGACGGCCCGCTGCACGACCGCTACGACATCGTCGGCTTCGACCCGCGCGGCACCGCCGGCACCAGCCCGCTGAACTGCCTGGACGACCGGACCCGGGACGGCTGGCTGAACACCGACCAGGCCGGCGACGACCACGGCAAGCAGCTGGCCGACGCCTGCCAGGCCAAGTACGCACAGGTCCTGCCGTTCGTCGGCACCCGCAACACCGCCCGGGACATGGACGTGCTGCGCGCCGCCCTCGGCGACCAGAAGCTCAGCTACCTCGGCATGTCCTACGGCACCTACCTCGGCTCGCTCTACGCCGAGGAGTTCCCGGACCGCGTCGGCCGGCTCGTCCTGGACGGCGCCACCTCGGCCTCCACCTCGCTGGTCCAGCACAACATCGAGCAGCAGGCCGGCTTCGAGCGGGCCCTGAAGGCCTTCGCCGCCGACTGCGTCACCAAGGACCCGTGCCCGCTCGGCAAGGACGCCGACCAGGCGACGCAGAAGCTCGCCGCGTTCCTCGACGGACTCAAGGACAAGCCGCTCAGGACGGAGAAGGGCCGCACCCTGACCTCCAGCGCGGCCTGGACCGGCGTGCTCAGCCGGCTCTACGGCGGCGAGAAAGCCTGGACCGGCCTGCGCAACTCCATCGGCTGGGCGATGATGCGCGGCAAGGGCGACTACCTGCTCGACCTCGCCGACGGCTACAACGGCCGCGACAAGGACGGCCGTTACAGCCCCTCGGCGGACGCCTACACCGCCATCCACTGCGCCGACGGCGCCACCGACGCCCCGGCCGGCGAACAGCTGCAGGCCGCACTGACCGACCTCGCCGCCAAGGCCCCGCTGGTCAGCACGCACGACCCGATGGCCGCGCTGTTCGACCCGGACTGCCGGATCTGGCCGTTCCGCGCCACCGAGAAGCCGCACCTGATCAAGTCCGCCGCCGCCACCCCGATCGTGGTCGTCGGCACCACCGGCGACCCGGCCACCCCGTACGCCTGGGCCGAGAAGCTCACCGCCGAGCTCGGCAACGCCGTCCTGCTCAGCCGTGACGGCGAGGGCCACACCGGGTACGGCGCGAGCAAGTGCATCCGCGCCTCGGTGGACGCCTTCCTGCTGGACGGCACCGTCCCGGCGGCGGGCATCCACTGCCCGACCGACTGACCCGGACCACACCGGTGACGGCGCCGGGCCTGCGGGCCTGGCGCCGTCACCGCGTTCCGGGGGCCCCGGTCAGTGGCCGGGGTGGTGGACGAACCGGTAGGTGTCCCGGTCGAGTTCGGTGACCTGGACGCCGATGACGGCGGGCCGCTCGATCCGGGCGCGCAGGGCGGCGAGCACCCGGGCGGTCAGTTCGGCGCGCTGCTCGGCGCTGCGGCCGGCCAGGATCTTCACCTCGACCAGCACCACCGCCTCGCCGCTCGTCCCGTCGCCGACGTGGTGCTCGCCGGCGGGGCGGAAGAGGGTCTTGCAGTCGGCCACCGTGGTGTCGATCACCTCGGTGATCGACTGGTGGACCTCGGCGGCCAGACCCGCCCGGTCGAAGACGAGTTCGGCCGAGTGGTCGACCAGGATCTGCGGCACGGGAACCCCCCGGAGTCGGTGACGGACGCTGCCGACGCTATCGGACGCACCCCGGAGCCCCGGCGCGGGGTACGACGCCGGGGCCCGGGGTGTGTCCGGTGGAGCGGTGGTCGGGTCAGCAGCCGAAGTTGATCTTGCGGAAGGTCACGTAGTGGTCGGCGGTGTAGTAGTCCTCGTGGTACTGCTTGCCGGTGACGATGCGACGGGCGCCGCGGGTCGGCGAGCCCGGGGTGACCACGGTGTACTCGTGGTAGTAGCCGGACGACTGCGCGGGCAGCACGCGCTCCCGGTTCTGGAAGACGACGCCGTCCTGGCTGTACGGGAAGGGACCACCGGAGGCGATCAGGTCGAGGGTGGTGTGGGCCTGGGAGGGCAGGGCGGACAGGCACACCGAGCCGCTCACGGCGGCGTGCGCCTCGGTGGCGACGGCGATCGGCGCGAGGGTGACCAGGGCGACGGTGGTGGTGGCGGCGACGCGGGTCTTCCACGCGCGTAGAGTTCGGGTCATGACAAACAGGATGGCGACCGCCCGGAGCCATCGGAAGCCCCGTTCCAACTCTTCATCTCCGGTCAACTCGCCGTACCGTCGGCCGACTCGGCCCGGTCAGCCGCCGAACCGGCCTCAGCCGCGCGACAGCACCAGCGACTGCGCCGACGGGAGCCTGCGCCAGTCGCTGGAGACGATGCTCGCGTGCGCCTTCGCCAACTGCTCGGTGCGGGCCCGCGCCTGGTCGGCGGTCGGGTCGGTGCCGCTGATCTCCGGGGCGACCAGGTGGGAGTCCGTCATCACCAGCAGGTAGTGGGCGTTGTCGTACCAGGCGGTGTCGATGGTCTTGACGTAGGTGGAGGCGTCGCCGTCGAAGACCACGAACCAGGGCCGGATCGAGGCGTCCCCGCCGGTGTACTGGCTGCGCGGGTCGCCGGTGGCGGCGCCGAGCACGGACGGGAACACCTGGGCCTGACCGATCCGCCCGGCCGCCGCCAGGTCGCGCAGGTGCCGGCCCTGCTCGACATCGGTGTGCAGGGTGTCGAAGGGGTTGCCCAGCTCGACCGTGCCCGGGATCGCGTACAGCAGCACCTTCCCGGCCAGCGCCGAGCGGCTCGGCCAGTTGCCCGCCCGCACCGCCTCGTCGACGCTCGCGTACGAGCCGCCGCCGGGCCTGGTCAGCAGGTCGGCCGGGCGCAGCACGGCGGAGCCGAGGTGCTGGGCGATCAGCGTGTCCAACTGGTCCGGGCCCATCCCGAGGTTGGCCGAGTAGCCCGGCTTGAGCTCCAGCTTGATGACCAGCGGCCCGGCGCCCGGGTGCGCGGCGAGCCAGACCCGGACGTCGTCCAGGCAGCTCTCCAGGTTCTGGTCGGTGCTGCCGCTGTAGAGCTGCGCGGGGGTGCTGGCGGCGGTGCAGTTGTTGGAGTTCCCGAGCGGGTTGGAGTGGCTGACCTGCCACTTCTTGGTCACGATGTTCGGCCAGAGGTCCAGCTCGATCATCCCGGTGCCGGTGTCCAGGCCCTGGGCGAGGTGCGGGAAGGCGGCCGGGTCGTAGGTGTTGTGCAGGCCGACGGTGGTCGCGGAGCCGAACGGCAGGTCGCCCGGCCCGCTCGTGGTGGCGTCCGCCGGGATGGTCGGGATCAGCGCCGCCGCGGCGGCGATCAGGCCCGCGGCCAGGAATCCGGTCAGGGCGCGGCGTACGGTCATCGGAACGGTCCCCCCAAGTCGTGGGATGCCGGCCGCCCGGCTCCCGGGCAGCCTGACGAAGCATCGCCCGCCCGGGCGTGCTCAGGATGAAGAAGGCACGACAATAGCGTGACGACTGCACCGCTCCTCCCCGACTCCCCTCCCCTTCCTCCACCCGATCCCCGCCCGTCGCACCCGCCACGCCCGGCGTCGTGACGGAACGTCATGGCGCGGGAGCCCCGGGTCGGCGTGGCCCGCGTGCGAGGTGCGGGCGGGGTGCAGGAGGTCCGCACCCGAGACACCCGCGAGGCGCCGAGCGGCGGAGGAAGCAATGTCCCTGGTCCGGGTCCACGACTTCTCGTAGCCGGACCCGGAACGGACGACGGCGGCCTCCCCGCGGGTGCGGGGAGGCCGCCGTCCTTGTCGCGCCACCGGATCGGCGCTACCCGGTCGGAGCCGTCGGATCAGACCCGGTCGGCCGCGATCAGCACGTACTGGAAGGAGCCGTCCTTGTAGGACTCGATGAACGCCTCCTCGATGCCGGTCACCAGCGAGGTGGTGTTCCGCAGCTCCCAGTAGGGCAGGGTGTCCGGGGTCAGGTCGATGACGGCCTGCGGCACCAGGCGGTTGTCGGCCATCGCCCGCAGGTACTCGCGGCGCGAGTGGATGTTGCACTCGAAGTGGGCGTTGATCTGCGAGACCCACTTCGACGGCTGGCCGTAGCGCGGGTTCCAGCAGCCGGTGATGGTCACGTACCGGCCGCCGACGCTCAGCACCCGGGAGTGCTCGGCGAACAGGTCGTGCAGGTCGACGTACATGCTGGACTCGTTGTTCCAGGAGCCCGCGACCGAGCCGGTCTCGACGGGCATGTCCAGCATGTTGGCGACCCGGGAGCGGACGAACCCGCCGATGCCCAGCTCGGCGGCGCGCTTGTTGCCGAACTCGGCCTGCTGGGTGGAGAGGGTCAGGCCCTCGACCCGGCAGCCGAAGCGCTGGTGCGCCATCACCATCGAGCCGCCGCGGCCGCAGCCGGCGTCGACCAGGGTGTGGTCGGCGCGGATGTCGCCGAGGTGGTCGAGCAGCACGTCGGCCTGGGCGGACTCCAGGCGGTGCAGCTCGGCGATCACCTTCTTCTCTCGCTCGCTGTCGGCCGGGTCGCCGATCGCGGCCTGGTCGATCGCACCGATGCCGTAGTGGTGGTGGTAGAGGCCGTCGACGTCACCCAGGCGGAGGTTGACCGGACGGGCCTCGTGGTCCCAGTAACGTGCGATGTCGTCCTGGTACGGCGTCGCCGGGCCGGGGATGGCGCTGCCGGGGGTGGTGATGTCGTCGGTCACGGACATGGATCAGCTCCTAGCGGATGGTTAACGGAAAGCTCGCCGGCAGTCGTTCACCGGGGAGTGGTCATCGGAACGTGGTCACCGAAGGTCGGTCACCGGAAGGGGGATCGGTCGCCGGAAGTCGGTCCCGTCACCAGAAGTCGGGCAGCGTGTAGCGGTAGGTGTTGGTCTGGTGCCAGTAGTGGTTGCCGTCGACCCACGCGGCCACACCGCGCAGGAACCGTACGAGCGCCGGCACGGGGCAGGACACGGCCAGGGCCGCCGCCTCGGCCTCGAAGGCGCGTTGCAGGTCGTTGTGGACCTCGACCGCCTTCAGGTAGCCCTCCTTGCGGGAGACGCCCTCGCGCTCGGAGATCACCACCGGCAGGTTCAGGTGCAGTCCAGGGCTCGACAGTTCCTTGGTGTACGAGTACAGGTCGTTGACGATGGTGGTCGCGTTGCCGGCCAGGGCGATCACCCGCTGCATGGCGGGCAGTGCGTGCAGCTCGGCGGGCAGCTCGTAGCCGCCGACGGTGTCCGTGATCGTCGGGCAGGGGCGGAAGTTGTTGAACTGGCGCATGGCCAGGTACTCCCACACCTCCGGGACGTGGTCCGCCTGGTCCCAGGCGGCCTCGGCCAGGTACCCGAGGTGCAGCCGCGCCATGTCGTGCCGGAACCGGTCCGACTGGGAGGGTGTGGCGGCCCGGGTGAAGTACTCCATCGCCGAGTGGTAGGCGCGCCGGGGCGCGTCCGACGACAGCGAAGCCTCCCAGCCCGGGTGGTACTCCGGCGTGGTGTGCAGCGGGTCGAGCGCGGTGTGCGCGAGCAGCAGGCGGCTGCCCAGGCCGATCGGCGAACCACCGAGGTCCTCGCAGTAGCAGTCGTCCACCGCGTTCTCGGCCACCATCAGGCGGGCCGCGAGCATCAGGTGGTCGACGCTCGGCGCATCGGGGTGGCAGGCCACCATGTAGCGCCCGGTGGAGAACCCGTCGAAGTCCTTCTCCCACTCCGGTGGGTAGAGCTCGATCTCCTCCATCGCCCAGACCTTGAGCTTCGCGCTGAGTGCCTCCACCCGCACCGGGTCGGGCTCGGCGATCGGGTGGTGGTACAGGCCGGGGATCGGGTCGCCGCTCCTGGGCTTGCCGCCGGTCGGCGCCTCGGCGACCGAGCCCTCGGCCGTCGGGGTCACGCCGACGGGGACGGACGACGTCACGCTGGGCGGGACCAGGAAGGCTGACAGCGGGAGCTCGGGGGCCGGGGTCGCGGGCACCGAAACCTCGGGCACCGCGGCCTCGGGCACGGAAGTCCCGGGCGCCGAGGTCTCCGCAGCCGAGACCTCGGGCGCCGGAAGCACGGGGGCCGGTACCTCGGGCGCCGGAACCTCGTCGGCCGGGGCCTGAGGCCGGGGCTTCAGCCCGGAGGTGCCCAATCCGCTGGGCCCGCGCAGGACCCGTTCGATCGCCGGGGAGCTCATGGGCCCACCGCCGGGGCGGTGACGGGCCCGGATGGTGTGTCCGTTCTGGCACGCAGGGGCATGGAGCCTCCTCTGAGAAGGATCGCACGATATGACGGACCGTCATCTGGTCGGCCGCGAACGGGAACTCCGGCCGCGCGGCCCCGTCTCGCTCGGTTCCCCACCGTATGCGCGAAGGCCCGTTCCGCATCGCAACGGACGATCTTCCTCACCCGATAGGGTGAACGTTCACGCTCATGACGTTTGGGGCCGCCAAAGTCGTGCATCGCCCCGCGCCGCGCCGTGGCGCTCCAGCCTCGAACCGGTCGCCCGGTCCGGCCGCCGCGGGCGTCAACCCGGTGAAGCCGGTCGTGTCCCACTCCGGGTGGCCCTGACATGCTTGAGGGCCTTCCGGCTCGGTGCGGATCGCGACATCCGCACCGGCTTCCGGAAGGCCCTCATGCCGCACCGTGACGCACCGCCGACCGGGACCGGACGCCTGCGCCCGGCGCGCCCGGTGCGGTCGAGCCGCCGGCGGTGCCGGCCTCCGCTCGGAGGCCGGCACCCGGGTCGCACAGGTTCCCGTCACAGATCCCGGCCGGACGGGGATCGGTGGGAGTTCGCGCCGTCAGGCGACGGACGGGGGGAGTTGGCCGGGGAGGAGTCGGGTGAGCATCTCCCGCAGCCGCACCGCCTCGTTCGGGGGCAGGGGCAGCAGCGGCGGCCGCGGCGGCCCGGCCGGACGGTTCCGGATCTCCAGGCCCGCCTTGACGGCCCGGGGAAGGCCGTGGTGGACGATGAACCGCAGGAAGGGCAGCAGCTCCCGCAACAGCGCGTCCGCGCGGTCGTCGTGTCCGCCGATGACCGCGGCGTGGAGCTCCAGCACCCGCTGCGGTACGAGGCAGGGGGCGGCTGTGCACCAGCCGGCGGCTCCGGCGCGGAAGGCGTCCAGGGCGACCGGGTTGCTGCCGTTGTAGACGGACAGCTCCCCGTCGGACAGCTCACGGATGGCGCGGAAGCGGGACACCTCGCCGGAGCTCTCCTTGACCATGGTGAGGTTGGGGATCTTCCGGGCGAGCGCGACCACCGTCTCCGGCCGCAGGTCCACGCCGCTGGTGCCGGGGTTGTTGTAGAGCATCATCGGCAGGTCGGTGGCACGGGCCACCTCGCTGTAGTGCCGGACGAGTTCGTCCTCGGTCAGCTTCCAGTACACCTGGGGCAGCACCATGATCGCGGTGGCGCCGTGGCGGGCGGCCACGCGGGCGCGGCGGACCGTGCCCTCGGTGCTCCAGTGGGAGACGCCGACGAGGGTCGGCACCTGCCCGGCCACCGTGTCCAGGGTGGTCTCGCAGACCGCGTCCCACTCCTTCTCGGTCAGGTAGGCGCTCTCGCCGGTGCTGCCCAGCGGGGCGACGGCGTGGCTGCCGGCGGCGACGAGGTCGCTGGTGAGGTTCCGCAGCGCGGACAGGTCGACCTCGCCGGTGACGGCGTCGAAGGGGGTGACCGGGTAGGAGATGATGCCCTTCAGGGGAGGGTTGGCCATCAGAGGTCCACCTGTCCGGTCACGCAGTCGGGGTGGTTGCGCAGCGCCTTGCGCGCGTAGTACGCGAAGTTCGCCTTGCTGCGCCGGTCGGTGGAGGTCCAGTCGTGGGCCTCACGGGCCAGAGCCGAGTCCAGCGGTTGGATGGTCCCCGCCGACATCGCCAGCAGCTGAAGGCGGGCGGCCCGCTCGATGAGCAGCGCCAGGGTGCAGGCCTCCTCGATCGTGGAGCCCGTCACCAGCTGGCCGTGGTGGGCCAGTAGGATGGCCCGCTTGTCGCCGAGGGCGGCGGAGATGATCTCGCCCTCCTCGTTGCCCACCGGCACGCCCGGCCAGTCCTTGAGGAAGGCGCAGTCGTCGTACAGCGGCGTCGTGTCCATCTGGGAGACCACCAGCGGCACTTCCAGCATGGCGAGCGCCGCCGTGTGCAGCGGGTGCGTGTGGATGATGCAGTTGACGTCCGCGCGCTCCCGGTAGATCCAGGTGTGGAAGCGGTTGGCGGGGTTGGGCATGCCCGTCCCCTCCAGGACCTCCAGGTCCTCGTTCACCAGCAGCAGGTTGTCCTCGGTGATCTCGTCGAAGCCCAGCCCCAGACGCTGGGTGTAGTAGGTGCCCGGCTCCCGCCCGCGGGAGCTGATCTGCCCGGCGAGCCCCGAGTCGTGGCCGCCGTCGTAAGCGATCCGGCAGGTGAGCGCCAGCTTCTGGCGCGTGGTCAGTTCCGAGTCCCCGAAGTGCCGGTCCATCTGCCGCTCGGCGCGGTCGACGAGGACGTCCTTCGAGTCCTGCAGTGTTTTCGCCATGTGTGTCTGCTCCCGTTTTCCCGGCCCCGCCCCGGTGGCGAGGCCTGTGTCCGGAGCCGCAGCCCCGGAGGAAACCTTGTTCACCATAGGACACAAGGTTTCCTGCGGCAAGAGCGCCCCCACCTCCCCGGGGCAGGCGCCCACAGCCCGGACGCACCAAGGACGGACGGTGGCGGACGGGGTCGGCTGGGGGCACCTCCCGGGCATGCCGGCAGCGTCGCGGCGTAGCATTGTTCGCTATAGGACACGAGGTGTCATCGGGGCGGGCGGCAAGTGCGGCCCCGTCGGCCGAGGGCACGGGAGAGGGAGACGCCAGTGATCAACCGGGTACGCCGGCTGCGCAAGGAACGGCTGATGACCCTGGAGGCGCTGGCCGAGCGGTCCGGCGTCACCAAGAGCTACCTGTCGAAGGTCGAACGCGGCCAGAGCGTTCCCTCGATCGCCGTGTGCGCCTCCCTTGCCAAGGCCCTCGAAGTCCCCCTGGACAGCCTCTTCGCCGAGGCCGAGGAACTGAACGAGGTCACCGTCACCCGGGCCGCGGAACGTCAGGCCCTGACCTCCCCGGACGAGCCCGGCACCCGCTACGAGGGCATGGCGCTCGACGCCGGCGCCAAGGGCATGACCCCGTTCATGCTCTACCCGCCGCTCGACGACGGCCCCGCCCCCTTCCGGGACCACCCCGGCGAGGAGTTCGTCTTCGTCCACGAGGGGCAGATCGAACTGGTCCTCCCGTCGCGCGCGATCCCGCTCGACACCGGCGACTGCGCCTACTTCAAGGCCACCACACCCCACCGGCTGCGCTCCCTGGGAACCAGGCGCGCCACGGTCCTCCTGCTGGTCTCCAGCGACTACGACGCTTCGCACGACGCCCGGCCCCCGTACTCCCGGCTGCCCTGAGCTTGATCTTTAAGGCTGGTGCTGTGCTGCGCCGCGCACGCGCGTGTCTGTTTTGTTGCGTTTCTTGCCAACTGGGTGGCGGGGTGCGGGGGTT
>NZ_JBIWNZ010000050.1:0-32409 GCF_044767505.1 Kitasatospora sp. NPDC101235
GATACCTCACCCCCCTCGAAATCCGAGCCAGGCTGCAACACGACTTCACCCCGGCAGCGTAAGAACCCGCTGTCCAACCGCAGGGTGGAACTTCAGCCTCCTTGAGGCGGTCCACGTGCTTGGACGCCAGGACCCGTCCCTCCTTGGCGCCGGCGGCCAGCGCAGTGGCCTTCGCCGCAAGGAGTTCGGTCTCCTGGTTGGCGCCGAGCAGGCACGGGCCGACCTCGTAGAGCGTGAGCTCGCGCAGCTCGTAGTAGCCGTACCAGTCGCCCTGATCGTCGGTGCCCTCCACCCAGGCGCCCTCTTCGACGTCGTACGCGAACGAGAACTGGGTGACGCGGCGGCCCTTGAGCAGGCGGTAGACCTGCGCGGCCTTGGGGTTGGTGTCGACGTCCTCGATCTGACCGGTGACCAGCAGGCCGTCTGCGGTCTCCTCGGCACTCAGGACGATGCCGACGTGGCTGAACGGGTCTCCCCAGTCGTGCGACCAGATCACCGGGATTGGGTCACCCTTGGCGGCCCACTCCGTGAGGGTCTTGGTGAACGCGCCCGGCTGGACGACGTCACCGACGCTGTCCTCGTTGTTGAACACCGATACGAGCGCGGTGAACTGGCCTTCTGCCAGGCCGTCGGCGGTGCCGGCGGCCTTGACGCGGGCGCGGCACTCCTTGGTGCGTGGCACCGCCTACCCCTTCCTGTCGTAGGTGAGCTTGCAGTGGCAGTTCGCGGTCTCGGACTCGCGGCCGTGCCCGTCGCCGGGCCAGCGGCAGCCGTTGCCGAACACGTCGTCGAGCTCAACCCGGTCGCCGTCCAGAGCCCGGTGCGACTGCCGTGGGTTGCTGCCGCCGGTGTGCCAGACCTTGTAGGTCAGCCCGGATGCCTTCGCCGCATCGTGGCCGCCGAAGCTGCGGGCCTCGGTCGCGGCGGTGACGGCCCGGCGTACCGCTGTTGCGGTGGCCCAGGATGCGGCCGCCGCCGTGATCGCCTGGCGCCAGTCGGTGCCGGCAACCGCGGTCTGCAGTAGGGCGGTGCCTGCGGCAATGTGCTGGGCGGCGTGGCTGTCTGCGGCGGCCAGCAGCCACGGCAGCATGGCATCCGCGGACCAGCCCTCGGCGTCGGCGTTGTGCTCGGCGAGCACTTCCCAGGCGCCGACCTGGGCGAGCCGGAACGCCCGGTCCGCGAGCAGGGACTGTACCTGCGCGGTGTTCGGGCCGGCGGAAGCTTCCCAGGCGGCCAGCAGGTCGGGCGGCGCGATGTCCTTTACCCCGGCCTGCCGCAGTACCGCGTCCATCTGCCGTGCCGACATCGCCTGGAGCTTCGCGGCGAGCGTGTCCCGTTCGGCGTCGAACCCGGCAATCCCCTTGGGCAGGCCGGACTTCCGGTCCGCAGGTGTGCGGGTCTTGGGGGCGGTATCCCGCGGGGAGGCGAGGCCTCCCGTGGTGACGTTCAACGGGGTGATCAGCTCGTCGCCGCCCGGCACGGACGGCAAGTTGTTGCGAGCTCGGATCTCATTGCGGGTCATCCACGGCCCGCCCGTCGCGGTCGATGCCGCCGCGGCCTGCTCCTCGAAGCTGCCGCGCATCTTTGCTTCGAGGTTGAACTCGACGTAGACGCCGGAGCCCTCGCCGTCGAGGTCAGGCAGCAGCTGGAGCATGATCTCCTGCGTGATCATCTCCAGCCACGGGCCGAGAGTGTCCTGGTAGAGCTGCTGGTGCTGCTCTTTGATGTTGGAGAACGTGGCGTGGTCGAGGATGCCGACCATCGGCAGCGGGATGTGATACGCCGCGGCGCACTCCTCCCTGGTCAGCTTGCGGGACTCGACGTAGGAGGCGGTACGCGGGTCAATGTCGACCGTCTCGTACTCCATGCCGTCCTCGAGGACCGGCGTTCCGCCTTCGCTGCCGCCGCCCTGCTTGAACGAGCGCCAGGACTCCTTGAAGCGGGCCCGCGCATCAGGTGACCAATCCGGGGCGCCGGCGGGACGCTTCAGCACTCCCGACAGTCGGCCGCCGTTGCGCCACATCTGTTCGCGTGAGCGTGTCGCCTCGTACTCTTCGGCGAGCATCGTGCGTAGGGCCTCGACTGGCGAGCAGCCGATCCGCAGGTCGTCCGGGTGGTATCCGTGGAACACGACCAGCTCGTCCGGCTCGAAGCGCTTCGTGCCGCGAACCCCGGACAGCTCGTAGTAGGCCGGGGTCAGGATGTTGTCGCCCTTGGGCCGGACCCGGGCGGCCGGCAGTGGAGCGAGTGCCAGTTGGCCAGTGTCGGTCTTCACCTTCGCCCAGTAGGCGATGTCGTACAGGCCGATGTCGGCGACCAGGCGCTCAACCAGCCGGTACGGGGTGATCGTCGGCGATGGGCGGCCCATGAGGGCCGCCAGCTGGCTGTCTGCCGCGCCGAGCCGCACCCGGTCGGTGTCGGATACCCGGCGGAAGGTGTGGATGCCCAGCTGGGCAATGTTGCGGGCCAGGAAGGAGATGACCGTCCGCAGCTGAGGCTGGGTGCGGTACATCGTCGAGTAGTCCCGATACACGCCGTCCGCGAGCCGCACCTGCACCGGCATCGACGACACCGGCAACGGGGACACCAGGTCGAGCGAGCCGGCGGAGACGATGAAGGCCATCAGCCACCCCCCGCCACGACCTGGATGAACTCGACCCGGGCCCGCTCGATGACGACCTCGCCGTCCATGGTGACCGCGGGCATGCCGGCCTGTAGCAGCTCGGCGTCCCGCAGGACCAGCAGCGGACCGCGCTTGGCCCACAGCACCCCGGCGAAGGCCTTGTCCGCGAGGTTCACCACCACCCGGCGACGAAGCGCCGTACGCCGCCACCAGAACACCGCGGTCTCCTTCTCACATGACGTCAAGTGCGCCGTCCTCGTACGCGGACCGCACCGGCTCCGGCCTGGTCATGGCCTCGGACAGGGCGGTAACCAGCGCCGAGACGGCGTCGATCTTCTCGGCCGACCGGGCCTTGTCCGGCTTGACGTTGCCCGCCGGGTCCATCGACGCGGCAAGGTTGTCGACCATCCACTCCACCGCCGGGTTCCCGCCGTGCCGCACCATCGGCGCCTCGGGGGTGCCCTTCAGCAGCAGCCGCTGCAACTCCTTGAGCGACGGCGACAAGGTCACGAAGCCCTGCCGAACCTTCACCAGCGGCGCGTTGCGCTTCTGAAGCTCGTTCGTCAACGGCACCGCCGACCACGGGTCGTAGCCCAGCGAGCGGACGTCGAAGGTGTCCAGGTCCCGCTCGATCGCGGCCTGGATCCAGTCGTAGTCCGCCACGTTGCCCGGCGTCGCCTGCAACAGGCCCTGCCGGACCCACACCGACGCAGCGCCAGCCGTACGCCGGTCCAGCGCCTCCACGTTGGCCTCCGGCGTCCACAGCCGCCACAGCGCGTCGTAGCCGCCGCGCTCGTCGTCCGGGAACAGCCAGCACAGCGCCAGCAGGTCGGAGGTAGCCGCCAGGTCGAGGCCGCCGTATGCCTCCCGGCCGGCCAGCGCCTGCTCGTCGACCATCCCGGCGTTCGCCCGCCAGGACTCCATGGTCAGGAACTTTGTCTCCTGCTTGGTCCGCAGACCCAAGTGCAGGCGCAGGTACTTGGCCAGGTCCGCCGGCGACTGCTTCGCCTCCGCCGAGGCCTTGGAGAGGTAGGCACGGGTCGGGCTGATGCCGTAGCCGGGGTTCGCCTTCCGCCATGTGGCCTCGACGTGCGGGTCGTCAGCCTTCTCTGCGGCCCACACCACGCCGTAAAACGTCGGGTCGGTTAGCACCCGGCGCGAGAGCTGCTCGGCGTACTCGCGCTTGCGGGAGTAGACCGTGTGCGGCTTCCCGGAGTCCGCCGTGGTGATCATCGCGATCAGCGGCTGCCGGCGGGAGCCGGTGCCGGTCTCGATCGTCTCGACCAGGTCGGCGGTCTTGTGGACGTGCAGCTCGTCGACGATCCCGCCGTGCAGGTTCGCGCCGTGCTGGGCGTCCGCGACCGAGGAGACGACCTCGAAGTACGAGCCCGTCCTGGTGTGAATGATCTTCTTCTTCAGGGCCTGGACATGGCCCTTGAGCCGCGGGGCCTTCTCTGCCAACTGCTTGACCGGCTGGAAGACGAACCCGGCCTGCCGCTCGGAGGTGGCAGCCGCAACGACCTGGGCTCCGGGCTCGCCGTCGCCGCAGGTCAGATAGATCGCGATGCCGCCGCACAAGGTGGACTTGCCGTTCTTGCGCGGCACGTCCACGTACAGCGTGCGGACGATCCGCACGTAGGCATCGGCGTCCTCATCCCACCGAACCCAGCCAAACACGGGCGCGAGGATGTAGGCGACCTGCCATGGGTCCGGCCGCAGCGGCTGCCCGGCCCACTGGCCTTGGGTATGCCGCAGCAGCCCGAAGGCCCGCAGGACCCGGTCCACCCGGTCCGGGTCGAACACCGCTCCCGAGGCCTCGCCGGGGCTCGGGGTTTGCACCAGCGGTGGGCAGTCCGGCAGCGGGATTCCACGGGAGGCTAGGTACCAGGCGACCTCGGGCGACAGCTTGAGGCGCTCCAGCTCCGCCTCGCCCGGCAACGTCGGAGCGTCCGGCTCAGGCGAAGGGGTTGTCCTCGTCCGCCTTGCCATCGTCGGCCCCCCTCGCCAGGGCCTGTTCCGTGCTCGGCGTCAACCCAAAGTGGGCGGCGAACGAGCGCAGTTCCCGGGCCGCCGATCGGGCGATGCCGACCGCGGGGTGCGCGAGGGTGCCCTGCTTCGCCTCGATGGTCAGGCCCTCCGAGTGCTGAACCCGGATCGCCTCAACGAACGTGGCCCAAGTCTCGCAGTACGCCGCCAGGACAGCCCGGTCCTCCTCCTTCAGGATGTCCAGCCGGGTCAGGCCTGGCACGACCCGCCGCCACTCGTCCGCGGCCTCGGTGCTTAGCCAGGACGGAGGGTTCGGAGCGATCCGCCGGAACGCCGGCCCAGTGCTGACCTCCCGGCCACCCGAGTCCCGGCCAGTCGCCGAGCCCTTCAGCAGCTTCAGGGCGGCCGGCTGAGCAATGCGACCCATGGCAGACCCCCTATACCGGATTCTGAGTGGAGGTCTTCTGAGTTAACCGCGGCGGGCCCCTGAGCTGGGCGGTTAGCGATCTGGACACCCCTACCCCCTGGGGGGTTGGTGACGCCTGGTGATCGCTGTCACGTGGTGTGACGTCGCTGTTGGAGGCGCCTCTGGTTGCCTCGGGCCGCTTCGGCCCTGCTCTTGGCCTGGTGGCAGGGCGGGCAGATGAGGCCGAGGTTGTCGAGGTCTTCAACGGCTCCGCCTTCGGCGACGGGGGCGATGTGGTCGAGCTCGTGACCGGGTTCGTCGGGGTCGTCTGGTGGTTCGGCGCCGCAGCGGTAGCAGCAGCCGTTGTCCCGCCGGTGGACGCGGGCTTTGAGGGTGCGCCAGCGGCCGGAGCTGATGCCGTAGCGGTGGGCTTTGTTGGCGCGGCCGGCCCAGGGTGCGGGCTGGTGCTGGTCGCATCGGCCGCGGTTGGTGGCGAGTTCGCGGCAGGCTGGGTCGCTGCAGCGGGAGGGCGGGGCAGTTGGCACGGTGCCTCCTCTCCGGAGATCAGCCTTGCGGCAGCCAGGGGTTGATGGCGCCGATCCACTGCTTGGCCATGGTGAGGTAGGCGGCGTCGAGGGGGTGGGTGCCGTCGGCGGTCCAGTGGGTGCTGATCGGGGTCATATCGGCGGCAACGACCCGGCCGGTGGCCTTCCGTGCGGCAACAACGTTGTCGACCCAGGTATTGATCTGTCCGGTGCCGGCGTCCAGCCCGGGGTTGCGGTAGTGGGCGAGGCGGGCGCAGGCGACGCGGACGGTTGGCGAGGAGGCGAGGAGCTGGTCGACGAACGTGCCGTAGCGGTTCTGCCAGTCGTCGGTGTCGGTGCCGATGTCGTTGGTGCCGAGGTGTACGAGGACGATGTCGGGCTGGGCGGCCGGCAGGGCGGCGAGTGCCCGGGGCGCGGTGATCCGCAGGGTCTTGCCGCCCTCGGAGATGTTGGTGATTTGGGTGGCGATGCGGCGGCGGGCGAGGAAGTCGGTCAGCCACGCCGGGTAGCCCTGGCCGCCGAGGCCGTTGCCGTGGGCGTCCATCTGTCCGCTTGCGCCGGCGGCGGCGCCGAGGCCTTGGGTGATGCTGTCGCCGACGCACAGGATCCGCATGGTGGCGGTGGGCGGTGCGAGGACGGCGCGGAGGGCGGCCAGGTTGTCGCGCAGGTCGGCAATGAGGGTGGTGGCGCGTTGCTCGACGGCGCGGGTGTTGTAGCTGGCGAGGTCGTGGTCCCAGGGGATGTCGTCGGGTGCTTCGACCCATCCGCGGCTGGTGGCGCCGATGGCGAGGGCGCATGCGGTGTCGGGGCTGTACGGGGCGGGTGTGGTCACGGGGGCTCCGTCGTTGGCGGGTCAGGCTGCGGCTTGTCCGACTTGCCAGCCGGGTCGGCGTCCGCCGCGTGCGGGCCGGTTGGCGCCGTTGGTCCAGGTGCGGTGCTCGGCCTTGGCGACGGTGGGCAGGTGGTAGAGGTGCGGTCCGCCGGGTATGGGCAGGGCCTCGATCAGGCCGGTGTGGACCCACCACTTCACGGCGCTCTCACTCACCCCGAAGGCTGCGGCAGTGTCGGCTCGGTTGGCGAGGTCGTCTGGCCGGATCTGATGAAGCGGCGGGTTGGGGTAGCGGGCCACAAGCACCTCCCCGGGCAGCACGAAGGCCCCGCAGCGTGGGCTGTCGGGGCCTTCGAGTTGTTTCTGGGCAGGGGCTACCTGCTGCGTTTCAGGTTAGGACGGGCGGCGATCAAGTGCAAGCGCGTCAGCCGCAGGGCGAGCCGTCCTCGCCAGGTGGCGCCGAGTTGGCGTTCCAGGTCCGCACGGATCCGGTCGAGGTGAAGCTCAGCCCCGACGTACCGAAGGTCGGCCGTGCTTGGATACTTGGCGTCCACGGGTTCCTCCATGTCAGGCGCCGGGCGCCCATTCGGGCCGGTAGTCGGGGTGGTTGGCGTACGGCAGGGCCAGCAAGCGCAAGGTCGGACACGGCCAGCTCTCAATGCAGCACGTTGAACAGTTAGGCCCGGTCATACTCTCGAGTCCCCTGTGCTGGTCAAGGATGCGCCGCTTGGCGGCGACCTCGGCCAGCACCCGCGGCGGGTCGTGCCGGACGATGTGCAGCGCGTCCTCAGTCGACTCGAACACCGAAGCCTCGCCGCCCCACCGGCCGCCAGCGATCACGTCCGCATGCCCGGCGCCGTGGATCGCCGCGGCATACGTCTCGCTGTCCACCGTCCACGGGCCGGGCGTGGCCGCGCGGGCTGCCTGCTCGTCCTCATCGAGGCGGGCGCGGAGGAACGTCACCAGGTTGTCGGTCATCGGGCTACCTCGTACTCGCCGAGCCGCACCCGAACCAGCTGTCCGTCACGGCAGAGGTGTTGGAGGTCGGTGCGGACGAACTTCTCGGCGGGCCGGGGCTGGTAGAGCTGCCAGGCGCGTTGCCGGTTCCAGGTACCTCCGCCGCGCTGGATGGCAGCGAGGAGTTGCTGGCGCCGTTCGGCGGCCGGTGTGACGGGGTTGATGGCGGTGGTGTTGTCCACGGCCTGATCCTCTCGTGCGAACGCCCGTCCCGGGTAGTGCCGGGGCGGGCGGGTCGGTCAGCGGGCGTCGCGGATCGCTTGCTGGATGCGGGCTTCGGTGGCGGCCGGGTCGGTGCTTTCCCGCAGCAGGCGGTCTACCAGGCGGGTGGTCTTGGCCCTGTCACCGGCCTTCACCGCAGTGATGATCTGGTCGAGCATCTCGACCTCGAACTCGTGGTTGCTCATGTCGTCCTCAGCTCTCGGGCTGGGGCTGCGGCGTGGGCTGGGGCCACTCGACGCTGATGCCGCTGCCGCGCTCGATGATGATCGGCTCGGGCTGCTGGTCGGGCTGCTGTCCGTTTCCGTTGGCGTAGTCCATGATGGGCGTCTCCTCGTGCTCGTTGGTGGGTGGCGAGGGGCCCGGGGCGGCCGGCGATGCTGGCAGGCTGTGACGGCCGCCCCGGGGTGTGGTCAGGCCGGCAGGAGCTCGTACAGCCGGGCGATCTCGTCGCGGGTCTTGCGGATCTGGTGGGCGAGGGTGTGGCGCTTGCCGCGGTCGTGCGCCTCGTCGATGAACGCGTGCTGGAGCTGGGTGAGCCGGCCTTCGGCGGCGGCGATTGCCGCGGCGAGGATCTCGTCCTCGGTGACACCCATGGCCATGGCGTTGTCCACGGCACGGAGGGCGATGTTGCGGTCGGTGAGGCAGTCGGGTCCGCCGTGGGCGAGGACCTCACGGGCGGCAGCCGCGATGGCTTCGGTCTTGGTCATGTGGCTCTCCTTGGGGTTCAGCAGTTACGGGTGGCGGGTGGTCAGGCCTCGTCCTCGGACAGTCCGTGGCGGCGCTCCCACTCGCGGCGGCAGCTCTCGACCACGGCGGGGTTCATCTTCTGGTCGCCCCGCTCGGCTGCCTGGAGAGCTGCGATCAGCTCCTCCAGCGTGAATTCGGGGATGAGCTTGTTGGGCCACTGGTAGGTGGTCATGGCGGTAGTCCTCGGTGTGGGTGTTGATCGGTTGGGGTCAGGCCTCAAGCGGCATGGCACGGCAGGTTTCGGCGTGGCGCTGGGCCCAGCCGACGGCCCGGTTGGTGGCCCAGGCCCGGTCCGCCGTGTTGGAGCACAGGTCGTAGTGGGAGAGCCAGTTGGTGTTGGGGCATCCGGTGCACGTGGCGCGGATGCCGCGGGGCTCGGGCGTGAGGTCGACGGTGGCTCCGCCGACGGTCTGGTAGCGGGCGATGACGGTCTTGGCGGTGTCCGGCATGGTGGTCTCCAGGTGGTGGGCGGGGTGGGAGTGGATCAGGCGGCGGGGGCGCGGCTGACGATGATCGTCCGGGCGGGGTTCTCGGGGTCGGCGCGCATGACGCGCCCCTCTTGGGTGGACCACTCTTCGGTGTTGTTGGTGTTGGTGTTGGCACTTTGACCTGCGCCAACGTTGGCAACAACGTCGGCGAGAGGGGCGGTCCGAGAGGGGGAGGGGAGCGGGGGCACGTCCTCGTGGTGGACGCCGGGCCCGTTGCCGTCGGGGGTGCGCACCCCTTCGCGGACCGGGATACTGGCCTGTGCGAGGAGGGCCCGGATGGCCTTGGTGGAGGCCTTCCAGAGGGGGTGGGCGGCGCCCAGATCGGCGGCCAGCCGGGTGAGGAGGACGGAGGTCCCGCCGGTGGCCAGGGAGGCGGTCAGGGCGTGAGTCTCGGCGGGGGTCGGGAGGGTCTCATCGGGCTCTTCCTCGGCCTCCCCGTCAGGTTCCTGGTCGCCGGCTTTGGAGGTGTCCTCCTCGGCCTTCTCGGCGGGCGGTTGCTGTTCGGGGGTGGTCTGGCCGAGAACCAGGGCGACGAGCACCCACAGGGTGAGCGCGCCGGAGACGATGGCGGCGCGGTGGCCGTGGAGCATCGGCCAGACGACGACGGTGGCGACCACCGCGGCCCCGGTGGCGACCAGGACGGGACTGGTCGGTTTGGCCCGGCCAATCTCCTCCAGGGCGGCGGCGCGCTGTTCCGGGTCCTTGATCTCCAGGGCCTTGGCCCGGCGCTCCCGCCACGCGCCGAGGGCTTCGGCGTGCTCGGCCTTGGCGTTGGCGTGGCGGGTTTTCAACGGGGCCAGCAGGCGGCGGTTGCCGCGGCCGATGGCGGTGAGCGAGATGCCATCCACCAGGGGGTGGGCGGGCCGCTCCCCCTGGAGTGTCTTCAGGGCGGCAGCACGCTGATTGGGATCCTCGATTTTCAGTGCCTCGGCGCGGCGCTCCCGCCAGGCGGTCAGCGCTTCGACGTGCTGGGCGCGGGCGTCCTCAAGGTAGCTATTCATCAGCTGGCCAGGGAGTGGAGGAGGGCGGTGCTGATGTTGATGGGGACCGCCCAGATGCCGGCGGCGGCGCTGAGGACGCCGGGGGCGGCGATCCCGCACAGCAAGTCCTTGGCGAAGGTGGGCTTGAACCAGAAGGCGATGCCGACGAGGGCGGCGGCGACGGCGGCCGGGCCGATGGTGCCGAAGGTCTCGGACTGCTGGGTGAGGGTCTTGGAGAACTCGCTGCCGAGCAGGTTGATCTGCTGGAGGGCGGTGCCCGCGCTGGCCGCGACGATGCCGATGGCCATGCCCCAGTAGACGACGTGGTGCGACTTGACGGGCTGGAACTTGCCGCCGCCGCGCTTGTGGGCGATGAGGGCGAGAGCGACGACGATCAGAACGCCGCCTGCGCCGAAGGATCCGAGCATGGTGGGTCTCCGGTCAGTTGGTGAGGGCGAACAGGGGGGTGAGGCCGAGGAGGGCGAGCAGAGCGGATGCGAGGGGGACGCGGACGGCGCAGAGGTAGAGGACGGCGGGGCCCCGGACCTGGGTGACGCGGACGTGGCCGCCGCCGCGCATCTTGAGGTCGAGTACCCAGCCGAGGAACACGGCCCCGACGCCGACCGGCAGCGGCAGGCCGGTGAGGATCTGGGGCAGGTGCAGGAGGTAGCCGGCGGCCGCGGAGGCTGCGGTGAGGATGCACCAGCGGCGGAATCGGCGGGTGCGCTCGTTGGGGGTCTGGTGCCACAGGATGGAGGCCCGCTGCCGCCGCACGATGGCTTCGCGACGGTGACGGTTTCGGCGCTCCTGCTCGGTCTCGCCCTTGGCCTCGTACTTGGCCTCGTGTTCGACGCGCTCGCGTTCGGCGCGTTCCTCCGGCGTCTCAGTAAGGATCGTGCCGATCCGGGCACCAAGCCGTTGGGCGAGGGCGTCCGCGAACTCGGACACCCAGACCCGTCGCGCGGTGTCGCTCTCCCCCGCGGTGCCGGCCTCGGCCTGCTCCTGGTCGTCGTCCTCGACGGCCTGGTCCTCGGTGTCGGTGTTGTCCTTGTGGAGGTCGACGGGCTCGGCAGGCTTGGTGGTGTGCTGAGGCGGGATGGGCGGCCAGCTCTTGCGCCACCACTCGGTCACGGGTTCGGGCTCGGGGTCGGGGTCGGGCATGCCGACGGTGGGCGGCTCGCTCGGGGGCGGCGGAATGGTGGTCATCAGCGGTCCTTCCGGGGGCCGATGCCGCCGCGGCGGAGCCACGAGGCTGTGCCGGTGTCGATGCGGCGGATCTCGGCGGATCGGCGGGCCCGCTCGCGGGCGGTGCGGCCGGTCGAGGTGGTGCTGGCGGCGGTCTGGCCGCCGGTGAGCTTGGACCAGAGGCTCATGGGGTCAGCTCCAGATGAGGAGGGCGATCGTGAGTGCGCTGAGCGCGTAGGCGCCGTACAGGCGCAGGGTGGGACGGGAGTCGCTGTCGGCGGTGAGGTAGAGGCCGGCGTAGGCGACCGTGGCGGAGACCGCCCAGAGAAGCGCGGGCACAGGGCGCTACTCGGCGCCGACGACGATCTTGCGGATCTCGGTCGCTTCGCGGCGCGAGAGGCCGAGCTGAAGCTGGAGCGTGCCAATGGTGACCGGCCGGGCGGAGCGCCCTTTGCGGGCCTGCCGGTCCAGGCGCCGGGCGGCAGCAATCAGCTGGGACCTGGTCATGCTGGCGGGGTCCGGGGTGACCACCGAGGTGACCGTCTCGCGTACCGTCTGTCCGGCGGCCACGGTGGTCATCATGTGGTCGTCCTGGTGGTCACCGTGGTGGTCATCGAACAGCAGCGTGCTGGTCGGCGGGGTGACCAGGCCGGCCGCCGCGAGCTGGGCGGCGAGTTCGTCGTCGGTGGCGCCGGGCATGAGGCTGCGGGCGTACTCGGCGGCGCGGTCGGCATCGGTCAGCTCGGCTTCGGCGATGGGCAGCTCGTAGGCGGCGTGCATGTTGGCGGTGGCGCCTTCGACACGGGCGAGTTCGCGGTGCACGGCGGCGGTGGCGAGGCGGGCGTGGGCGGCGGAGAACCGGGCCTCGATCCACTGCTGGGATCGGTCGTCGAGGTCGACGCTGAAGTGCCGCATGGTCATGGTCCACATGCCCTTGGCGAGGGCGGAGACGAGCGCACCGATGATGCCGATCACGATTGCGCCGTGGCCGCCTTGGAGGATTCCGTGGGTGCAGACGGCGGCCATGGCGAGGACGAGGGCGACGTGGCCGGCCACCATCGGCAGCTTGGCCTTGCGGCGGTCGTAGCGGGCGAGCCACTCCAGGGCCATGCAGCTGATCCACGCGAGGTCGAAGACGCCGGCTGCGGTGTAGCCGATGTAGGGGTCGACGGTGCGGGAGAGGAGGTCGCCGATGCTGGCGGTGGACCAGGCGATGCTGCCGGCGACGGTGAGGGCGGTGGCTCCGGTGACGGCGCTGCGGACGATGTGGTCCCAGTCGCGGGGCGGAATGGGGACGGCGGTGGCGTACTTCTCGGTGACCATCTCGGTGACGCCGTTGATGGTATGCGGGACGATGCGTTCCTGCAGTACCTGCTTGGTGCGGCGGAAGGTACCGTTCTGGTGGGCCATGGGAGGTTCTTTCTCCGGTGGTCTAGGGCCTGGGCTGGGGCTGCGATCCCCACGCCTGGGCCCGTTTTGTTAGAGGTGCTGGTCGATGAGGCGGCGGATGACGGCAGAGCGGGATCCGCTGCCGGTGGCCCGTTGGAGCTTGTCGAGCTGGGGGCCGTAGAGGGTGATGCCGCCGATGATCTTTTTGATCGTGGGCGGGCTGGGCGTGCCGGTCTCGGCCGGCTTCTCGTCGGCGATGTGCATATGCACAAGCTAGCCGATGTGCATATGCACAGCAAGCCCATCCGTGCATATGCATGACGGATGGCTGAAATGCGCAGGTAGTCGACGTATGCATATGCGCGCCCTACCCTGGCGCCATGGTCAGTCGCGCGAAGGACAGTCACACTACGAACAGAGTCGTCCGCATCGGCGACGACGACTGGACCGATCTCGGTGAACGAGCCGGCGTCCGAAACCGCGCTGAGATCATCCGCGCTCTGGTCGCCTGGTACCTCCGGCGCCCTGGTGCGAAGCTGCCTGAACGCCCGCCGGTTCCGAAGGAGACGGCGGGCGACTGACCTCAGGCTGCCGCGAGCTCGGCCAGGGTCTGCTCGGCGCGGCCGGCGTACTCCTGCTCGCTGCGAACCGAACCGCAGTCGATGCTGCTGCACTCGCGCATGCCGTCGGCCCGGACGGTGACGGTCATGAGGTGGCAGCTGGGGCAGACCATGCGCCGGGCCGGGGGCGCTATCGGCATGCCGACGGCCCGGTTCAGGTGCCCGTGGAGGCGGCCGATCTCGTCGGCGAGGTCGCGGGCGTACGGGCGGCCGGCGGCCCAGTCGAGGTGGAACAGCAGCAGCTTCACTGCGACGGAGACGGTGCGCTCCCACTCGTAGCCCGCGGGCCGGGCCCAGCCGGTCCAGTCGTTGGCGCGCTGCCGGTCCTCGAGGACGGTCCGGGCCCAGCCCGCGAGAAGGTCGAGGCCGGGGGTGTCGTCCTGGTCACCGTGGTCGTCGTGCACCGCCTCGGCCGCGGTGGGGCCGACGAGGGACAGCACGTCCACCCGGCACGGGAGGGGTGCGGTGCGGGTGGCGCCGGAGACCCGGGCCCCACGCCGGCCCGCGCCAGGGGCGAGGGCGAGATGGGCGAGCGTGATCAGCTCGGGCAGCTGGCCAAGCTGGGTGCGGAGGCGGTCCAGGTGCGGGACGGGGAGCATGCCGGTCTCCTGTGGTGCGTGGGCGGTATGGTGATCGGACCGCGTGGAACGCCCTGGCCGTGGTGGGTTCGGGGGCGCCCCTTCGTCATGCATGGGGCGGTGGCGCGCGCGGCCGTCAACCGGTCCGGTCCGCTGGTCAGCGGGCGTTGGGGGCCAGTTGGCAGCCGTTGTTGTAGGTGTGGGCTTCGGAGCAGGCGGGGCCGCAGGTGGCCGGGGTGGGCACGATGACGCCCCACGGCGTACGGCCGACTCCCGGTGTGACGGTGAGAACGGTGGGCAGCGGGCCGTCCGGGATGTGGTTGAGGGCGATGCCGAGTGCGGTGCTGAGGGCATCGGCGAGAGCTGCGCGAAGTCGCTGGACGCCGGCTCGGAGCAGGGCGTGTTCGTCGGGGCTCAGCGCGCGGTTGGCGGTGTGGCCGATGAGGTGGTCGAGCTGCTCGGGTGTGGGGGTCATTGGGTGCCTCTCTGGTGGTACGGGCGTCAGCGGCTGGTGAATGCGGGACCAGGGTTGCCGTAGCCGTCGTCCCAGTCCCGCACGATGCGGCTGGTGGCGTCGTCCAACAGCCGCCGTAGCGCAGCGCGCTCGGCAGCGGCGGACTGGCAGGTCTGGGCGGGGTGGTCGATCTCGTAACAGTCCGAGCACGCTCGGACGAGCCGGCGGGTGGGCACCTGCCGGATGGTGACCCGCGGGCCGGCGGCTCGACGTGTGGCGCGGTTCGCCTGGGGGTCGGGTGCGTTGTCGGGGACGGTCACCTCGGCGCGGGTCACGGTGGTGTCTCAGGTACGACCGGGGCGTGGGGTGTGCTCGCTGGTCACGGCTGGGGCTCCTCGACCTGGATATGAAGTTGGGGTCCGTCCTCGGGTGCTGCGGCGGCGATTGCGGCCCAGGCGGTGGCCAGGGCGGCCTCGATCTGGCTGCTCCGGTACTCGGTTTCGGCAATGCGGATGAGGTGTCGGACGTTGGGGCTGGGGTGGTCGGTGGGCGGGCGTCCGGTGTCGGCGATGCGGGCGTCGTCGTCGGCTCGGGCAGCTCGGCGGTAGCAGCTTTGGGCGGATTTGGCCCACTGAGTGGCGAGGTCGAGGGCTTCGGTGCGGGTCATGCGGCGCTCCTGGGTGCGGCGAGGGCGAGTTGGCCGGTGCGGTAGGCGAGGACGACGGCGTGGGTGGTGCTGTGCGCGCCGAGCTTGCGGCGGGCGGCGGCGGTGCGGTCGAGGATGGACTTGCGGCTGAGGCCGAGGCGGCGGGCGGTCTGCTCGCTGGTGTAGCCGTTGGCCGCGTAGTTGAGGGCTTCGATCTCGGCAGCGGTGAGCGGGGCACCAGGTTGGGCGTGGATGGTCACGGCTGGGGCTCCTCGTGGTCGGCTGGCTCGGTGTCGGCCCGCGAAGTGCGGACGGCGTAGAACTCGGTGGTGTTGCCGTAGCGGGCCCAGAGAATGGCGGGCCGGGTGCCGGTGGCGGGGGTGACGCCGAGGTCGTCGGGGAGGTCGGGCATGGTGGGCCTCGCGGGGTGGGTGGTGGCGGCGATCCAGAGGATGGTGAGGGCGGCCGACGGGCCGCAGAGGGCGAGGACGGTCCAGGTGGTCATGTGCGGCCCCGAGGCCGGCGCCGAGGAGGGCGCCGGCCAGGACCAGCCACGGGGTTGACGGTCACGCGGCGGGGTCGAGGTGGATCGGGGCCCAAAGTGCGGCAATGTGTCGGGTCATGCTGGCCAGGTACTCGCGGACGGCGGGCTCATCGGTCTCGGCGACCGGGATGCTGTACGACATGCAGCTGCTCTTGCGCGGCATGATGAAGAACAGCTCCAACGTCTCCTCGCCCTCCCAGTGGTGGTGGCCCGGCGTGTGCCAGTCCCAGCGGTAGAGGTGGTTGAGGTCGGGGTCGAGGTGCGGGGCGATGTTGGTGGCGAACTCCTGCCAGGACTCGCACTCGTTGGGGTAGCCCTCTGCGCCGTAGTACGGGTGGTCGATGTCCCACAGGTGCTGGCTGGTCACGGTGTCTCCTCGGGATGGGGCCTGCCGCGGGGTGCGGCAGGCCGGGGCGGGTCAGCGGGGTGCGCGGCGTGCACGTAGTCGGGCGGCGTGCGATTCGTCGGGGATGTCGTACAGAGCGGCAACCGCGTCGCGGATGGGGGCGGCCTGCTGCTCGGGCAGCTGGGCGAGGACCGGGGCGAGCAGGCTTTCGAGGTGGGTGATGCGGTCGTCCTCGGTGATGCGGGTCCAGGCCGTGAGGTCGGCGGTGGGCATCTCGATTTCGCAGCCGCCGTAGTGCCGGAGCCAGGCGCCGTGCTGCTGCTCGGCCTCCTGGAGGCGGCTGGCACCGGTGGTAAGCCGGGTCTCAATCCAGGTGGTGCCGTCGGGGTCGCGGTAGATGCGACGCACGGGTTCTCCTCGGCGGTCGGGCCGCCCGCGGGTTGCGGGCGGCGTCGGGGTGGCAGGGGTCAGGCGGCCGCGGTGGCCTTGCGGTTGGCTCGGTAGGCAGCGAGGGCGGCCCGGCAGGGCGGGCACGTGGTGGTGCCCGCGCGCTGGTGGGCCGAGTAGCCGGCAGTGGTGCCGCAGGCACCGGTCCAGTCCGGGGCGGCGGCTGGGTCGTCGATGGTGTCCTCGTCCCATGCGCCGGGCGGTGCCCAGTCGTTCGACGCGGCGCAGGTACGCGCCCTGGCCATAGCCTCCGGGTCGGCACCGCGGGTGGCCGGGTCCGTGAGCCACAACTCGACGTACAGGTCGCACACGGCGCGCGCCGTGTGCGCCTGCACGCGGGCCCGCCGCAGGAGCGACGAAAAATTCCCGCGGGTCCGACCGAGCCGGGCGGCCAGGTAGGCGAACGGCCAGCCAGCCGCAACAAGGGCCTGGAGTCGGCGGGTGGTGCCGGTGGCGTCGATGATCGCGGCGGGGGCGTAGTCGTTGAGGGCGGGGCGGGTTCTGAGGATGGCCCGAGCGGTTGCGGGGCGGATCTTCGACCGGCCGTGGAGGATCTTCTGGAGGCTGGCGCGGTCCACGCCGCTGAGTTCCTGGATCCGGCGGAGACCGAGCCCCTGCGCCTGGAGCTGCTGGAGGTGTGTGCGGGCGGGGGCGGCGTCGACGTAGGGCTGCCACTGGTCGTTGGCCTTGAGGGTGTTGAGCCGTACCTGGTACTGGTGGCGGGCCCAGCCGCAGGTGTAGCAGCGGCAGCCGTCGGTGACGTAGCGGGTGAATCCGTGCGGGCGTTCGGCCATGGCGGTTCCTCAGCTGGTCGTGGCGCGGGCGGCGGCGCGCTCCTGGCGCTCGATGCGGATGGCCCGCAGTTCCTCGCAGATCTGGTCGTAGCGCGAGCGGGCGCGGTTCAGGGTCTGACGGGCGTCCTCGGCATCGGCTTGGAGGCGGCGTTCGCGCTCGTCGAGGTCGGCGTCGAGGGGCGGCGGGGTGTCGGTCACCGGGCACCGCCGACGGTCTTGTCGGCGGCGGAACGGAGCGTCTCGACGGCCCAGTCGACGCCCTCGGTGAACTCGGGGCTGCGGTCGGGGTTGCCGACCTCCAGGACGTCGGCGGCGGTGCGGTAGGCGTCCGCGGTGAGCTGGTCGAGGAGCGACCCGACGGTCTCGGTGCGGTAGTCGTGGAGAAGGTTCTCCAGACGCTGGCGTGCGGTGGTCATGCGGGTCTCCGTGGTGGGTGTGTGTAGCGGGGCTGTGGGGGCGCGTCACGGGCTCGGCGCGCCCCCGTGGTGTCCGTGGTCCGGTGCGGGGCTGGCAGGCCGTTAGGCGGGCCGCGTGGGGCTTTCCTCGGCCGTCTGGGGGTGGATCTCGGTGACGCGCCCGGGGCCACGACTGAGAGGGGCGTCCGTGTCGGGGTGGACGCGGATCATCTGCTGGGCGCCGTCCTCGGGGGTCCAGTCCCAGGAGGTGAGGCCCTCGGCGCGGGCGAGGCTGGCGCAGTGGTCGAGCGCGGCTGCCTCGGTGGTCCACAGGGTGGGATCGGCACCGTCGTACTGGGCGAGCCAGTAGGCGGGCTGTGCGGGGCCGCTGGGGGCGTCCGCCTGCGGGGTGGTGGGCCAGCTGTCGGCGCGCTGCCACGGGAACCGGGCGCCGGGCCAGGCGCCCACCGGCCCGGCGTGCCAGCCCGGGTGCCGCATGATCAGGTCGCACCGGGCGTCGTCCACGACGGGGTGGGGCGCGCCGCACCGAGGCATCTCGTTGAGCGTGGCCTGGAGCTGCTCGACGGCCTCGACGGCGCAGTCGCGGCCGTGTTCGGTGATGTCGAGAAGCTCGCGCGCTGTACTGGCGCGGGCCTTGGCGGAGTACCAGGCGGTGCGGTAGCGGTCGCGCTCGGCCGCCAGTTCCCGGACCCGGGCGAGGAGTTGTTCGACGTCGGTGCGGGCGGCGGCGATGAACTCGGCGTTGGCCCTGTCCTCGCTGGACTCGTTGTCGGTGCGAGCGATCCAAGCGGAGGCGGCGATGATGTCCGCTTCGATCTCGCTGTCGTCGACGGTCCACGGTCCGTCGGTGGCGGCGTCGAGTCGGGCCTGGATGGCGTCGAGGTCGAGGGGCTCGGTCATGGCTCAGGCCTCCTCGGTGGCGGTGGTGGTGGCGGTGGTGGGGTGGGTGATGTGGTGTTGCAGCAGCCCGATGAAGGTGGCGGTCGTCTCCTCGTAGCGGTTCAGACCGTCCTCTTCGCCGCGTTCAATGTTCTTGTGGATGTCGTAGTCGAGGTCGGCGATGAAGTCTTCGAGGGTGGCGCGGAAGGCTCGGCGGACCTTGATGTCGCTGAGGTCGAGGGGCTGGGTGGTGGGTTCCGGGTTGGCGTCGGCGGGCGTGATCTGCCAGCCGTCACGGCTGAGGGCGCCGAGGAGCTTGCCGAGGATGTAGGCGGGGTTGTCGTCGACGAGGGTGGCCTTGTCGAGGGCGGTCCGCAGGGTGGCGATCGCGGCCGGCGGGGCGGGCTGGGTGCTCATCGGGTGGTCTCCTTCGCGACAGCGGCGCACTCGGGGGCCCGGCAGGTGATCGGGGCGTCGTCGGGCAGGCGCTTGTCCCGGGGGCTGGCGAGGTAGCCGCAGGCGGTGACGAGGTCGGGTTGATTGGCAGCGAACTGCTTCGCGGAGTGGGAGTTGCGGCCGCCGTGGAGGCGCAAGCGGTGCGGGTAGGCGCTCATTGGGCGGTCTCCTCGGTGGTCACGGTGGTCTCCTCAGGCGGCGGGGCAGGTGGCGTTGGTGCCGGTGCGGCCGGTCTCGGTGTCGGTCCAAGCGGTCCAGCGGAGCCAGTAGCCGTGGCGGAGGCCGCTGGTGCATCCGTAAGTGACGTGGCTGCCAATCGGTTGGATACGGGCCTTGACGGCGCATCCACAGGTGAGGGTGATGCGGTAGGGGCTGCGCGGTTGAGGAAGTCGGCGGCGCATCGGGGTCTCCTCAGGCGGCGGGGCGGGCGGTCTGGCGGGCGGGGTGGACGCCGTCGTGGAAGCGGCCGTCCGGATGGGCGCACGGGACACCCATGGGGGCGTGGCAGCTGGGGCATGCCCGGGCCGCTATGGCTGCGGCGTCGACCCGGCCGGGGTGGGGGCTGGTCCGGTGGAACCAGGTGCCGGGCTTGTCGCCCTTGGCGGCGCGGCGGCGCTTGCAGGGGTCGTTGGTGCCGGCGTGGCACCAGGGGCACGGAATGGCGAGGGCGTCGGCGTCACCGCGGAGGCGGGCCTCTTCGCGGGCTCGGCGGCCGGGCAGGGCATCGGCGAGGGCTTCGCGGACGTGGTCGGGCATGCGGCCAACTCCGGTAAGGGCGTCGGCAACGGACGGGTGGGGGCCGCCCTTGAGCTGCTTGATGGGCTCGGCGTTGATGCGGCCGTCGGCGATGGCGGCGATCTGCTGGCGGCGGCGTACGACGAACTCGGCGCCGGTCTCACTGCCGGTGGGCAGGGGGTAGGTGAACGCGCCGTCGGGGATGCGGGCGTCGCGGATCTCCTGGCGGATGGTGCGTACGTGGTGGGGCTCCAACCACTTCCGTCGGGCACTGTTCTCGGGCGGGGTGGAGTAGTAGCGGGTGACGGAGGCGAAGGTGTCGGCGTCGGCGGGGACGTCGGCGAGGGCTTCGGCCCAGAGGCGTGCCGCGGCTTCGCTTTCGGCGTCGCGGCCGTCGAATGCGGCGGCGGCTGCGAGGAGCTTGGCGGCTTCGGACGGGGTCATCGGGCGTTCTCCTCGGCTTCGAGGCGGGCGGCGAGGGACAGGCCGCCTGCGACCTTCTGGTCGGTACGGGAGGGGGCTGACGGCAGGCCGACAACGGCGGGCAGGTAGGTCACGCCGTTCTCGGGGATGGCTTCCAGCGAGGCCCAGCCGTCGACCCAGGCGCTGGCGCCGTTCGGAATGCCCTTCAGCTGGGCGGAGCGGACGGCGTAGGCGACCATCGCGGGGATGCCGACGCGTTCGACGGCTTGGCGGGTGTACTCCCACTGCGATTCGCGCAGCCGCCACTCGATGCCGGCGATTCCGGCGGCGGCGATGGCCTTCTTCAGGTCGATCAGGCGGTCCGGGTAGGCCGCTGCCCGCTCCGTAGTAGTAGGGGCCCCGTTCTCTCCGAAGGAGAGAACGGGGTAAGGCGTGGTAGTGGCATGGGCATCCGCAGCACTGCTAGCAGGCGTGCGGTGTGACGACCCGTTCTGACCTGCGGCGGAGTCCTGAAAGTGGGGTTCTTTCCGGCCTCGATTCGTTTCGTTTTCGTCGGCGAAACGAGGACGATTCGAAGCGTTTTCGTTGGCGTTTTGGTTCGCGTTTCGTGCCGCGCGGCTCTTCGCGGCCCGGTCGGCGGCGGCCTTCTTGTTCGCCTCGTCCTTGGCCTTGGTGACGTTCCGCCCGTCCTCGAAGAAGTCGTGGATGACGTAGTCGCCGGCGGGCGGCTGGGGGCAGCGGGGGCAGTCGTGCGGGCTGCCGTGCCACAGGCCGACCTTGACGAGCTTGGCGGCCTGCGGGGCGGTGCCGTACAGCTGGGCGACCGCGGCGGGAACGATGCCCTCGGTGAGGTGCTGGGCCGAGTAGGAGCCGGCGCGAACGAAGAGGCCGATCGCCGCGTTGCCAGCCTTCAGCCACTTGGGGTGGCTGTGGGCCTTGTCGTCGATCTTGAACCACGGCATGTGGCGGGCCTCTCATGGCAGTTCGGTGGTGAGGGTTGGTGGCCTGGGGCGGGGGACAGGGTCGCCCCGCCCCAGGCAGACGGTGGGTCAGGACGGCAGGCGCCCGGCGGCCTTCTCGTCCAGCGCGAGTCGGACCAGCCGCGCGACCGCCGCCAGCAGGGCGACCACCGAGCCGACGTACTGCTCGCCGCCCGCCGCCAGCGCGGTCTCGAACAACGCCAGGCAGGTGTCCGTGTCGCCGTTGCTGTAGGCCACGAGGAACCGCATCGCGAACGCCTCGGCCGGGTCGGCCGCGAACGCGCCGGGCGCGAGCTCGGTCGTCGCCCACATGGCACCGTTGTCGGTCGTCGGAGCCTGCGAGCCGTACAGCAGCCGAAGCGTGCGGGCGCCGGCAGTGGCGATCGCGCAGCACACCCCGTACATGCGGGTGTTGCTGCTGTTCTCGCCAAGGGTCTCGAGGGCACGAGCTGCGGTGTCGACGTCACCGTGGACAGCGCTGCCGATGGCCTGCTGGATCAGGGTGACGGTCTCGTCCTCGGTCATCGCTTCTCCTGGGGGTCTGGTGGTTCGGGGCGCCCGGCCTGCGCGGCCGGGGTGTGGTTGGGGCAGCGCGGCCCCGGGATGTACGGCCGGGCGGGCTGCCCGCAGTACTCGCGCACCGCAGGCAGCCACTGGCCGCAGGTCACGCCGGCTGGTCGAGGCCGAGGGCGGACAGCAGCAGGGCCTCGTCGTCGAGGTCGCGGGCGTGCCCGGCGACGTACCGGCGGGCGCTCTCCCGGTCCATCTCCGGCACCACGGTGGCCGTCAGCGAAGCGCCGTACGCCTCCGCCCGGTCCGCCGGGTCCTTGTACCGGGACGCCGTCACGCCGCGGCCTTAGCCCGGTACTGGTGCAGCTCGTGACGTTCGGCCGGCGTCATCCCGCCGAACACACCGGACCGCGTTGCCTTGGCCATCGAGCCCTCGGCCCGCATCGCGAACCGCAGACACTGCACACGGACTGGGCACCCCTCGCAGACACGAACCGCCTGCTGGTATGCACCGGTCGCCGCCTTCCCGGTGTCCCCGACGGGGAAGAACTGCTCCAGGTCCCGGCCGAGGCACGCCGCCCGGTCCTCCCACCTGTCCTGCTGCATGTCGCCACCTCCGGGCGTCTCGCTGAGGGTTGTGCTGGCCCGGGTGTAGCCGTTGCGCCAGCGGCCGATCGTGCGCTCGGTCACCCCGAGCAGGGCCGCAACGGGCCGGTCCGGGGCCTCGGCCTGCGGGCTGGTGATCAGCGACCAGGCCAGGTGGGCCTCCAGGATTTGGAGCTGCGGGCGAGGTTCCTCGCCGGTCAGGGCCCGTTCCACGGCGACCATGTCGAGGCCGGACGCGGTGGTGGGCTCCGAGGTGATGGCGGCCAGCGGCCGGTACCGGAGCGGCGTGTCAATGCGCTCGGCACCCTCGCGGAGCGTGATGATCACGACGCCACCTCCTGCCGGGGGATCAGCGGCCACGCGCCGTCGATGACGAGGTTCGGGTCGTTGTTCTTCTCCCGCAGGTAGGCCTGCAGATCGATCGCCTGCTCGCGGGCCCACGTTGCCTGTCGCAGGTGCAGCAGCTCGGCGCCGCCCTCCTGCAGCTCGGGGTAGACCACGGCCTGCCGGTACGCGATTCGGGCCGCCGCGAGGGCATCGGCACCGGCGTTGTGCGCGTCGTCCGCGGTGAGCCGGACGCCATAGTGGTGGGCCAGGTTGAGCAGCTTCCGCGGGCCCTTACGCCACTTGTCGACGGCCTTGTCAATGACGTACGGGTCGATCACCAGCGGTTCGCGGCCGGCCTGCTCGGCCAGCGACGGCAGCCCGTGGCGGCCGAGCTCGCGGTCGAGGAGGGTGACGTCGAAGCGGGCGTTCATGGCCACGATCGGGGCGCCAGCGGCGACCTGCTCGGCCAGCAGCGCGGACACCAGGGTGACGACCTCGGCGGCCGGTCGGCCCTCCATGCGGGCGCGCTCGGTGGTGATGCCGTGCACCGCGCTGGCGGACTCCGGGATTTCCACCCCGGGGTTGGCCAGCCACGTGTGCGTCTCGGTGGCCCGGCCGCCGCCGACCAGCAGCACGGCGGCGGTGACAATCCGGTCCTGCTCGACATCGACGCCGCTGGTCTCGGTGTCGAAGGCCGCGAGGCGGCTAGTGTGCCAGCTCACTCGGCACCCCCGGCCTGCGCGACCTGCTCGGCAGCGGCCTGCTGCGGTGCGGGGATCTCCTCGACGGTGACCCGCAGCGCCGGGAACTCGTCCTCGCGGGTGACCTCACCGCGGTCGATGGAGTTGTAGATCACCTGGAGCTGGGCAACGTCGTGGGCCGTCCACTTCCCGGCCGGACGGCCGATCTTCTGCTCCAGCTGGTCGAGGGTGATGCCACCGGCCTCGTACGCGGCGCGGGCGTCGGCGATGCGCTGGGCAAGCGGCTGACCGCCGCCGTCCTTTAGCGTCTGCGCGCACAGCCCCTTGGCATCCTCGATGTACCACGCGGGCAGCACCGCGAAGATGGCCTCCCTGACCCTGCGGGCGCCGTTGTTGGCGTTGTTCTCGTAGATGTCCCGCATGTCCGTCAGCGTCTTCGCGCCGTCCTTCGTGTCCCGCTTGTGCGGCACGATGAACGTCGAGGCGTTGCGGGTGTTCGTCTGGACGTCCCACGCCCACGCCTGCATCTCCGACTCGCCAGCCACGTCGTCGCGGCGGAGCTCGGTCAGGCCGTACTGGATGTTGCCCCAGCAGCGGGCCAGCTCACGGGCCAGGTGGATCGACGGGCCGTTCACGGTGCTGCCACCGCGGGAGAACCGGAAGGTCGACCGCTGGGCGAGCGTGTAGTTCTTGCAGGACTGGCGCATCTCCTCGACCGCCGCGTTCAGGTTCCGCGGGCACTGCTGGGCGACAACGATCGCCGCCTGAACCTCGGCAACGGCGCGGGACTGCTCCACCGCGGTGCCCTGCCCAATCCGGGTCGGGGCCGCGGGCATGTACTGCTCGACGGGGTTGCTCACTTTGCAGACTCCTGCTTCTCGGCCCAGGCGGGCAGGGAGACGATCTCGACGCGGTCGGAGTAGCCGGGCCACTGCCCGGCGGCGGTGCACTGCTGGTAGATGGCCAGGGCCTCGCGGTTGCGGCGGCGGCCGGCCCGGATCGCGACCAGGT
Organism: Kitasatospora sp. NPDC101235; assembly: GCF_044767505.1. Lineage (NCBI taxonomy): Bacteria > Bacillati > Actinomycetota > Actinomycetes > Kitasatosporales > Streptomycetaceae > Kitasatospora > Kitasatospora sp. NPDC101235. Next base: position 23,891 of record NZ_JBIWNZ010000050.1, read on the forward strand.
CGAGTTGCACGATGTGGATCAGGTACGGGGCGGTCTTCTCCTGGAAGACGAAGACCATGACGACGTCCTCGACGCCGAGCACCGCCCGGATCCCGTCCACGTACCACGGGTCCTGCTGGTAGTAGCCGTGGTCGTACACCGCCCGCTCGATCGACCGCGGGTCCGCCGACAGGCACGTCTTGTAGTCCGGGACGATCAGCCGGCCGCCCGTCGGGTACGGCAGCCAGTCCGGACGGCACCGCCGCCACACACCAGTAGCCTGGTCGACCCAGAACAGGGACTGCTCCGGCTGGCCACTGCCGGGGGCGAACAGGCGGGACGCCACCGGGTGTCGGCGGATCGCATCGGCCATGGCGTGGACCTGGGCCCACTCGGCCGGCTTCAGCGGGATCGCACCCCGCTCGCGGACCTCGGCAACCTGGGCCTTGACCGCGTTGGTCCGCCACTCGTCCGCGTCGATCCGCACCAACTCCGGGCCCGCGCCGAGCACCGTCATGTGGGCGGCGCTCCCGAAGTCGAACACCTTCCGCGACTTCTGGCCGTGGGTGCGTTCGTGCTGGAACAGGGCCGGGCAACTGGGCGCCAGAAGTCGGCGGGCACCAGTCGAGGAGAGGGAGCCACCCGGAACCGGGTCAGCGTGGTACTCGGCGTTGGTGAGGTCGTAGATGCCGGGCTCGGTGATGATGGGCCCGGCGGCCGGGGCGGACAGCCCCGGCAGCTCGGTGACGGTCATCGGTCGTCCTTCGTGCGGTAGTTCAGGGGGAGGAGGAGCCAGCCGCGGCCGTCGGGCCGGACGAGCTCCAGGGCCGGGTACGGCCAGGTGACGCGTACGATGCGCAGGGTGGCGAGGTCGCGGAGGCGGCGGATCACCGGCCACCATCCCCGGGCTCATAGCTGCCGCCGTGGACGCTCTGGACGTGGCCGTGCAGCTCCGCCTCGGCCGACCCGTCGTCCACGTGCCATACGGTCGTGGGCCAGTCGCAGACTGGGCAGCGCCGGGAAACCTCGGCACTGCGTTCGTTGACGGGCCGCGCTCCGGCGAAGGGACTGAGCTCCGAGAAGTAGCCGGAGCAGTCGTCGGCCTCGCACTCGTACGGGTCGGCATCAGGCTCGTCGCAGCGGCACACAGAGGTGCTCACTGGTCGCCCTCCTTGCTGCGGGAGGCCACATAGCGGATCTGCTCCGGCGTCACCTCGGCCGCCCGCACCGAACGCACCCGGCGACGGGCCGACCAGTCCAGCAACAGCAGCAGCGTGAACGCGCTGACAGACAGGGCGATCAGGGAAGCGAGCATCAGGCACCGCCATTGGGCTGGCCGGCCACTTGCTGCCACGCCACGTACTCGGCGTTGCTGTACGACTCCTCGTTGATCAGCGCGGTCGCGGCGGCGAGCGCGAGCGTCGCGTGCGCCTGGGCGACGGTGGCGAGCGCCACGGCGTCGCTGGAGTCCGGGTGCTGCTTGACCATCTGGGCCAGCCGCGTTGCCTCGCGGTAGTGCTCCGGGCCGGTCACTGCACCTCACCTCGCAGCCACTTCTCCCGCAGAGCCGCAACCTCGGCCGCGTAACGGAGATCCACGTCCTCCGGCCAGTCCCGCGGGTCATCCCCGTAGGTGTCCATGAAGCGCTCCAACAGCGGCACCTCGGCCTTCATCGGCCGGCGCACCGGCAGGTCAGCCGCCATCACGCCGCCACCCCCGCCCAGGCCGCGGCCTCGCGGTCCTCAATCGCCCACCGGCGCGGCATCCACGGACACATCGCCCGCACCAACGCCGTACGCGGCAACACCTCGAACTCGCCGGACACCGCGGTCAACTCGACACGCATCCCGGGCAGCTCCGCCAGCGGCGGCAACCCCAGGAACCAGGCCATCCCGCCACCGTTCCGCGACGACGTGCCACCCGAGGCGCGGCCGAACAGGTCGGACCAGGCCGACAGCGCAGCCACCGAGGCCACCTGCAGCGACACCAGTCGGCCGTCCGGCGACACGTCCACCGACTCCACCGAACCCGGCACCCGGGCCAGCAGGCCGGCCACCGCATCGCGCACCGCGGCCACGTCCACCGACACGGCCGGCAGCCACTGCAGCACCGACACATCCACCAGCGGGGCACTCATCGGGCACCACCCATCGCCTCGAACTCCTCGACCAACGCCACGGTCTGCGGCGACCACGCCGGCAGCTCCGGCAACGGCCCGTCCAGCCGGGTCAGCACCGCCTCGTCCAACCACGGGTCGTCGATGACCAGCACCGCAACCGGCACGGTCAACTCCTCGACCAGCGCGTCGATCAGCACGTTCAGCCCCTGCTCAGTCACGCCGCACCGCCGGTGATGCTCAGCTGGGCCGGGGCCTGCGGGAACTGGGCCGCGTAGTAGCGGTCCCAGACCTCCTCGAAAACCGGCAGGGCGGCGTACGTCCACGCCACCGTCTCCCGGACCGAACCGCGTGCCGTGTCCTCAGTGCGCGTTCCGGGTCGCTCGCCGTGCTCCGCCTCGTACAGCGCCGCCGCACGCCGGCCGAACCACGACTGGACGCTCAGGATGTCGGCCTTCTTCAGGCCCTTGCCGCGCAGGAAGTCCGGCACGTACAGCGGCCGGCCCTCCGGAGCCACCTCCGGCTCCTCGCCCAACGCCCGCGCCGCCACGTGCCTGGCCTTCAGCTCCAGCCACTTCGCGTCGACGATCCCGCCGGCCGCGGCCAGCACCCTCATTTGCAGGGCCGCGAGCTCCGCCCGGTCGACCGCCTCCGTCCGGGCCACGGTCGTCGCGGACGCCTCGACGTTCAGCAGGTACTCACGCACCCGGTGCGCGACGTCCGAACCCGTCAGCAGCTGGCCAACGTTCAGGATCGTCCTCCGGGTGAACAGCGCCAGGGCCCGGGACTGCGACTCGATGCCACAGAGGTCCTTCAGGGACCTCAGTTCCTGGCCCGACAACACGCGGTACCCGTTCTCGACGAGCTCCGCGCGGTGGTCCTTGACCAGGGACTTGATGGTCTCGGTGCCGACCTCGTAGAAGCCGGCGACCAACTCGGTCGTCGCGTGCACGCCGTCCGGGAGCAGGGCGAGTGCCTTCACCTTCGTGAGGACGTCCGTCCGCTCGACCGTCGCCGCGCGCATCGTGCGAGACTCGGTCAACACCTGCTCGGTGTTCTCTGCCAAGATGGACACAGGTCCACCTCTCTTTCGTGATGATCGTTTGACGCACGGGTGGGCCGAGGGCTCTCGTTCGGGCGGCATCCCGGCGAGGGCCCGACCCACGTCTGAGGGGTCAGGCGGCAGCGCGGTTGGGCGCGCTGCTGTGCGACTGCTTCCGGCCAGATCCGGCGAAGATCGCGCGGAGTCGGGCGATCTGCTCGGCGGACGGCGGCTGGTCGCTCTCGGCGTCTTTCAGCGCAAGCGCGATGCCAGCCGGGCCGAGGATGCGTTCGCACTGCTCACGGGTCACGCGGCGACCTGCACAAGGTCGTCGAGCGTGGCCCCGTAGGTGTGGGCCAGATGGGCAGCGGAGTCGAGCTTGGGCTGCCGGTAGCCGTTGAGGATGCGCGAGATGGCGCCCTCGCTGAGGCCAGTGCGCTGGGCGATGGCGTACCCAGTTGCGTCGCCCTTCTGGGCGGCTGCCTCTCGGAAGGCGGCGATGTCGAAGCGGTACTTCGGAGTCGGCACGTATGTCACCTCCTGTCTTGTCAGGGGTCCTGCTTGCCTTCTGGAAAGAAAGCTACCCCGTAACGTTCTTGCTAGCAAGCACGAACTTGGCAAAGGTTTCCCGAAGACCGCCATCGAACATGCGTTCTCAATCGCTGGCAGGCTGACGTGTGCCTGTCTTGAATGCGCTGACCAGCATTCTTGCCATGCGGCAAGCAATGGTTGGTGTGCCTGCTGGCACGCTAACCTGCACCACATGGATGCCAAGACGCCCCGAAGCCGCCCCGGGGCACTGCCCCCCGGCCGACTGCAGCAGTTCGTCGACTACGTTGCCGATGCCGCGCGCCGCGCTGGCTACGACATCGACAGCCCTAGAGGTGGAGGGAAGACCCAGCTCGCCCGCGACTCTGGCATCAGCCTGCCGACCATCAGCAGATTCCTGCTCGGTGAGCGCTCCATCGAACCGTCCTCGTTCGAAGGCCTGGCCCGCGCTATCCGGGTGCCCGTCCGAGAGCTGCTAGTGCGAGGCGGAGTCGTCTCTTCCGAATCTCTCCCCGAGTGGCCGGAATCCGCTGTACGATCACGACCCATCACCCCCAGCGAGGCGGCAGCTGAACTCGGCATTACGGACCCGGTCAACCGCGAGATGTTCCTCGCCATGGTGGACAGGTTGCGCCGAGAGCGGCAGGCCCAGCAGAACAATGGTGGTGGGGGTGCAGTGGCCGAAGCATAGGGGTGGTGCACGTGCAGGTCAGTCAGATGGCAGCGTCGGTCGGTGCGGCGACCGGGCTCATCGCCATGGGGGCGGGCAGTGTGACTGACCAGGTAGGGGCGGCCATATCTGGGTCCGCCCTCCTCATCGTCTCTACTATGGTTCTCTGTGTCCACGTAGTCCTCCGGGCCCTGCGCGACACCGCCATCGAACGCGCCGCCCTCGCCGAGGAGCGTGATCTGGCCATTGCCGCGCAGGCCGGCATTGCCTCAGAGCGCGAGCGCATGCGTAGTGATCTCGCCCGAAGTCGTAAGGCGGTGCAGGACTTGCTGGTGAGGGAGCGGCGGGCAATGCGGGTGGCGCTGGAGGAGGAACGTTTCTCCATCCAGGCAGACGCCATCGACATGGCTTTCCGGCTGCAGCAGTCTGGAGTATTGGACGAGCCGCCGACCCCTGCCACCGGAGTCCTCGTTCGTCTCCCGGTACGTCAGCCCGTTGGCGACGCAATGCTCGCTGCATCCGACGACTGACCAGGCCGCCGCGGCCCGAGCGTCATCACGATCCGGCCCTCCCGCAAGGTGGAATCTCCCTTGCGTGTCGCACGGTTCAGCGTGATTGCCGCGGTTTCCCGCAGCACAGAGCGCTTCTGCTCCAGCGTCAGCGCCTGCCACCGCTTGTCGACATCGTCACGGCCCATCAGGCTGACGAGCAGCGGTGACGCGACGGTAAAGGCGTCTGCGGCAGCCTGAGCCTCGCTCAGCCGAGGCAGCAGGCCGGCCTCGACCGCGATCAGACTCGCGACGCTAAGCGTGCCGGCCTTGGCCGCAGCGCGGGCGGTGTCCAGCTCGACCGTCAGCTTGGCGACCAACGCCACCGCCGCATCGGCGTCTGCGGAGCGCGTCGGGTCCTGGAACGCGGCTGCGGCATCCGGGCTGGCAAGCCAGTGGAGCAGGCGATACTCGACGTAGGCCTCCAGCACCTCAGCCAAGATGGCCACGCAGAAATTATCGCGGCACCCGTACTTGAGTCCCTCCGGGCTGTCTACGGCTCGTAGGGGCCCCGTGCAGACACCGCAACGGGCGATCCCAACCAGCAGATGAACGACGGTCGAGCTGCGCGTGCGCCGCCGTTCCGGGTCAGCCAGGATGGCCTTGGTCTGCTGCCACGTGAGGTCGTCGATGAGCGGATCCCAGCCTGCCTTTCCAATGATCTCGCCCTGGAACACGCGGTAGCCGGCGTACGTGGGCCGGGCGAGGATGGCGAGGATGCCGCCCTCGCGCCACTCCTTCCCGGTGGACGTGCGGATGCCGTCGCGGTTGAGCCCACGGGCGATGCTGTACGGGGAGGTACCACCGACGAACTCGGCGAACACCCTCCGGACGATCGGCGCCCAGACGGGGTCTGGGACTTGGTCGATCAGGTCGCCGGTATCGGGGTCGTAGCGGCGCTGGTAGCCGGTCAGCACCCGGCCGTGAGGGCGCATCGCCTCGGCGTTGAGCCGGACGGTCCGCAAGTTGCGGTCACGGATGACCTCAACCTCGTCCTCGCTTGCGACAGCATCGAGGGCAGTCCTCTTGCGGTCCTGCCGCCGGCGCATGTCGTAGACGTCGCCGCCGTAGCACCACAGCGTGCTGGTCTCCATGCAGAGCTGGCGGATCTGGACGTACACCTCCAGGTCGCGCTGCAGGCGGCTGTTCTCCCACGTGACGATGACGTCGGCCTCGCCTGCGCGGACGCGCTCGACCATGTCGGCGAAGTGTGTGCGGACCCGTTTGGCGTAGCGCGAGGCTGAACGGTTGTCGTCGGTGAACTCGCCGACGACGAGCCACCCGCGGTCCTCGGCCTCGCGCCGGTTCTCGGTCATTTGGGCAGTGGTGCTGCTGCCCCGGCCCTTGAGGTCCCGGCTGGCTCGGGCGTACAGGAAAGCCCTCAGCTGTTCGCGCTGAGGGCTCGGTGTGTGGCGGGGGATCTGCATGACCAGAGGCTAGCGGCACAGCATGTGCTAGTACATGTCTCCACTTCCATGTGGTGGACGTTGCTGCTGTTGTGCCGGACGAACCGGGCCCGCTCGGCATGGCCCTGGCTCGCCAGCCAGGAGGCGGTCACGGTCAGCAGCAGGACGTACACCGTGGTGACCCGCAGTCGGGCGGCGGCTCTCAGCGCCGGGTGCCGGGAAGCAGCAGGGTCGGTCGGTGTCCTCGTTGCGAGGCGATCGCTCATCGTGCCTGGTGCCCTTGCTCGGCGGTTCCCGGGACCGGCTCGCCCGGTACGTGGCCGGGAGGCTGCGGCCGGACGGTCAGAGCGCCAGCGTACGCGAACGGCCGGAAGGCCGTCGGGCCCGGAGCGGGGTGTGCGGGAAGGAGGCGATCTCTCGTGCGGCTACGCCGTGGCGGGTGGCGGCGGGGCCGGGCGAGGGTGAGGGTGATGGGGAGGAATGTCGAGGAGGCGTCGATGGCCGGCAGCACCGCCCGGGGGCCCGAGACGCACCGGCGGCCCGAGGCGCACCGGCAGCCCTGGTGGGCGCGTGCCGCCCGCGCGGTGTGGGCCTACGTCCGGCGCGCGCCGGGCACCTACATCTGGCTGGCGATCCTGCTCGTCACCACACAGGTGATCCGGCACGTCGATCCGGCGACCGCCGACCACATCCTGCAGCGGCGTTCGACCAACCTCCACCACCTCCAGGTCTCCCCGGTCAGTGTCCTGGTGACCAGCGCTTTGTGGATCGCGGGCGGCGGCTGGCTGTCCTACTTCCTGCTGTACAACCTCTTCCACGTGCCCGCCGAACGATGGCTCGGCACGCTGCGCTGGATCTCGGTGGCGGCGCTCGCGCACGTCGGCGCCACCTACCTCAGCGAGGCCGTGCTCGGCTGGGCGATCCACCACGGGCTGGCCCCGCCGAGGGCCGTCTACACCCTGGACTACGGCGTCAGCTACGCGTTGGCCGGAGTGGTCGCGGTACTCACCTACCTGATCGTGCGGCCCTGGCGGTACCTGTATGCGGCAGGAGTGCTGGTGGTCTACGGGCTGGGCGTGCAGCAGAGCCGGGACTACACCAGCATCGGCCACTTCACGGCGGCACTGATCGGGTTCGCCTGCTATCCGCTGACCCGGGACCGCCCGGGATCCTTCGACCCGGTCGCTTCGGCGCGCATGCTCTGGCGGAGGGCGCGTGGGCGGTGACCGGCGACTCGTGACGGTGACTGGCGGCGCGTGACGGTGTGCGGCCGCGCGTGGTTGTGTTCGGCGCCGCACTCCCGAGCGGCCGGAGTCGGCCGCCCACGTGGCGGTGATCCGGCATTCGGTGAATGCCAACTGTTCGAAACCGTAGGACTATTACCGACTTCTTACCGTAGGGCCCTTCCCCCTGCCCTGGCGGGCCCAGCAGGCTGACCCCCTGTTTCCGCCGAGTGTGCGCGACCGCGCGACCGGCTCCAGGGGAGGATCGCCACCGTGCCCACCAGGCAACGCCGACGGCTGCTCATGAGCGCCGTCACGCTCACCGTGATCGGACTGACCAGCACCCAGGCGCTTGCCGCGCCGTCGGTGCCGCCGCAACCGCAGCCATGGCAGGTCCGGCATCAGGCGGACATCGGGAAGGGGCACGCCAAGAAGGTCCGCAGCGCCGCCGGTGCGACCGCAGCCCCGAGCCTCAGCCCGAAGGTCGAGACGGAGGCCGGGGAGGGCGGGGACGAGGCGGAGAACTCCGCCGAGGGCACTGCGCAGTACACCGAGGCCCGTACCGCCCCCGGCGTGGTCGCGCCGGGCGCCTACGGCGCGGCCTGGGCGCAGTTGCAGTCGATGCCGCGCACCGGCGGCACCTGGGACCACGTCACCGACAAGCCCTACAACTCGGACGACCCGCGCTACCGGGACGTCAACTCCAACTCCAGTGGCGGCTCCGGCCTGGTGACGGGCCGGATCACCGGCCTCGCGGCCGACGTCGACGGCTACGTGTACGCGGGCGGCGCCAACGGTGGGGTGTTCCGCTCCCGCACCGGCGGCGGGCACTGGGAGCCGATCGCCGACAAGCTGCCCACGCTGTCCACCGGGACCCTGAGCCTCGACGAGGGCGGCCGGCTCTGGTACGCCACCGGTGAGTCCAACACCGGCGCGACCTCGTACGTCGGCACCGGCGTGTACGTGCTCGCGGACCCGAAGCGCGG
>NZ_JBIWNZ010000051.1:0-31415 GCF_044767505.1 Kitasatospora sp. NPDC101235
TGCGCTCGCGTCACACAGTACGGTCTACCGGATCAGGAACTGTCGCGAGGGCGAATCCCACAGATTGATCACAACCCGATACGCACCCTAGGCGGTTCGCCGAGGAACACCCATATCCGGGGTTAATCAGCCCGATCGGCCCGACCTCCCTGGGCGAGGTCTACGTGCGCCAGCGCAGCCGCCATACGTCCCGGGAACGGTATGCCGCGCCCCGCAGCGGTGATGCCGCCACTGCGGGAGACGGACTTGCCGCGGCGGCTGAGCCCGCCGACGCGGTGTTCCGGAAGGCTGATCGGGCGTGTGTGGTCATTGCCGGGCCGGGAAGTGGCAAGTCCACGCTGCTGCGCACCCGACTGCGCGATGCGGCCGGTGAATGGCTCGATGCCACCGGGAAGGGGAAGACCTTTCCGGGAGTCCCAGTCTGGGTGAGCGCGCGCTCTCTCGCCGGGGAGGAGACGTCGGTACCCGATGCGCTCTCCGCCGCCACCCGAAAGCTCAGCCGATACGGGCGGTACCCGGAACTGGCCAAGGCGCGCTTCCTCCAGCGGCCGTGCACTGGGGCGCACTGGCAGCTGCTCGTCGACGGCCTCGACGAGCTTCCCAACGCGCAGGAGCGCCGGGACGTGTTGGAGAAGCTGGCCAACGCCGTCACGGGTAGCCCACCGCTGTACCAGTGCGTGGTGGCAACCCGCCCCCTGACCGAGAACGAGCTCGACGTTCTCGATCGCGCCCTCGGCGACACAGTGCCGCGCTACGACCTGCAGCCCTTTACCGCCGATGACCTGCACACGTACACCGAAAAGTACTTCGGCACCCGATGGCCGCAGGAGGACGCCGCCGGTCGCGCTCAGCAGTTCACCCGCGCGCTCCGCAGTGCCTCCCTGGCCGAACTGGCCCGCACACCGCTGATGGCCTTCATGCTGTGCCAGCTCTACCTCGCCGAGCCCGAACACCCGCTGCCCGAGGGCCGCACCGCGGTGTACGAAGCGTTCGCCGATCTGGTTTACGAGAACAACCAGAGCAAGCACGTCGCAGACAGCCACGAAGAAGCGATCAAGCACCTGGTGGAAGGCCTCCAGAGCCTGCGGATGCGCAGGGAGGCCGACGAGGCCGCACGGCAGGTCTACGAACAACTGCCCGAACTGATCGACTACCTCGCCCACCAATGGCTCGCCGGCCACCAGGTCCCAGCCGCCACGACACTGGCCTCACACCAGGCCGTGCGCAGCCCCGGAAAGCTGCGCCCGGAACGCTGGGACGCGTTCTTGGAGGATCTGCTGCGGCTCACCGGCCTGCTGGTCCACCATGCGGACGGCCTCGGCTTCCCCCACCAGACCTTCCTCGAGTACCACGCCGCTCGCCATGCCACCCGCGACCAGCAGGCCCGCCGCCAGGTCCTCCACGAACTGTTCGACTCCGGTACCTGGCGGAACCAGGAACCGTCTTACCTCGGCTTCCTCCTCGACCAGCTCCTCACCTCGCACGACCAGATCAGCGTGGAGACCAATGCGCGCCTGGAAGTCCTCAGTACGTCTGATGGAGAACCCGCGTGCGACTTCCTCGTGCGGCAGGTTTGGCTCAGGACCAATCTTCCCGCCGCCTCGACCGTCCGACAGCTCACCTGCCACGCCAGCATGCCCGCCTTCGAAGCCAGGGCCCGCTACCGTGCGGCCCGGGCAGTGATGCAGGTGGACGGGTACCGGGATGAGGGGGCGCGCCTGCTTGAAGCCCTCGCCCACGACCCCACCCTCGACAACCACTACCGCGTGGAGGCGGGAGCAATAGTCAAGACTGCCGCGGGCGCGCCGGCCTGGTACGCGGCCAGTGCCAGGTTCGCTCGTCGTCCTCGCCCTCGGCTCGATGGCGTACGCCGTCGGACCGCGCGTCCTGCGCCGCCGAGACGGCCAATCGCGGCAGCCTCCGGGGTTCGGCGGTCAGCCCTCCGGCCGGTCGCCGGAAGCCGGGTCGCGCGGGTGCGGCGAGGCTGTCGGCGCTGGTCGGTACAGTCCTGCGGACCGCAGCCTGCGGGCCGCCCCGCCGTACCGTTTGGAGAACACCTGTGCCTGCGCTCCGCGCATTCGCCACCTGGGAGCCGCTGCTGACGCTCCTGCGAGCCGAGCATGCCGACCGCCTCACCGGCCGCACCGGCCACGTGGGGGGAGCCGTCAGGTCGACGGGATGGACCCTGCGCCTCCCGCTGACCGATCGGCTCCCACCACGAGGCGAACCGGTCGCGTTCCCCGACCGCACGCACGTCACCCGCGCCGTGGCGCCAGTGCAGCGCGCGTTGGCGCAGGTAGGCATCCGCGAGGTGATGTTCGGGGCGGACGTCTCGCCGGGCGGGCAGACCGTGTTGCATGTGTTCGGCACCAGCCCGGCGGTGGAGTCCGCGGTCGAGTACCCGAGCCCCGGAACGCTCCTCCTGGTCAACGACTCTGTCGCCGAACCCTGGCGCCGCCTGCCCGCTCCGGCACCCGGGGCGGTGCCGGCGCCGTCAGCGGACCCGGACCTGTTGGAGCGGACGCTGCGCGAGCGGCTGCCCGGCGCCGTCGGTGTGACGGAGGAGGAGATCGCCGCCACGGAGGTACGACTCGGCGTCCCGCTGCCCGAGGAGCTCAAGGCGCTCTACCGGGCGACCAGGGTGAGCCCGGCCGGACCGGGCGGGTCAGGGGACTGGGAGGCCGACTTCGCAGAGCAGCAGGCCGCCGAGGCGGCCGTCGGCTGCGAACTCTGCTCCCTGGACGCCCTGTTCATATTCGACGCGGACCTGAGACCATGCCCGTGGGAGTACGCTGCGGCCCAGGCGGTCGTCACTCCGTCCGACGCCGCCGTCCAGGGCCTGGTCGGCTCGCCCGGCTGGATCGGCTTTGGCAGCAACGGCGGCGACACCTTCGCCGTCGACTTGACTCCCGGCCCTTGCGGACACCTTGGGCAGGTCATCCTCATCGATCACGAGCAGCATATCGGCGCCGAACTGTACGGCGAATCGTTGACGGAGCTGGTCCTGAACGGGTTCGAGAGGCGTGACCAGCCCAGCCGCGACCGGCAGCGACTGCCGGCCACCGCGTGGGTCGGTGACCACCACCAGCTGACCGACCTCGTACCCGCTGCCCACCCCGACCTGGAAGTCGTGCGAATCTTTCGCCGCAGCGGCACACCGCTCAGCCTCGCCCCCGTCGTCGGTCTGCCAAGACTGCGCACTCTCACCGCCCAACCCGGCACGCTCGCCGACCCGCTGGAGGTCACCGGCCTGAGCGCACTGGAGTACCTTGGGCTCGGGGCAGACGAATGGCGCGTCCTCCTCGACGCCGGAGCCGTCCCGCCCACACTGCTCGCCGCCCGCATCGAGGTGCACGGCGACGAACACCCTTCGGTGATCGTCGACGTGGCCAACGAGATCCTCGCCCTCCGGGACCGTCCGCTCATCGACCGCACCACCGTCCGCGGACAGCTCCGACTCCCGGACCAGCCCGGAAGCTGACCGGCCGGCCACGCGGCCCCGGATACCTCGGCGGCCAGGCGCAGGTCCGCCACCACTGGGCGCGTCCCGGAGGCGGTGGTGCCGACCAGGACGACCAGCAGCCGCGGGAAGGAGCGCCAGCGCCGCTCCCACACCCACCCTGGCCCGGCCTCGCTCGCCTGCTCCCAGAGCCGGGCGCAGGCAGCCAGCTGCGCCGCGAAGGTCGGCGAGGCCGCCGCGGCGGCCGGCGGCATCGGCAATATGGTCGGCCAGGCGACCGTTGCAGCGGCGGCACCGTGTTGGCCTAACCCGACCTGCTCGCGTGGCCGGGGGTCGCACCGTGGAACCGAGTGGCCGGCCGAACCCCCGAGCGGTCCGGCCGCCCCCTGGCCCGGCTACGAACCGCGCAGCGGGCGGTGAAGGTGGCGTACAAAAACGATTTCACCGGGTACGGGCCCCGGCTCCGAGCCGGAACACCAGAACGGATCGGGATCCTCGACCATCTCATGAGCGTCCCCCTGCGCGAACGTCTCGACAGCACCCGGCCAACTGTCGAAGCGGCGTGGGGACAAGCACTGCCGCCGCTGGAAGGCCTCGCCGCCGCCTGGGCCGGGACCCGGGAGCGCTCCGCCTGACCGGCGGCGAGGCCCCACGGCGAGGGCCCCCGGCGGGCCTGCCATGTCAGAAGGCAGCGGTGAGGAGTTCCGTGCGCGGCGACTCGATGATCGAGGCGGCCATCTGCGACGGCGACTGGGTCACCGTGCGCCGCCAGCCGGTCGCCGAGAACGGCGACATCGTGGCCGCGATGATCGACGGCGAGGCCACCGTCAAGCGGCTCAAGCGCGAGGACGGCCGGATCTGGCTGATGCCCCACAACCCGGCCTACGAGCCGATCAACGGCGACACCGCGACCATCCTCGGCAAGGTCGTCGCCATCCTGCGCCGCCTGTGAAGCATGCCGCGCCGTCAACCACGCGAACTGCTGAAACCATGCCTGCCGACCGTGAACGACGCTACGCTGCGCCAGGAAGAACAGCGTCGCCATCGCCTCCAACAAGTCCTTCGGTGAGAAGACCTTCACCGACCCCCGCCTCTGCGCGGCCATCGTCGACCGTCTCACCTTCGGCGGCAACATCATCGAGACCGGCACCGACTCCTACCGACTCGCCACCACCCGCGCCCGCGCCGAACAGCAAGCAGCAGCTGCCAGCTGAGGAACACAACGGGGGTCTTCCTCGGCTCCAGCCGACAGACGCCGAGGAAGAACCCTTCACACGCTCGATTCACCTGAACAGGAACGCGGACCGAATACACGGGCCACCCAGCCGTCGAGCCGGACGCCGAACTCCCGAGCTGAAGCGATACCCGAGGCCGGAAGGGCGCCGGCGCCGTCCATGCCGTCGAAGTAGTCGACGTCGGCCCAGCCACCACGGAACAGCACCACCGACAGCTCAGCCTCCGCCGGGCCCGACCCGGACGACGGCGACCAGGCCGCCGGCCACCACCCGCCGGGCCGACCGGCGAAGGCCTCGCCCGGCCGGGACAAGGCGCCCGGCGCCGCCTCCGCGGGCACCTCCGTCGCCACCTCCATGCCCCCGACAACCACGCGACCCGTTTCCGCAGGCCAACGCCCCCGGACAAGGGGGCCGTAGCTGTGGCGACAACCCGTCTCCCCATGATGCCGAGGTGCGATGGAAGGCGGGTTCGACACAGCCGGTCAGGAAGGGAGTCCTGGTGTCGCTCGCCCTGTTCCAGCGCGCCACCGGCCGGGAGCTATGGCATCTGGTCCTGCCGGGCCAGCGCAACGACAAGGCGACCCGCGACGCCCTGGTCGACCTTCAGGCCGCCGGGAGGGCACGGGAGGAACTGCGCCTGCCGGACAACCGCAAGCTGTGGACCCCGACCGCGGCCGGCCACCGCGAAGCCGCCGCCCTCCTCCCGGCCGGAACGAAACTCGCCGCGCTGCGCCCCGAGCGCGACGGCAAGGCCGCGGCGTACTCCGAGCACGCCCTGGACGTCATCGCCACCGCCAGCCTCCTCGCCCGCGCTGGCATCGGCCACCTGACCGCGTTCACCACCGAGGTCGAGCACAAAGTCCCGCACCGCCGCTCGCTGTTCACCGACCTCGTACTGCGCGACCCCGGCGCCGACGTGCCGCTGCTCCTGGTCGAAGTCGACCGCGAGAACGAGAGCACCGGCACGCTGGTCGACAAGCTCACCACCTACCGCACCTGGTGCGAACTCCCCGCGAAGGGCACCACGAAGACCAAGTTCGAGACCTCGCTGCGCCGCCCCGGCGCCCGCACCCACGACCTGCGCCTTTGGCCCACCCTCTACCCGGCCACCGGCCGCGAGGGACTGCCTCCGGTCGCCCTGGTCTTCGAAGCCGGCCGCACACGCAAACCACGCCCCGGCGCCGGGCCCCTCACCCCCGAGCAGAAGAAGGAGAAACAGAAGACCGACCACCGCCGGCTGCTGCGCCGCGCCCAAGCGGTGGAGGCCGCCTCCGAAGCACTCTGGTACGCGCCGCTGTACCAGGAGCATGATGTCACCGCCCGCGACTACCACCAGGCACTGCCCGTCGTCGCCACCACCCTGCCGCTGCTGCGCGCCCGCGGTGCCGACGCGGCGATCTGGCGCCGATTCGGCCGCCCCGGCTGGCACACCCTCACCGACGCGCTCGACAACCCCGACGGAGACCGGCAGCTCACCGAGGAGCGAGCCGTCGTTGAGCAGGCCCGCCGGGAGAAGGAGAGAGGAGGAGCACGAGCGCCGCCGTCCGGCCTGCACCCGCTGCGCGGTGAAGTTCACGGACGAGCGGTGGGCGGAGCGCGAGCGGGCCGGGACCTGGGGTGACGACGGGCTGTGTGCCGGCTGCCGCCAGGCCGCCGCTGACCAGAACGCCAGGGAGGAAGCCGAGCGCGAGCGGGTTGCCGCCGAAGCCGCCGAGGCCGAGGCGAAGCGCCGCCGCTCCTGGTGGCGCCGAACCTGACCCGCCCGAGTGCAACACGGGGCGCAACACGCGCAACACGAAGGCCTTGGCCAAGCCCCGCGTTGCGCCCTGACCTGCGCGAACCCCTGGGAGAAGCCGGAGTGTAACACGCTGTTGCACCTCGGGTTCCGCCCTCAATGGGTGGCGGCCGGGTTCGGCCGCAGGGCGGGGCGGGCAGAGCCTTCGGTATGACGACACCTCCGACCAGGCGCCGACGTGGCCGCCGTTTCAGGCCAATGATGATCTTGGTTGGGTGGGCTGAGCGAGGAACGATGAGTGTGTGACTGTTCCTTCCGCCGATGAGCCGGCGCCGGTTACGGCCCTTACGAAGCTCACCGAACTACGAGACCTGGCAGCGAAGGCTCTGCAGTGCTGGCAGAACGGGGACCAGAAGGCGGCGTTCGATGCGGTCAACGCGTCGATGCCGGCGGCTGCGGCCGCGGCGGCTGCGCTGAACGTGCTGATCGAGCTCGACCATTCTCAAACGACGGATGACAACGTTACGGACGCTGCACGCCAAGCCGTGCGGAGCGCCGCCGACCGTCTCGTCCAGGACGCCGACGCGCTGAACATGGCCTCCGCCGAGGCCCGGCAGGCCGGTTTGGAGGTGCGCACCGAGGACTTGCGCCGAGCCGTGGTCATCGCGTGGCAGCACGGCGTTGATATGCCAGTCATCGCAGCCGACGCTGGCCTGGAGACCACAACCGTCGAACACTGGATTGCCGTCCACGATCTTGGGCCCTGCGGTGGAACTCCTCCGGCGGGCTGAACGACCGGCCGCAACCTCGCCCGGACAGGTCTGACGCAACCGAGTCAGGGCCGTGATCGTGCGTCGTCCGAGTCTGGACATGCTGAAGCTCCTGGTGAGTGCGTGGATGAAGCCGGCGGGGTCCGCCGGGCGGGGCCGGGATCGGTGGTCCTTCGGCCGACACCCATGTCACCAGGGCGCGGATTTCACTGCCAGTCCCAACAATTGACTGACTCTCAGGTAGTCGGCAAGCTGTGACAGTCAATTCGATGACCTGCGGGAACGGCATCCTGGGGAGGGGCTCGTGGTCAATGGCGGAGGCGGGGCAGCAAAACGCGGACGCAAGTTGACGGCGCTCGACCCGGCGCAGAGCCCGCTGGCGGCGTTCGCGTATGAGCTGCGGTTGCTGCGGGTGAGGGCGGGCGAGCCGGCCTTCGAAGCGATGGACCTCAGCGTGGGCGCCTCCACCAGTACGACCTGCTTTACGCTGTCGGCCTCGAAAGCGCGGACCAGGACGGTTTCACCGGTTCGAACGGCAGGTTCGTCCTCCTCGATGCGGGCCAGGCCGGTTCGCCCGACCTGCGCCGGGCCGATACCCGATTCACCACGTACATCCACCAGAACCGCATCACCAAGGGGGCGCAGGTGTGCGCCTGCTCCAACCACGGTGAAGTCGCCATGATCGAGGTGCTCGGCTACGCGCCGCAGGATTCGGCGAGTTCGTCCATCACCCTGAAGATCACGGTCTGGCGCCCGCTGACAAGGGCACGGCGGCCGGGAGAGCAGCCGGCTCGTGCCCACACAACAACGAGCGGCCCGGGCAACTGCCGATGGTGATCGGCCGGAGCCGTCGGCGAGTCCGCAGGACCCCGGAGGCCGGGTGGGGCTTGCCGCTACAGAAACTACGGCATCCATCAACCAGAGAAGAGGTCTGATCATGATGACACATCATCGGCAGATGCTGATCCGAGGGACCGTGCTGCTGGCCATGACCGTCCTGGCGGCCTGCAGCAGCGGTGAGGCAGGGGAGAAGCCAGGCGGGAACGCGCTGCCACCAGCCGCGAGCACACAGGCGGCGAGTCCCGAAAACTCTTCCACGCTGGCACACGGGCCGCAGAAGCTGTGGCGCTTCACGCCGCAGGACCACATCAGTACCAGGACAACCGTGAGTGGCGGCACCGCCTACGTGGGCACCACTGAAGGCGCGGTGTACGCCGTGGACGCCGCCACCGGCGAGCAGAAGTGGCGCTTCGACGCGAAGGGCCCCGTGCCCAAGGCCCCAGCGGTGGACGCGGGCATGGTGTACGTCGCCGGCGGCGGCCGAATGTACGCGCTGGACGCGGCGACAGGGAAACCGAAGTGGGACTTCGCCACCCGGCCGGCGAACAACACCCAGCCCGGGCTCGCGCCGGCCGCGGACGACGGAACGGTCTACATCGCAGATCCGGAAGGCGTACTCCACGCCCTGGACGGCACAACAGGCACGAACAAGTGGGACTTCGGCACCAACGGCGGCGGTGACGTCGCCGTCATCGACGGGATGGTCTACGTTTCCGCCGGCGGCAAGGGCGGAGTGATGGCACTCGATGTCTCCACCCACACGTACCTATGGCGGATCGAAGATCCCGCCGCTGTCCTCCCCCCGACTCCCGGACCTGGCGGAAAGATCTACATCAGTAGCCGTGACAAGATCTATGTGAAGGAACGCGGCCACATCGACGAGACCGCTTGGGAGACCGGCATCGGCTTCCTGTCCCCGACGGCCGTCGACGACAACGGCGTATACGTGGTGAACATGAGCGCCGTGATGGGACTCAACGCCGCCACCGGCACCACCAAGTGGACCTTCTCTCCGGAGGACGAGCCCACCGGCCCAATTGCCAGCGTGGCCGGTTCCATCCCCCAAACCGCTGATGGCACCGTCTACGTGACCACCAGCCACAGCCTCGTCGCCATCGATACGGCAACCGGCAAGCAGAAGTGGCAAACCGAGCTTGGAAGCAAGCTCAAACTTCACCACACCGTCGCTGACGGCTTTGTCTACGTGAGCATCTCATCCAACACAGGATCCGGTCCCACATCGCTCGTGGTGATCGATGCCAAGACCGGCAAAGCCCCCAAGTGACATGCAGCCCGAAGGCATGGTGGAGGGTTTCCAACCCGGGAGGAGGCTTCCGGTTGACCTGTACCAGCCCGACTCGCAGTCCAACGGTGCAACACTCGTGCGCCCCGTGGCCCGAAACGGACTTGGCGGCTGTCAGTCGCGGATATCCGGAGAGGCAGCGCTCGATCGCGGGGTGCTGCCGGACCTCCAGCGAGCACCTGCCCCGGGCGGCGTGGTCGTCCGGACGGCCTGGGACGAACCCGCTTATCCGCTGGCCTGGGCCCGGCGGTGACCACCGGCGTCGTGGACCAGGCCGGATCGGGGGCCGTGGGCCCGGGGCAGGTCAGGTGCCGTGGCCTGGTGCGGTGTTCTTGGCGGCGCGGCGTTCCTGCTGGCGGTGTGCGCGGACTTTCTCCAGGGACTCGAGTCCATTGATGTCGGCGACGGATCGGAAGGTTCCGTCCTCGCCGTAGGGACCGGCGGCCGCGCGCCAGCCGTCGGGTTGCACGCCGTACTGCTTGCCGAGGAGGGCGACGAAGATCTGGGCTTTCTGGCGGCCGAAGCCGGGCAGCTCGTTGATCCGCCGGTACAGGTCGCGGCCGGTGGCGGCGCCTTCCCATACGGCGGCGGCCCGACCGTTGTGGCGGGTGACGAGGTGTCGGCACAGGTCCTGGACCCGCCGGGCCATGGCCGCGGGGTAGGCGTGTACGGCGGGCCGGGCGGCGAAGAGCGCGGCGAGGTGCTCGGGGTCGTGCCAGGCGATCCGGTTCGCGTCCAGGTCCTCGCAGCCCAGGCGCCGTGCGATGGTCGCCGGGGCTGCGAACGCCTGGTCGGAGGGGATCTGCCGGTCCAGGAGAGCTCCCACCAGCAGGGCGAGCACGCTGCGGGAGAGCAGGGCGTCGGCCTCCTCCTGCTGTGTGATGCGCACCGTGATGTCCATGGGCCGGGCCTTCCTCGGTGCCGGTGACCAGGTTGTCGGTCAGTGTCGCCGACGCCCGTGCCGGGGACCGGGCGCGGCGCGCCGGGTTTGCGCAGGCGGCGGTGCGGTCACACAGTCGGGTGCCGGTTTGAGCGGTCAGCCCGCCGGGGCAGCGCCCCGGCGAGGGGTGGCGTGGAGCCGGTCGAAAGGGGCAGGCTCGGAGGCGGACAGCTTCCCTCACGACAGGAGGGGCCCGCTCATGTCCACCCAGCGTTCCTTCCGCTCCCACCGACCCGGAGTCCTCGCCCCGCCGCTGCGGATCTCCGCCTTCGTCGTGCCTGGCAGGGCCGTGGTCGTGCGCCTTGACGGGGATGTCGGCCAGGACCAGCGCCGGCGCCTGGAAGCAGCCCTCGGCCGTGCGGTGGCTCTGCGGCCGCCCCGGCTGGTGGTCGACCTCGCCGGCCTGGGCTTCTGCGACTCCAGCTGCGTTAATGCCCTGCTCGGTGCCCGCCTGGCGGCCCAGGCCGCCGCCGTCGAGCTGCTGTTGGCTGCTCCCACCGCGCAGGCGCGCCGTCTGCTGGAGATCACCGGCACCGACGGGCTGTTCACGGTTCGCCCGAGCGTGCGTGCCGCCCTCGTCGACGTCGGCGCCGAAGCCGGGTGAGCCCGGTGGACACGCCTGTGCGGTACGCGGTCACCTTGCCCGGCGCCCCGGGCGGGCACGCGCCCCCGGAAGTGGTTGTCGTCCACGCCACGGGCGAGTGGACCGCAGGCGGGGCGCCGGTCTACGCCGACGAGGCGGGCACGTTGCGGGTGGAGATCCGGGCGGACGTGGCCCGGCCGCTGGACGCCGTGCCCGGGGCCGGCCGGCATACCTGCCTGCACGCGACACCCCTGCCCTGACCCGCTCCAGCCGGCCCAGCACCGAAGGCGTTCTTCACCGGGCACGTGCTGCCCGGACGCCGCTCGCTGTTCGCCGACTTGGTGCTCGCGACCCGGGCACGCAGGTGCCGCTGCTCCTGGTCGAGGCCGGCCGTGAGAACGAGAGCACCGGCACGCTGGTCGACAAGCCCACTGCCTACCCAGCAGGCCGCCGGGAGAAGGAGAGGGAGGAGTACGAGCGCCGCGGCCCGGCCTGCACCCGCTGCTCGGTGAAGTTCGCCCATGAGCAGCGGGCCGAGAAGGAACGGGCCTGGAATGACGGCGTGCTGCGCGCCGGCTGCTGCCGGGCCGCCGCCGGCCAGGGGGTGTGGGAGGAGACCGAGCGCGAGCGGGCCGTCGCCGAGGCCGCGGCCGCC
Organism: Kitasatospora sp. NPDC101235; assembly: GCF_044767505.1. Classification (NCBI taxonomy): domain Bacteria; kingdom Bacillati; phylum Actinomycetota; class Actinomycetes; order Kitasatosporales; family Streptomycetaceae; genus Kitasatospora; species Kitasatospora sp. NPDC101235. The sequence goes on from NZ_JBIWNZ010000051.1 coordinate 11,522, forward strand.
GAGGTGAAGCGGCGCGGCTCCTGGTGGCGCCGCGTCGGACTCCGACGGGCCGCGATGCGGCGTGAGGTTCGGTGGGCGGTGCGACTGTGCCCGGTCCGGCGGGGTGCGCCGGACCGGGCACGGGAGCGGGACGTGGTCAGCAGTGCTTGAGCGCAGGCGTGAATCCGTCGCCGGGTGTGGTGAGGTAGTAGCCGTAGACCCAGGTGCCGTCGTCGAGGCGGTCCCAGACGGTGTAGGGGTAGCCGTCGACGGCGGGGCCGTTGGTTTCACAGACGACGTTGACCGAGGTGCCGTTGCCGATGATGCTTTCGGCCTCGGGGCCGTTAGGGCGGTCCTTGCTCTTGACGAGGAAGCCGTCCTGGAGGCGCTGGGTGTAGTAGGTCTGCGCCATGGCGGGGGAACCGGGGGAGGACGGGGGCGGCGTCACGGTTCCCAGGGCATGGTGTACCGGGTCGGGTACAGGGGCCGGCGTGGCCGTTGTCGGGGCAGGGGTGCTGGGCGTGTTGACCTCGATGTTGAAAGCATTCAGCGCGCCCGCGATGGAGGCGATCCACACGTACTGGTAGCCATCGCTGTCGAGCCTGCCATTCTTCTTCTCGTCATCGGTGCCCCCGGTGATGGTGCCAACAGCCAGAACGTTGTCCGGGTTGGAGGTGAGTTTGAAGACAGGACCGCCGCTGTCTCCGGGGTTCGCCACCACGACGCCCTTGGGACCGCGCAGCTGAATCTGCCATCCCCAGTTCAAGTACCGGCCGGAGCCGACGACGGTGAGCCCGCAGTGGGTACCGGTGGTGCTTCCGGACAGGCAGACGCTGTCGCCCTTGGTGACCTTAGCGGTGCCGACCACGGTTTTCTTGAAGGTGTCGGCGCCGGTGCCGCCGTCGTAGATCTGGGCCGAGCTCGGGGCCTCGATCAGCGCCACATCCCGGTCGGTGCCCCTCTCGGCGATGGTGCCGATCTTGGCGAGCACGTTCCCAGCGGTGGTCCAGTTCGACCCGACCTGACCGCAGTGCCCGGCGGTCAGCAAGTACCGCTTGTTGTCGCCCTTGCGGTGCACTCCGAAGCCGGTGGTGCAGTGGCTGAGCGGGAGGGGAAGGATGTTTCCAAACCATTCGACGCGCTGGAGACGGGCGCCGCCGCTGTAGTTGGCGGTGTCGTTGTTGCGGTCGATGCCGTCCGCGTGCGCGGTCGCGGCTGGCATCAGAGCTGCAGCCAACAGGCTGAGCAGGCCCAGGAGAAGGGCGCGGAGTTTGCGTGCGGACATGCCGGAGGGCTCCTCACGGGTTGGGAGTGCCGCCGGAGGAGGTCCTCCGGTGGGGCCGTCTGAGTGACCGTCACTCACGCAACCAGGCAAAAGAGTTGACCTCCAGGCCACTGAATTGACCGGCGTCAAAGCCATCGGCAAGCTGTGACAGTCAATTCGGTTACCTGCAACGATGGTCAAACCCCGGGGAGGGGTTCATGGGCAGTGGGGGACAGCCGGCTCGACGCGGACGCAAGCCGAAGCCGCTCGATCCGTCGAAAGGGCCGATGGAGGCGTTCGCCCAGATTCTGAGAGATCTGCACGAGCAGGCCGGATCGCCTACCTATCGGACCATGCAGGAGGTGAAAGGGGTCCACGCCAGGGCGCAGACCCTGTCCCAGGCGACTCGAGGGGAGAGCATGCCCTCGGAGCAGACCGTCAAGGACTTCGTCGTCGGCTGCGGCGGTACACCCCAGGACGTGACGCGCTACCTCGTTCTGCGCGAGGCCTACCAGGCGGCCAAGGAGGCAGGCCTTCCCGCTCTCCCCGGCACCCTGTCGGATGCCGGTGCGTCAGAAGACGGGGAGGAGGAGGTCGCGGGCACGGGCAGCCCCGCTGACGACGGACCCGCTTCCGCCGAGCCGGTCCGGGATGCCAGGGCGGAGGAGCCGGCCGCGGAGAAGGACCAGGAGCCGGTTCCAGGCCGGTCTTCGCAGGCGGAGGCCGTGGACAACGGCGACCTGGCGCCCGCGTGCGGAACCGAGACCGGCACGCCGCCCGGGCCACCGCTGCCGGAAAACGACGAGGAGCCGGGCGAGAGTTCGGCACCGGGCGCACTGGCGGAAGCTCCGAAGCCCGCCGCACCGCCGACCGCCGAACCGGGGCCATCACCGCAGAGTGACAAGCGGCGGTGGTGGCGCGGGCGGGTGCCGATGGTCGCGGTCATCGCGGTGGTCGTCGTCTCCACCACCAGCGTGGTGGTACTGCAGCCCTGGAACTTCGACAGCCCTCCCACCCAAGGCGGACACCAAGCCGTGACGGCACCGCCCTCCGCAGACGCCCCGGCCCCGGGGACGGGTTCGATGGTACCTGCCACGGCGCCCCCGATACCGCCCACGGCTCCCTCCACAACGGCCACCGACGCCACCCCGGTACCGGGCCCAGCCGCCGAGCAGCCTGGCAGCGGACAGGGCGCCCCGGGTGGAATCGGCGCGGGAGCGGCCGGCGGCCAGCTCCCTGCCCCCGGTCGGCCCTCGACAGGGACATCCGCAGGAAACGGGAACGGGGGTACCGGCGCGGCAGGCTCCGCCGCTGCGGGTGGTACCGCGGCTACAGGCGGCGCGAACGGAGGGCAACAGCCGGGCGGCGGCAACCCGCAGGCGACGGCGGCACCAGGCGGCCAGAGCACGCCCGCCACGCTGCCGGTGCGCTTCAGCGCGGTGCACGGACCGGGCTGCGACGCGGAGTGGTTCTACGCGGACCCGATTTTCAAGACATCGAACGGCGGCCTGGCAGCCGACGGCTGCCACGGCAACGCGCTGACAGCCCAGGTCTCCCCGGAGGCCGGGCACGCGGACGGCGGCGCCTTCTGGCAGTTCAACACCGGACGCATCGGCTCCGGAACCTGCACCATTGATGTCTACATCCCCAACACCACCCAGGCCGCAGGCCTCGCCTACTACGCCCTCGACCCGCGACAGGACAGCTACCCCCACCTCTACAACCCGGACCCTGTCGACCAGGTCGCAGCCCGCGGGCAGTGGAGGTCTCTCGGCGCCTGGCCCATCCCCACTGACGGCTGGTTCAGTGTCATCCTGTCCAACAAGCCCGCCCGCGGCGGAGACACCTACAGCGTCGCCGCCTCGGCAGCCCGCGCCACCTGCCGCTGGTAAGCGCCTGTTCGCGAGCGCAAGCACCAGAAGGGCCCACCAGAAGCTGATGGACTCCCTGGTCCGCGTCGACTGCGGCGACGCACCGGAAAAGGAGACCACCTGGGTGTACGGCGGCCGCCAGTGAACCCGCCGCCCAGACGGGCGCTGCACCAGGAACGCACCCATGGACATGCCGGCGCGGTATGCGGTCACCTTGCCCGGCGCCCCGGGCGGGCACGCGCCCCCGGAGGTCGTCGTCGTCCACGCCACGGGCGAGCGGACCGCGGACGGGGCGCCGGTTTACACCGACGAGGCGGGCACGTTCCGGGTGGAGATCCGGGCGGGCGTGGCCCGGCCGCTGGACGCCGCGCCCGGGGCCGGCCGGCACACCTGCCTGCACGCGACGCCCCTGCCGTGACCCGCTCCGGCCGGACCAGCACCGGGTGCGCGACCGCCTGGCGGCGGGTCGCGCTGGCGGTAGGGCCGTCGCTCGCCGGCGGCGGCGGCCGCCCGGTCCGGCAGGAGGAGGGACGGCAGGGAATTGTACGCGTGACCGGATCCGCACCCGGCCGCGCCCCGCCGATGCCTTGATGCCTGTCCTGGGGACGGGCGGGCGATACCTTGGCAGCTGCCCCGGACGTCCCGCCGATACCTTGGTAGACCGGTCACGGCGAGATAACGCCCCAGGTCAAAGTATTGGTAAGGATAGGGCGAACACCTTGATGCCCGCCCCGGGGCGGGCATCAAGGTGCCTGACCCGTCGCAGCGAAGTTTCACCAGTCTCAGCGGAGTTTGACTGGTCGCGGTCTGTCTCATCGAAGTTTGACGACCGCCCGTCCTGAGCGTGATCAGTGCTCGTCGAAGAAGATCTCGCGGACCTCGCGGGCGGCGTAGTAGAGCAGCACATAGCCGGCCGCCGGGTCGGCCCACCACCAGCCGAGGGTGCCGACCTCGGGCGGCCGGGAAGGAGAACAGCGTGAGCCGGGAGATCGACGAGGGCCTGGAGCGGGCCGAGCGTACCCGCCCGATCCCGCAGTCCGTCCCCGCCCGGATGCGCTTCCTGCTCAAGGGCGCCAAGGGCTCCACCCGCAAGCTCGCCCAGGACCTCGGCGTCTCCCAGCGCACCGTCCAGCGCTGGCTCAAGGGCCAGGGCACCCCCAAGCCGGCCGCAGCGAAGGCCATCGAGCAGAAGGTCCGCGCCAGCTGGCAGCCTCGGGTGAAGCAGCGGGTACGCCGCGACGCCGAGAAGAACGGCTTCATGCTCCACATCCAGGCGACCTTCGGCTACAGCGCGGCCGGCGGCTCCACCGACGACCCCCGCCAGCGCACGATCACCCAGAAGATGCCCGGCTCAGTGGCCCAGCGGCTCTACGCCGCCCGCGACGCCGGAGCCAGCCAGGCCGAGCAGGAACGGATCCTCGCCGAGGGCCTGCGCGAGCACTACTTCAAGGACGGCGGCCGCCGCGCCAGCGGTCTCGACGTCGAGCTGAACGACATCGCGTGGATGGACGTCGAGCTGTAGAACCACCCCCGGGTGGCTCCGTGTCGCTGAAATGTGACTGAGCGCTTCACTTGGCGGGTTTGCAGTCGATGTGGCGGGTTGAGTGTCTGGCGTTCTCCCTGGTCAGCAGGTTTCGAGGCCCCGACGGTTGCTTCGACGGGAGCAGTTGCGGGCGTCATCGCTGATCAGGCGCTTCGCTCAACTCGCCAGGTGAAGCGCTACTGAGCGCTTCAGTCGGCGGATGAGTACTTGAGTTGGCGGGTGAGCATTCCGAGTTGTGCAGTGGGGTGCTCGCCCGACGACCGCTGCTCCTCGGCGTCAGCCGTGACGGTGTTGGAACACGTTGTAGAGCAGCCAGCAGTAGGGGGACTCCTCGTCGGCGGGATAGAGGCTGTCGAGGATCTCGTCGCCTCGTGGATCGTCCCGTAGCGCGAGCCGTACGGCTGCTTCCACGCGCACGTCCTCGTGTGGATCGGTGAGGCAGGTGGCGAGTGAGTCCGTGGCGCCCTGGTCGTGAATGGGTGCGGCGGCGAGCACTCGGCATGCCTGTCTGCGTACTGCCGCGTCGTTGTCCTTCGTGCGTTCCACGACTGCGGAGAGGGCTTCGCGGTCACCCCGTTCGATCGGGCGGTGCAGCCCCGCGAGCGCCGCTTGCCGGACTTTGCTGTCGATGTGACGGGTGAGCGCGGTGAGCGGTTCTTCGCGACGCGGGTCCTGGGCATCGGCCAAGCTGGCGGTGAGCGGCCAGGCAACGCGGGGGTCCGGCTCGCTCGCCACCCAGGGCAGGAAGAAGTCGACGAGCGGTCCGTCGAACGGCGCGCCGTCGCTCTCGTTGAAGAGGTTGATCAGGCGGAGGACCTCCGCGCCGAAGTAGCGCTCCAACGGGTCGGGCCGATCGCGCAAGGCAGCGGCTGCCTCCCAGACTGCAGAGCTACGGCGCTCCGCGAGCGTAAAGGTGGTTTCCCGCCAGACCACGTGGTCGACGTCGGGCTCGGCCAGCGCACGGGAGAGCAGCTCGTCGAAGGACGTTGCGATGCCGTACGACTTCTCCAGGTTGGTGAGTATCGCCGCGTGCCCGGTTCTGATGGTCAGGTTGCCCAGTGACAGTTGCTCGCAGTTCCCGGAATCGGATGAGACGGCGCTGCGATCGACTGGCCCCTGTCGGCCGCTGTTGCGGCGTAGCTCGGCCACGAGGTCTGTCTCATGCCAGTGCCGTGCCAGGGTCAGGGCGTTGTGTCCTTCGGCGTTCGTGATCCACATGTGGGCGCCGCGGCCGATGAGCAGGTTGGTGATGTCGTGGGCGCCGAGCTCGATTGCGCGAAGCAGCGGGGTACGGCCGAGCGCGTCGGCCTGGTCCGGACGCGCGGATGCCCACAGGAGGGTTTCCACCATCGGGAGATCGAAGGCGTCCACTGCCAGGCACAGGACAGGGGTGCCGTGTTCTCATCGGCAGTGTCGGGGTCGGCTCCTGCCTGCAGCAATGCGTCCACCACCTGCGCGTCCCCGCTCTGTACCGCGGCTATGAGTGGTTCCACCATCGTGCCTTTCGTACCCGCTCGGCCGGCCCACCGTGCAGCAGGACAGGTCCGAGGAAGCCTAGCCGCCCTGCAATGTGGTCAGGTTGTCGTCATCGCCGAGCAAGGAGACCCACCGACGATCCTGAGCGCTGCTCCCGGCGAGTTGGCGGATGAGCGTGCGGCGTCGATGGCAATGGCGAGCTGGTCAGCACCCTGCCCGGCCAACGCTCAACTCGCCATGTGAAGCGCTCAGTTACATGAAATAGGGCCAGTCCCGGCCGCCGAAAAGGCGGCCGGGCTTTTTCTTTGACCGACCGATCGAATTCACCCGGGAGGAATCCATGGAGTTCCACGAGCAGCAGTTCCGGCTGCCGGTGCGCCGCGACCAGGACGGGACGCTGGTGGTCCCGGCCGACTTCGTCACCGGCCTGCTGCGCGGCATCGCCACCACCTGGCAGGAGTGGGCGGACCGGGACCTGCCCGGCATGGACCCGGTCACCGCCACCGGGCTCAGCGCGGTGCTGGCTGACCTCGCCGACCAGCTGGACGTCGAATGCATCGCCACCGCCAGCCAGGCCCACCCCGCCGACTGACCACGCCCGCGCCCGGACAGCGTCCGGCAACGCGTAACCCCGCCCGCCACGCCGAGGGCCCGCCACCCGCACCACCGGGAGGCGGGCCCTTCGCCATGCCCGACGAAGGAGAAACCGATGTCGAAGTTGCACTTCGCCGCCGCCGCCCGCACCCTCTGCTTGGAGCGCGGCCGCCGCGCCGACCCCGCCCGGTTGCGCCGGGGCCGCCGCGCCCTGGAGCGCCTGGCCGCCGACCCGCGCCACCCCGGCCTGTGCAGCCACCGCTACCCGGGCCTGCCCGGCCACAGCAGGTGCCGGGCATGGACGTCGGCCGGGGCGCCGGCGCCTGGCGCCTGTTCTGGACCTGGGGCCCGACCGACGGCGACGACCAGGACCACGACGGCGACGGAGTGGTCACCGTGCTGCTGATCGGCCCGCACCTGTAGACGGTCCGCGGTCACGAGCACCCGGCGTGCCGAAACCCTCGACATAGCGGTTCGCCGATCCCCGGTCGAGCGTGATGCCATAGGTGAGCAGTTCCGCGAGCAGCGCTTCCGTGACGGCGTTGCGACAGCGCACGTCACCGGGCCGCACCCGCACCCGGTACAGCAACTCCAGCGCGTCCTTCTTCGTCGCACAGCCGGCCAGCCGTTCGCCCAGAACCTCCTCGTCGTTCGGCGACCGAGCGGGCGGCACGGTGGCGGCCGGTGCGTCAGACGGGCTGGCTGCCAGACGGCTGAGCTGAGCCTCGATCACCGCGAAGGCAACGCCAGCCGGAGCAGCCCGGCCCAGCTGCACACGCAGCTGCTCCTCCGCCTTGGCCACGGCCGCGCGGGCTTCGAGTACCCAGTCCACACTGCGGACCAGCTGCTTCCGGGCGTCCTCAACCGAGGTGTCAGCTGTCATGACGGGCGAACGAGCACGCTCCCGGAGAGGTCACCAGATGCAGCCCGTCCGGCTGACACGAGCCGTCCCGGGCCCGGCTACGGCATGATCACCGCGCCCTTCAAGCCGCCGCCGGATGGCATGTTCGCGGCCGAAATCTTGCAGGTCAAAGCCCTGGCCACCGCAGAAGCGCACGTCTAGCATTCCCCGCACGGCGGCCTCACCACAGCACCACCAAGCCGCCGAGCAGAGCAGCAGCGCCGCAACCCCGGCGCTGCTGGCCTCCCACCGGCCGGGCCCGCGCGGAACGTACCCCCCATCGTTCCCGGGCCCGGCCGCGCTGCGCACCGTCCCGGACTCCCGCTCGGAAGGCGCGGGGTTACGGGGACACCTCCTCCCACCGGCCGGCCACCAGCCGACGATGGTCCGCCAGCATGTCCTGGAGCCCAGCGTCGACCGACTCCTGGGACCACGGCAACGGGGAACGCGGCGTCCGTACACCCGCAGCGGCCAAAGCCCGCCCCGCGCCAGGCCCAAGCCCCAGCCCACGCCGGGCCCTGACGGAGGAGGAAGGAGTGCTGCTCACATCCGGATCAACGCGGCTCAAGCGACGCACGTTACCAGCACTCGGCACCCTGCGGGCCCGCAGCGGGTAGCGCTGTCAGAACGGGACGCTGCCTTGTAGCTGGCAGCGTCAATGACCCGAGTCATTCGACCGGGTTTCGATCAGTGCGAGCTGGGCGCCGATGAGGACGGTGTGGCCCTCGGGCACGTCGATGCTCAGCAGCACACCGGTCGCGGGGGCCGGGAGCTCGGTATCAACCTTGTCGGTGGAGACCTCCAGAAGGGGCTCGTCCTTCTGGACGCGCTCACCCACACGCTTGAGCCAGCGCGTCACCGAACCCTCAGTCACGCTCTCACCCAACGCAGGAAGAACAACGGAAGTTGTGGTGAATTGACGTGTGGATCCCTCCGGCCATGGCATATCAGTGTTCGGCGTCCCTGGAAACCCTGCGTAGCTGAGAAGATTGCGGGCCTGGCGGGCTGTAGGGCGAGTGGAGGGATTCTTGTCCAGCAGAGCGCCGAGCAGCCGACTCAGTTCGTTGGCGCGGGGTGATGGTGGTGTCGGCTGCATACAGATTGCTATGCACATCTCGGTCATCGTTTTGCCTTTGAAGGTGGCCGACCCTCCAGGGCGGTGTAGAGGGTCGCGCCGAGCGACCAGACGTCGGCAGCGACGGTGAGATCCCCACCGTCGATCAGCTCAGGCGCCATGTACGCGGTCGTACCGAGTACCGTGCCCGGTACAGTCAACTGTGTGCCGCCCTCGACCGGGCGGGCGATACCGAAGTCGATCAGTACCGGTCGCCCGTCCGTCGTCACGAGAATGTTGTCCGGCTTCAAATCCCGGTGAACGATGCCAGCTGCATGCATGTACTCAAGCGCCTCAAGCACAGCCGTCGCGAGCAGTCCAACATCGTGCGCCGGAAGCTGCTTCCGGTTGTCGATGAGTCGCTGCAGCGAACTTCCGTCGATGTATTCCATGACGATGACGGGATCACCCTGATGCTCAATTACGTCATACATGCGAACGATTCCTGGGTGATTCAATTGCGCGACCATACGAGCCTCGCGCCGCACCCGATCGATTACTTCCCAGCGCTCAACAGGCGTGAGGCCACCGGGAAGGAGGATCTCTTTGAGGGCGACCTCACGATTCAAGACTGGGTCGAACGCCCTCCATACCCGGCCCATCGCACCTTGACCTACTGCAGCGCGGATCACATAGCGTCCGCCGATCAAGCCCTCATGACCATCCATGTACATAGGTTGACATCAATTCTGCCCTCAAAGGGTCGGATTGACCGTATTCCCGCCCAACGGACCATTGGGCCGGGCCGGAGCGCTGGCATAGGCGGGGGCCGCGACTGGAAGGAAGAGCAGGCGAGTGGGGCGAACAACGTGGTGACATGGCGCCATTTCAAGCTGATCACGGTCTATGACTACCGGGCCCCGACCGGGCCATGGTGGCGGTTCACCCTGACAGCGGCGTGTTTGCGACCGCCATTGACGTCGTCGTGGCCACTGCGGCGCCGTGTTCTCCACCGAGAGCGGCGGTTTGTTGGCCGACTGCCGTATGCGGGTCCTGAGGGGCTGCCTGGCCGCAGCCTCCACCTGCCCGCAGGTCGCCATCGCCGTGCGGTGCCGCTGCTCCGCCTGTCGCTCGGCGAGCTCGCGCACCCACCGGGCCGCCGCGCGGCCCGCCTCGCCCGCCTCGGCGAGTACGTCGTTCACCGTGTGCTGCCGTTCCCGCTGCGCCTGGTCCTCGTTCTCGGTGGGCGGCTCAGCTGCCACCGGACAGGACGGTCACGTTCGTCTTCGTGATGACCTGTAAACCGGCTTGCGGTCGGCCGGCCGGGCGACGGTCCGGCCTGGGCTGGAGAGAGGGTCATCGAGGACCGTTGTGTCGGCTCCAGGCCAGGAGTGTGCGCGCGGTCGCGGCGTGGGCGGTGAGGAGTTGTACGGCGCGCGGCGTCCCGTCGGGCAGGAACGGCAGGACCATGAGCGCCGGGACGGCGGCGAGCGAGGCGATGATGAGCACCGGCGCGAGGAGCGCGACCAGCAGGACCCGCTGGAGTGCCCCGAGAACGCGAGGGGAGGGGAGGGTGGGAAGCATGCCTGACTCCAAGGCGTGGGTGGTGCCCCGCGGGCTGCCGGGGCGTTGAACCCACCTTCCATACCTCTTGATTTGTTCTCCAGTGCCGGGGCCGTTTGTGCAGATAAGGTCCGGACAACCGTGGCGCGCCCGTCCCGGACGGGCCGGGCGCCGGTGGACAACGTGGTATCGCGGGTGAGGGGGACGGGGCACACGATGGCGCCTGGCAAGCGCGGCCGGCCGTGGTCGCGGATCCGTTCGGATTCACCGGAGGGCGAGGAACTGGCTCTGTTCCTACGCGCGCGGGTGGAAGACAGCGGCAAGACCCTGAGCGAGCTGGGGGGCGAGATCGGCTGGTCCCGTTCACAGGTCAGCCACTACGTCGGAGGGGCGGTACCCGACGAAGGGTTCGTCACTGCCCTGGTCAGGGCCACCTCCTCCGCCGAGCTCCGGGCAAGACACCAGGCGGAGGCCCTGCGCCTGCTCGAACGCGCCCGCAGGCCCGCCGATCGCCGCACGCCCCGTCAGGACGCCGCCCTGCCGGACCCGCTGCCCCGGCAGGCCAAACAGCTGGAGATCGCGGACAGGCTGACCCGGTCACAGGAACGCCAGGCGGAACTGGAACGTACGGTCGGCAACTCCGCGAAGGTCGTCATGGTGCTGCTCGGCATGCTCCACACGCTGAACGCCCAGCTTGAGGTCCTGCGCGAGGAGCACGAGCGCCTTCTCGCCCAGCGGGCCGGCGCCGGGGCCGTCGAGGAAACCGAGGTCCGTGCCCGGCGCGCGGTACAGCAGAGGCGACGGGCCCAGGCCGACCTACGCAGAGCCGAGGACAAACGGCGCCAGGCCGAGGCACTCGTCCAGCGGGTCCAGCAGGAGGTCCGCGAACTCACCGATGAGCTGAACCGTCTCCGCGCCGCCGGGAGCACCGGTTTGGACAGCCGCGCACCCGCCGTCTACGGCCTCCCCGAGCAAGCCGGGCCCCAGGAGTACGACCCCGTCGCCGACGACATCGACCAGGCCCTCGCCCACGCCGAGCAGGTCATCGACGCCGACGCCGACGTGCTGGACCGCATCGCCGACGAGATGCTCGAACCCCCGTCAGAACCCGGGTCGCCCCAGTCCGGGGACGGACCGGCCGTCGACCAGGACGGCCTCCCTCCCCGAGCCCGTTCCCGACCGTCCCCCGTCCGGTCCTTCTTCCGCCTCCCCCGCGGACCCAACCCCCGATACGGCAACAGCTTCATCGGACAAGTCACCGTGAAAAACTGGCACTACCGGGTCGGCGAGGAAGTGCCCTCCGGCGCCACGCTGCTCGCCGTGGCCACCGGCATCGGGGCGATCCGTATCCCCAGTCCCTGGACGGGGACCCTTGCCGAGATCTACGCCGAGGAAGGAACCGCCGTGGAACCCGGCGACGTCCTCGCCGGGTTCGAGCTCCCCCACACGGATCGCGGACCGGCCGTCGACCAGGGCGGCCTCCCTCCCATCCCGGACAGGGCGCCGATTGTCCCGGACAAGTCCACGGACAATCCTGCGACCAGCGCGTCTCGCATCGTCCCGGTCGTACTGCCACCCCTGGGTCAGGAGGCGACCGAGGCGAAGGTGACCCGGTGGCTGGCGCTCCCCGGCGACACCGTCGAGGAGGGCGAGCCGATCCTGGAGGTGGAGACCGACACGGCCGCCTGCGAGATCCCCTCACCCGTCACCGGCATCGTCGAGGCGGTCGAACTCGGCGAGAACGAGACCGCCCCCATCGGCGCGACCCTTGCCTGGATCCACGCCCGAGCCCGTTCCCGACCGTCCCCCGTCCGGTCCTTCTTCCGCCTCCCCCGCGGACCCGGCCCCCGATACGGCAACAGCTTCATCGGACAAGTCACCGTGAAAAACTGGCACTACCGGGTCGGCGAGGAAGTGCCCTCCGGCGCCACGCTGCTCGCCGTGGCCACCGGCATCGGGGCGATCCGTATCCCCAGTCCCTGGACGGGGACCCTTGCCGAGATCTACGCCGAGGAAGGAACCGCCGTGGAAGCCGGTGACGTCCTCGCCGGGTTCGAGCTCCCCCACACGGATCGCGGACCGAATCTCGTCAAGACGCTCTTCCTGCTTCCCCGCCCACCCGCGCTCCCCGGCGAGAAGGGCCCCGTTGGATACGGCAGCCGTCGCACCCCACGGGTCACCGTGACCGGTTGGCAATACCAGGTGGGCGAGGAAGTGCCAGCCGGTGCCGTGCTCCTCACCGTCACCACCGGCATCGACCGCATCCGTATCCCCAACCCCCGAGCAGGCATCCTCACCGAGATATCCGCCAGGGAAGGGACAACCGTGGAGATCGGCGATGTCCTTGCCGAACTCGAACACCACCTCGATCCAAAACCGTGATCACCACCCCGATCAAGGCCACGCTCGGCAGAGCTTCGCCCCGTCGAGGTGCCGCTTTCACCCCGTCAAACGTCTCCGCCACAGGTCACAGCGGCGGCTCGCCCCCAAGCCGAAGGGAAGCAGACCGCCGTAGGGATGGGGAGCGCTACGCTCTCGCGCGCCGCCCGGCGTCCACGGCCTGGTCGAGGTAGTGAGCGAGTTCGGGCAGCTGTGCGACCGGGTCGCTGGCGGTGATGGTGCGGGGCATCGCGAGGGCGATGGCGCCGACGGACGCCAGGGCGAGGCCTTCAGCGGTGGTGATGTCGGGGTCGTTGACGGGGTTGCCGAGCCGGTGTGTGACTTCCGCTGAGCCACGGGCAGCCACGGCTTGGGGCCGCCTGTGCGTTGGTCAGCTGGCGCCGCCCTCGTGTGCGCCTGCGCTGCCGCTGACGGCCGCTGGGGTCGGCCGACCGGGCAGCGAGGTTGGAGCCCTCACGAGAGCATCCACAATCGGATGGTGGTGTCGCGGCTGCCGCTGGCGAGGGTCTTGCCGTCGGGGCTGAACGCCATTGAGATTACGTTGTCGGTGTGGCCGGTGAGCGTGGCGGTGTTGGTTCGCTTGGCCACGTCCCACAGCCGGATGGTGGTATCGCGGCTGCCGCTGGCGAGGGTCTTGCCGTCGGGGCTGAACGCCACTGAGATCACGTTGTCGGTGTGGCCAGTGAGGGTGGCGGTGCCGGTCCGCGCGGTGATATCCCACAATCGGATCGCGCTGTCGGCGCCGCTGCCGCTGGCAAGGGTCTTGCTATCGGGGCTGAACGCCACCGAAACCGCGAGATCAGTGAGGGTGGCGATACCGGTGCGCTTGGCCACGTCCCACAGCCGGGTGGCGTCGCTGCTGCTGCTGGCGAGGGTCTTGCCGTCGGGGCTGAACGCCACTGAGAGCACGGGTTTGGTGTGGCCGGTGAGCGTGGCAGTGCTGGTTCGCGTAGCGGTGTCCCACAGCCGGATGGTGTTGTCGCTGCTGCCGCTGGCGAGGAACTTGCCGTCGGGGCTGAACGCCACCGAGAAGACGAGGTCGGTGTGGCCGGTGAGGGTGGCAGTGCTGGTCTGCGTGGTGGTATCCCACAGCCGGATGGTGTTGTCGCTGCTGCCGCTGGCGAGGAACTTGCCGTCAGGGCTGAACGCCACCGAGAGCACAAGGTCGGTGTGGCCGGTGAGAGTGGCGGTGCCGGTCCGCGCGGCCACGTCCCATAACTGGACGGCGCGGTGATCGTCAGCAGTGGTGGCGAGGGTCTTGCCGTCGGGGCTGAACGCCACCGCGGTCACGACTTCTGCGTGATCGGTGAGGGTGGCGGCGCTGGACGGCTTGGCGACGTCCCACAGCCGGATGGTGTTGTCGTGGCTGCTGCTGACGAGGGTTCTGCCGTCGGGGCTGAACGCCACCCACGCCACGGTTTTGGTGTGGCCGCGGAGGGCGTCCGGGCTGCTGACGTTCGGGCCGTTGACGTTCGGGCTACTGGAGTCCGGGGCGCTGTCGTCGGCGAGCTGCAGTGCCGCGATTGCTCCGCCTGACGTTGTGGCCAGTGCGGCAAGGCTGCCGAGGACGACGCTGCGGCGGCGCGGTCCACGAGACGGGGTGGGGGCTCCCGGCTCGGTGTCGCGTTCGGGTGCGGCGGGGCTGGACGGCGGCGCGGTCAGGGTGGGGGCGGTGTCCAGATTCGGTGCGGTGTACAGCGCCGCGCGCAGGTGCTGCACTGTGGTGGGTGTGTCGGGCCGGGCGGCTGGGTCCTTGGCCAGCAGCGAGGCGACCAGCAGGTCGATGCCGGCCGGAACGTCGTCCCGTACCGAGCGCAGGGGCGGTGGCACCTCGTCTAAATGGCGGCGCATCAGTGTCCATGCCTGTTCGGTGGCTGGGAACGGGGGGTGGCCGGTCAGCAGTGCGTACAGCACGCACCCCAGCGCGTACAGGTCGCAGCGCGCGTCGACGTGCTCGCCGCGCCACTGCTCGGGTGCCATATAGGCCGGAGTGCCGAATGGCCTGCCGGTGACCGTCAGCCCTTCCGTGGCCCCCGCGGTACGAGCGATCCCGAAGTCGCAGATCTTCAGCCGGCCGTCGGCCAGCAGGATGAGGTTGCCGGGCTTCAGGTCACGGTGCACCACCTGCTGGGCGTGCGCGGCGCCCAGTGCTTCGGCGGCTTGCAACGTGAGACGGACGGCTGCGGATACCGGCAGGCCGCCCGGCGACCGGGCCAACAGGCCTGCGAGATCCGTCCCCTCCAGCAGCTCCATGACGATGAACAGACGGGTGTCGTGGCGCCCGACATCATGCACCACCGTGATCCCCGGATGCTGGAGCCGCGCACCGATCGAAGCCTCGCGCCGGAACCGCTGGAGCAACCCGTCATCCGAGTCGAACTCCAGCAGTACCTTCAGCGCGACGGCCCGTCGGAGCTCGACGTCGTACCCCTTCCACACCTCGCCCATGCCGCCATGACCGAGCCGCGAGTCCAGTCGGTACCTTCCGGAGAGATAGTCCCCCGCCCGCACAGTGCCCCCAGGTCTTCAACTGCAGCTATAACAAAGGCCATTGTGGAGTACGAGAATCACCTGCACCATGGGCGACTCCGAAACCCCTGGTGGGCCGCAACGGGCACTCGAACATCAGGACATCACCGAGCGAAACCGGACACCGCTGGCTGCGCCGCGGGCAGCTCGGCCGGCCTTGACGGCGGCGTCCATCGTGGCGGCCAGGGTGGGCAGCTTGCGCTCCAGGGCGCCGAGCACCGTGTGGGGCATTGCCGCGGCCAGCGCGCAGACCGCGACCAGTGCGATCCGCTCGCCCATCGCCAGCTCCGGCAGCGCCTGGGCGTACGGGCTGCCGGTGACGGCAGAGGCTGCCAGGTCGTACGCCAGCTCCTCGTCCAGCTGCCCCTCGCCGGCCGGGATGATCTCCCGGCCGGCGGCCCGCTCGACGGCGTCGGCGGCCCGCTCCAACACCCGGCGGTGCCGCTCCTCCACCTGCCGAGCCGCCAGCTCACGCACCCACCCGGCCGCCACACGGCCCGCCCCGCCCGCCTCGGCGAGCAACACGTTCACCGCGTGCTGCCGCTCCCGCTGCTCCTGGTCCCCGCTGTCCCCGCTGTCCTCGACGCGGGGGAAGGTGGTCGGATCCGTCATGACGGGTGAACCGGCCCGGCCCGGCCCCGATCACGGGCAGACTGTGATCATGACTCCCGCCCGCCGCCCACTGTGGCAGCCCTCCACCGACCCGGCCACTGACATACCTCCGGCCGAACCGCAGCGGCTGCTGCCGGCCGAGCGCCTGCCGCTCCCGGAAACCCTCCCCGCCGTGCCCCGCCCGGATCGGCCCCGGGCCGAAGGCGGGCGCCGGCCGCTCGGCCCGGGCGGCCTCACCTCCACCGAGGCCGAGTAGAACCGGCCGCGCAGACACACCCCCGGGCGCTGCGCCTGCGCAACCGCCGCCCGTCGTCCTTGCGCACGCCGTTGCGCATGCGCAAGCCGTCCCTGCGCATGCGCAACGGCCGGCCGCACGCCACCGACGCCACCGCGCTGTCCGGACGGCCGGATACCCTCCCGATCATGGAGACCGGAAACGACGCGCGACGAATCAAGGTCACCTCAGATATCGACGCGCGAGGAATTGAGGTCGGGACGGGTATCGACGCGCGACGAATTGAGACACGGTCGCAAGCACAGGGCTGCGCCGAGTGCGGCACCGAACTGCGCGCCGCCGGCCCGGGTCGACGCCCGGTCTACTGAGGCCGGGCCTGTTCCTCGAAGGCCTACCGGCGCCGACGGGCCGAGCACCAACAGGACGCAGTCGCCGACGCCCTTGTGTCCTCGCGCGTCGAAATCCCGGCCACCGGCGAGGCCGGCCACCGCGAGCTCCTGGAACTCGCCGCTGCCGTCCAGCGCAGCACCGCCCGCTTCCTGGAAAGCCTGGAACGGGCCCGCCGCGGCGAGGGCGACGACCCGCGCTGCAACCAGGCCCTCGCCCTCCTGGAGACCAACCTCGCCGGCGCCACGCAACGGATCCTGCGCCAGGCCCACGTGCTGCGCTACGAGATGACCGCCGCCCGGCTCCGCACCGAACAGGCCCACGCCCAGGCGCCCACCTCCGAGCCCGCCGCCACCGCCCTTGATTCCCCGCGCGTCGAAACCGACGGCCCGGCCGCCCCCGCGCTCGCTCCAGCCGAACCGGCCGCTGGTACCGGCCAGGGCGCCGCCGCGGACGATGAGACCGACGCGGTCGCCAGTACACCCGTTGCCCGCTCCATCGTTTCCCCGCGCGTCGAATCGAGCGGCGCCGGCACGGCCGCTGCCCGCTCCACCGTTTCCCCACGCGTCGAAACGGACCAGGCCGCGCCGGCCGCAGAACAGAGTTCCGCTCCGGCCGACGGGCGCCACCTCGCAGCGTCCGTCGCGCAGCAGCCGCAACCGGCCGACACCCCGCCGCAGGAACTGCTCCTGGCTCTGGCCTCCGAGCGCACCTCCTCCTCGCCGCTCGCCCGCGGCATGGGCGCCCCGACCGACACCTGGAGCATCGACGGGAGCGACCTGGTGGTGGAGGGCTGGAACAGCACTCCCGGCCTGTTCGCCGTCCGCGACCCGAACCGCCGACTGCTCTGCTGGGTCGAGGCGCTCGGCGACGGCTGGGGCACCTACATCCAGGGCCGCCTGATCACCGACGCCACCGACGGCGACCCCTGGCTCTCCACGGACGCACCCCACGCCGTCGCCCTGCTCCGCGCCGCCCGCAACCAGCAGCTGACCTGACCCGCACCGCCGGCAGCCCGGCGCCGCAGCACCGCCGCGTCTTGTGAGTGGTCTTGTGGGGCGCACAGTCGGTTGTCCGGTGAGGCGTCCCATGGAGCGTCCCGTGGGTGCACAGTGATCCGGCCCGGCGCGTCATCGACCCAGGTCAGACCCTCTTTTCGGAGGGCCGGAAATGCCGACAACCCCTTCTCCTCTGTCCTTGTCTTGGGTAGTGGAGGTGGTCGGTCGGTTCGGTTCGGGGTTCACGCCTGCGGCGGGCCGGTGGTTCTTCCGCGCGTCCGGCGAAGCCGTCCGCGCCGCCCCGGGGCCGGCCGCTCCGTACGGCGAGCCCCGGGCCCCGGCACAGCCCGCGCGCTCGGCCCCCAGCAGCGCCCCCAGGGCCACCAGCAGCCGCCCCGGAGCCACCCCGCCGCCATCCCGGCCCCACGACCCACCCAGACGCCCCACCGCCCGCCCAGCGGCCCACCCAGACGCCCCACCGCCCGCCCAGCGGCCCGCCGAGCAGACCGCCGACGCCATCGCCGCACTGCGCCACGTCCGCATCCCGGCCGCCGTCCTGGAGATCGAGGCCGTCGGCCTCTGTGATTGGTCGAGATAGTTGTCACTGAGAGCAGCAGCCGACCTGGGGTTTTGGGCAGTTGCGGTCGCTGTAGTTGTCACTGTCTGGTCGTTCTAACTGTCACAACCGCGAACGTTCCTGCAGGAGGGACGGTCAGAAGCTCCAGCTGTAGAGGCCGCCACCGGTGTGCACCGCTGACGCCGCAAGCCGGGCAACGCCTTGGAGGACCGCCAGGAGATCGTCGTCCGTCATCTCGTCCCCGTCCTCGGACCAGAGCCGCGCGGTCCAGCGATCGGCGAGCTCCTCGAGTTCGGCGAGGCTCGCTTTGGCCAGCGCACGGGTCAGTCGCTTCGGTAGAGCGATCACCTCAACGCCATCGTTCAAGGGAGGAACGACCCACTCCGGCCATGGCCGCCACGCGTACAGCTGCTCAGACGAGGGGGCCTCTGCCGAGGGCTCCTCGAAGTACATGTCCCACTCGGCAATGGCCGTGTCCGGATCGATGAAGTGGCAGCTCACGGACTCGAAGGCCGCACCGGGTCCCCGCAGGCGCGTGGCAGCTGCAGCTTCGTCGTCGGCAGCGAGGAAGAACAGGATGTCGTGGGCCATCCTGTCCTGTCGCACTCGGGATGTCCGTGGATCTTGTCCTGAGGCGCAGGCTTGCCAGGTCGGTTGAGAACCGTGCATCCGCGCGTTCTCAGCCGACCTGGCTTCTGCGGAATCTCGGCGTGGCTGCCGAAGCGGATCTGATCAGGCGCTGGTTCGCGCCGCGACTGACCGAGCCATGAGCTCTGCGGCCTGGCGGACCCGTGCTGCGTACGCCCCTGGCTAGAACGGGGGCTCCAGGGTGAACTCGCCCTCAGCAGACCAGGGATCGGCTTGCTTCCGCCGCTCCGCCGCCTCCCGTTCCCGCCGTTCGACGGTCGCGCGCGCCTCGGCGATCGTGGGGATGGAGTCGAGGGCCTCGGCCGGACGATCGTGCCTGATCAGCATGTCGGGCAAGTCGTGGTGAACCAAGTAGTGAGTGGAGGAGCGGAGCAGTGCGAGGGCCTCCTCCAGTCGTCCGTCCCGCTCCAGTAGCCGCGCCAGCGCGGTGTCCCACTCGCCCGGCTCCCGCTTGTTGAGGGCGGTGGCCTCCGAGATGCCCTCCGCGCAGCGGCCCGCCTCGCCCAGCAGCCAGAGCCGCAGGTGGCGGACCTGGTCCGGGTGCTCCTCGACGTATGCGTCGGTGAGCCCGTCCAGGAGTTCGAGTGCCCGGTCGGGCCGGCCGTCGTCGACGAGCAGTTCCAGCGCCCAGTGGAGGAAGTTCCAGCAGTCGTAGTACTCGTAGGTGGGCCGACCGGTTTCGACGGCTTCGTCGACCCTCCCCCGGCGGACGAGGAGGCGCATCAGCGCCGCCCGGTCCTTCGGGTGGTCGTGGGCCTCGATCCCCTCGCGCAACACGGTCTCCGCCTCGGACGCCCGCCCTGCGTCCTCCAGCGCCTTCGCGTACACGTCGAGAGCGGAGCGGTGGTCTTCGGCAGCGAGGGCCCCCAGCTCCTCGATCAGGCCCTGTCGGGCGAGGAGTTCCGCGTAGTACTCCGGGAAGTTGACGGGGTGGCGCCGGCCCGAGGCCCTCTCGGCACGCAGGACCTCGACGGCCTCGTCCGCACGCCCGGCCCGCTCCAGGACCCGGGAGATCAGCAACAACACATCCCACCGGTCGGTCCGGCCCGTCCCGCAGGACTCACCGCACCGCTCGCACGCCGCGGCCTCCGCACGCTCCATACGCTCCGCTTCCCGCGTGAGCAGCTCCAGGACGAGGTCGTCGCGTCCCTGACCCTCGGTCAACTCGACTAGGTCGTGTATTTGGTTGTGATCAATGGGTCCGGGTGAGGTCCTTGATCCAGATCATCGCGCCGCGGAGGTGGAGGCCGGCGAGGTAGCTTT
>NZ_JBIWNZ010000052.1:0-29362 GCF_044767505.1 Kitasatospora sp. NPDC101235
CCCGGCTACGCCGGGTAACCACGGGCCTTCGGCCCGGGTTGCTTGCGCCTTCGGCGCTGCGCGGCGGCTTCGCCGCCGATACTGCCCGCTCCTTCGGAGCGGGGCCCCGGGCTTCGCCCCGGGCTGGCGCGCGCTTCGCGCGGCCTAGGGCCGGCTCCGCCGGCCGGATCGGGCTGCGCCCGATCAGAAAGGGGTGACGGTGGTGCATGGCTTGGGTGCTGGTGGGTCAACTCCGGGCTGCGCCGCGGAGTTGGCGGGGTGTGAGGGGAAGGCTTTAGTTCGGCCCGGGTTGCTTGCGTCTTTGGCACTGCGCGGCGGCAGCGCCCGCTGGTATTGCCCGCTCCTTCGGAGCGGAGCTGCGGCTTCGCTCCGGGGGTGGCCCGCGCTGCGCGCGGGGGCGGAGCCGGCTGTGCCGGCGGGATAGGGCTGCGCCCGATCCTGGAGGGCGGGTGCTTCGCTCCCTTGGTGGGAGGTCAGCTCACGTGCTGCGCTCTGGGGTTGAGGTGATGTGGGGCGTGAGGCCTTCAGCCTTCGGTGGGTTGGGGGGTGGGGTTCGGGCTCCGCCCGGGCTGACTGCGGCGGTGGGTGATCGTCGGTGTCGAGCACTTTGCGCCTTGACGGGTGGCGAGGTGACGGATGGTCGTATGGGGACTGGTGTCGCTCGTGGAGGTATGGAGGGGCGGGCTTCGCCCGTATCTGTGCATCAAAGATGTGAAGCCGATAGAGTCTGGGAATTAGATAGGGTTTCGGGGGCGCAGAAATTGCACGGGCATAAAGCCCTGTGGGGCTCCGGGGTGGCATCAGAAGGGCCGGTCGGTAGCGCGGTCATCTCACACTTCCGGGAGCAGCAAGGCGGGGAGGTGAAAGGGTTTGCCGGGCGAAGATGGCGGGATCAATGGCGGCGAAATTCGCGTGGCTGGCCAACGTGCGCCTGCGCCGGGCTCCGAACCGGCGGGGCCGGCCTTCAGCTGCGGCGGTCAGGCGGCGGATGGATCCGACGAGGTCGGGGCTCCCGCGCGGCTGGAAGTCCCACACGTGCACGCGAGGGGGCGGCGGTCGGGGTTTTTGGGGTGTGCTTGGCCGGTGGTTACTTGCGCCGGATGGGATGTGGTGGTCGGGGGCAGCCGTGGGTGATCTCATGGAATGCCCAGGGGTAGTGGTAGTGGGCGTTGCTGATCGGCCATTGGGGTTTAGCGGATTCGGCGGATGGCGTGCGGGTGCGGGATTTGCTGCGGGGTGTAGGCGGTTGTGGTGGGCGGAGTTTGCAGTCTTCGGCGAGGTTGGTCAGGTCGGGATGACCGCCTTGGTAGGGGTCGCTGAAGAGGGGTCGGCTGGCGGCGTTCGCGAGAGCGGCGAGGTGGAGAGCGGCGCGGAGCAGCGGCCTGGCCCAGGGCGGGACTGGGTGGGTTAGGCAGCCGAAGCGCAGGTTGTCGGGGTCGTGGAGGGTGATGGTGGTGCCGTCGATGGCGACATCGCGTGGGTGGGCGGTCATCAGCTGGGTGTCGGAGGCGGCGGTGAACACTGCGGTGGCCACTGCGGCGGCCAGGTGGGGATGGGCGGTGGCTGTGTGGAGGCGGTGGGCGACTTCGGCGGTGGTGGTCGGCTGCATCGTGGGCGGGTGGTAGCGCCGCTCGGCGGCTAGGGGCGGGGTGCAGTAGCAGGGGCGCTGGGGGCCGTCTAGGGCGCGCAAAGTCGTCAGGGCCGGGAGGTCGATCCAGCGGCCCTCCAGAGGACGCCGAGTACGAGGAGGGGGCAGGTCGTCGGCGCCGGAGTCTGGCAGGAAGGCTGCGGCCTCGACGAGGCGGTGGTCGGCAGCGCGCAGAGTTTTCCGGAGTGCCGGGGTGGGGCGTTGACGGTGGCAGACCAGGTGGAGGCGCAAGCCGGTGCGCGAGCGCAGAGCCAATAGCTCCGCCACGCGGGGCGTGGACAGGAGGTGGGCACGCAGGACGGTCAGATGGGTGATGGAGGTGGCGAGGATCCAGACCGCGGCCATCGCCCAGAACCGTTCGCCGTCGCCCGTACGGGTCCTGGTGGGAAGGGGCTTGCCCAGGGCGGCGATGATGTCCAGGGCCAGGGCCACTTTGGAGTCGGTGGCGGGGGTGGGGTGGACGGTGATCCGGCCGTGGTGGGGCTGGTGGCCGGCAAGGGCGGCATGGATGTGGTGCGGGTCGTCGTACGGGTCCAGGACGAGGATGATCGGGGGCGGGTCGGGGCAGATCAGCATGGTCAGGTCCTTCGGCGGGGGCGGCGTGGGCGGGCGGTCATGCGCCCGTGCCCAGGCGGTCGTAGACCTGGCGTAGGAGGTGCTCGTCGATGTGGGTGCGGCGCTGGGCGGCGAGGCCGTCGGCGGCGTGTTTGGTGATGCGGGCCCAGGCGCGGAAGTTGCCGTGGGCGGCCTGTTTGTCGACCAGGGCGATCAGGTCCGGGTCGACGCCGTCCCACAGAGGGTGGAAGGCGGGGATGGTGGCCAGGACCTCGGGCAGGGTGAGCGGCAGAGCCTGCTGCCAGATGTAGACGCGGGAGGCGAGCATCGGCTCACGGCGCAGGACCTTCGCACAGCCGTCGCCGCCGGCGAAGACGACGGCGATGTCGGTGGCCGGGTCGTCCCACAGATAGCGCCAGTACTCGAAACACTCGCGCGACAGCCACTGGGCCTCGTCACAGACCAGGACGTGGAAGGAACGGGCGAGGGCGTCTTTGAGGACGGTGTCGAACTCGATCGGCCGCGCTGGTGGCTCGCCCGGCAGGGCGAGGGCACGGAACAGTTCGTGGCGGATGTCGCGCGGGGTGGGGCGGGAGCGGAACGCGACCCGGTAGGTGGTGCGGGGCGCGAGGTGGCGCAGCGCGGCGTTGACGGACAGCGATTTGCCGTTGCCGGCGGCGCCGGAGAGCACCATCATGGCGCGGGCCTGCAGGGTGGCGGCGATGTTGTCCTGGGTGGTGCGCAGCGCCTCGGTGGCCACGACGCGGGCCCCGGTCAGGTTGAGGTAGTGGTCGGCGCGCTCTGGGGGCAGCATGCCGGGGCGTACGGCGGGCGCGGTGGTCATGGTTTCTCCTACCTGGGCGCGGAGCTGTCGCATTCGGGTGGGGAGGCGGTCGTGGTGGTGAGTTCGGTCCAGGCCGGGGCATTCGGGCTCGGTCACTGGGGTGGGTCGGGTTCGGTCACTGGGGTGGGTCGGGTCCGGCGGGTGGTGGGGGTTGTTGGCCGGTTGGCTTGCGACGGGGTGTGGCAGCGGGTCGGGGCAGAACCCAGCCGTCCGGGAGCGGGGCGTGGGGGATCAATCCGGGCAGGGCCAGGGCCCGCAGGTCCCGGCCGTCGGCCGTTTCGAGTTCGGTTGCGGCTTCCGCCGCGGTCAGTGCTTGGAGCGGTTCGGGGGTTCGGGCGGTGGTGACGGCCGCGAACCGCTCGGTGCGCAGTCGTTCGGCGGCGGCCAGCGCCTTCTTCAGCCTTCGCTGCTCAGCTGATCTGGTGCGGCGCACGGCGGAGCGTTGCTCGTCGGAGGCGGCGTCGGACAGGTGGGCGGGACCGAGGTGGGTGCCGGTGACGGCGTCGACGACCTCGATCTCGTGGGCGTGGTGGGGCAAGTACCGGATGCGGACCTTGATGCCGTCGTCGGCCAGGCCCTGCATCCAGTCGCCGACGTAGTAGCGGCCCCGCCAGTACACTCCGCTGCCGGTGAGTGTGCGAGTGCTGCCGTCGTCTTCCATGGTGAACGCCCATAGCTGCCCTGGTTTCGGGTCCTCGATCGGCGTGGGGTCCTGCAGCCACGCCTGCACAGGTGTGCGGCCGGCCAGGGCCGGCGAGGTGTGCTCGGTGTTCCACCAGTGCACCCAGTCCAGCAGCAGTTGAACGAACGCGGTGAATGTCAGCGGCGCCGTGTCGTCCTTGGCCTGGCCTGGGCGTCGGACGGAGGCGGTAGGGGCGTGGGTGTAGCGGGGCAGCGAGGCGAAGAACATCCGCTCCGCGCACCGGTTGAGGTTCTCCGCCGTGCCCTTCAGGTGCGGGGTGTAGGGGGGCAGGTCATGGACGGGGACGGCGAACGCGCCGAGCGCCGAGCGCCGAGCGCCGAGGTAACGGTGCGGGAGAGGAAGTCCTTGCCGCGGTCGATCCGTACCAGAGTGGGCAGGCCGCCGACCGGTCCGTAGGGGCCGTCGGGTTCGTCGCGGGAGATCGCGGTGCGCAGCGCCGCCAGGATCGCGTCCCGGGACGGGGTGTGCGGGGTGATCGCGACGCCGGTGACGGCGTCGTGGGCGCAGTCGATGAACCAGGTCACCCACGGGCACACGAGCTGGCCGTGCAGGTCGACCTCGACCGGGACGTGCTTGTGGTCGCCTTCCCAGCAGGCGTTACGCCACTGCCGGGGCCGGCGCAGGTGGACATCGTGGCGGCGCCGAGCCCGCTCACCGCCCACCAGGGCGGCGCGCTGGCCCGGGTTCAGGTCACGGCGGATCGCCCGGTGCAACGTCGCCAACGACGGCACCACCAGTGGCACGGCCCCGCCCGCGTCGGCGTGCCCGCCATCGTCGTCACTGCCTGCGGCTTCCGCAGCGGCTCGGGCCTCGGCGAGCAGTTCGCGGTGCACGGCGGCAGCGTTCCCGCACCACAGGACGAGCCGGGCGTGCAGCTGCGGAGTGACCGTGAACCGCTCCCGCCCTCTCGCGCCGGTCCTTCCCTCGGTACGGGCCGCGGCCGGCCAGCGCCACACCGTGCGCAGCGACACCCCCACCGCGTCAGCGACCAGTCGCACATGGCCGGTCGTCAGCTCACCGCGTGTGTCCAGGGCCAGCAGCCGGTCCATCGCCTGCTGCCGCGCGAGAGCCACCGGCACCACCGGCCCCGTGCTCGTTGGTCCGTCCGCCTCCGGCACGAGCACCACCTCCACTCCCCCTGGCCCGCCCACGCACCGAGCTATGACGAAAGGGCGTCTGCGCTCCAGGAAGCCGGAGTCCGCACGCGGGTGACACCGCAATCGGCATTCCACTGACGCCAGGGCGGGACGTGCGGTATACGCACCATGCCGAGCCAGCGGTGGGCAGTGCCTGCGGGCCAGTGGGAAGGCGCCGGCGGCACTGAACGGAGACCATCGTCCGCGAGGGTGCTCCGGGAGCCGGTTCAGGGCTCCGTCTGGCTACCCGCGCACCCGGGATCACCGGCCTCGCGGCTCCGCGAGGCCGAAAACCATGGCCGCTCTGTAGCCGCGCATGGCATGATCGGCCGCATGATCGAATCCCTTGCACGGATCGGCGACCACCGCCCCGTCCGATGAGATGGCTGGACGAGGCCGTGGCCTCAGGAGCCGCCACGACGCCTGCCGATCCCTCCCGCATCGCGGTCTTCGACGCGGTACGCGCCGACCGCACCGGCCCCGTCGCCTCCCGGCTCCTACAGCTCGCGCACTCCGACAGCCCCGTCGTACGCGGCGAGGTCCTCGCTCTCCTCCAGAGCCTTGCCCACGACGGGCCCTGGCCCGAAGCCGCAAACGCCGCGCTGGCCCGGCTCACCGACCCCGACGAGGATGTACGATGCTGGGCCGCGAGGCTCGTCGTGGACGCAGGGCGCCGTGACCTCGCCCTCACGGCCCTCAGCGAACTCACCGACCCCGTCGTGCGCACCGTTCTCGCCCGCGCACTCGGCGCCCGCATCGCCCACCTGCGAGCCGACTCCCTGGCTTCTGTCCGCTTCCTCGCCCACCTGGAGACCCTGCGGGCGGCCCCGTCCGCGCAATGGCCGGCCCTGGACGCAGCGCTGTACGCCGACGCCCTTGAAGCCTCGCACCGTCTGGAGGGCATCGGACGGGCTTGGGGGCAGGTGCTGTACCGGCTGGGGCGCGAGCAGCACACGTACGCGGTCGCGACCCGCCTCCTCGCCGACCCCGCAACGCGGGACATCGGCGCAGATCTCGCCCGCGAAGCGTGTCACGACTGGCGGGCGGCCCCGGTCGAGCTGCTGCCTCTGCTCGTCCGTCACTGCGGGCACAGCGTCGGCGATGCCATGGCGACGGCCCTCACAACGGCCTCGGTCTCGAGAGCGGCGATGCGTGCGCACGGCGCTCTGGCCGCCACGGTCCCGTTCACGCCGTACCCGAAGGCCACTCGGCCCTGCCCCGACACTGTGCCGTCGTACGACAGCGCGTCCGCGGCAGCGCTCCTGGCGGCCAAACCTGTGGGGATAGGACGCCTTGCACACGCCCCCGCGGTCTTCGGCGCCCTCCTGGACGCAGGCCCGTTGACCTTCCGGCAGGCGGCCCAGCTGTACAACCTCACGTTTCGGTGGCCAGGCCGGATGCAGGCTCTGTGCGCCCCGCTGTGGCTGCGTCACGCGGGCCCGTCGGCACTGCCCCGGCTGCTCGCCCTCATCACACCGCACCTGGGCGAGTACACGGTTGGCGAGCACTACCTCGCAGGCCTCGCGACGATGGGCCACCACGCACTGCCCGCTCTGCCGGCCGTGGCGGCGCTGATCGACCGACGTTCCCGCATCCCCGTCAACGACTCCACCCGGGACGCTGAGACGGAACTAGACGAACGCCTGCTGGCCGCTGCTCTCGACGCCCGCCGCGCGATCCTCGCGGACGCCACCGCGCAACCACCGGCGCAACACCGGCCTGCCGTCGACATTGATCGGCCGGGTTGCTACAAGGGCGTGTAGGTCTGGTACTTGCCCTGCAGGGATGAGGCGGCTGCACTGGCCACATCGGACCGGGGACCGGCTGCGCCTTGGTGGAGAAACCTCGTGACCCGGGAACCCTGCCAGCCCGCTGCGGCAGCCGCGGCCCAGAACCGGAGACCGTCGTGGGGGTCCAGGGGCTCAAGGAAGTCCAGGACGTGGTCGATCGTGGCCGTGTCCAGGCCCAGCCGCTGCATCGCCACGGCACGAAGCGCGCCGTCGGCGAGCATCGGGGTGCCGCTGCCCAGACACCAGCGCAGGGAATCGGTTGTGGTCTCGGGAGCACTCAGCCGCACGATCGCGTCGCCGAGCGCGGTGTACACCATGGTCGCCTCGAACGGGCGCTGGGAAAGGTCCCGGAGCAGGCCGAGCGCGGGACGGTGCCCGCACATCCCCAGTGCCATGACCATCTGGTACTGGGTCTCCCACGTACGGGGATCGCGCACCTCCCTCTCAAGGGCCTCCAGGAGCGGCGGGCCCGCTGCGGGATCGGCAAGCCGACGCAGACGCGTCGCGGCGGAACGCCGTTTGGGTGAAAGCCGGTGGCCGAGCTGCTCCACAGCCTCATCCAACGTCAACGCCATCACAGTCCCTGTCTGCTCGGTTCCGTTCCAGGCGCAGCGTAGGACCTGGTACCGACACCGCCTGCCGGGTGGCTGGGGGGTGCGCCCGCTCCGGTGTTCTGGGCCGAGGAGGGAACCTGATCGATGAGCACGGCTGGACGGTTGGCGTGGGTGTACTCGTCCGCGATGTTGAAGACGCTGGCGCACCCCGGGCATTCCGCGGCGCCGAAGAGGTGGGCGATCCCGTCGGCGAGCGCCTCCTGCCCGTCGCGGACCGCGGTCCGGTGCATCCACTGGCCGGTGCCCGTGAGCTCCTCGGCAACGGCCGGTCGCAGTTCCCGTCGCAGCTCCTCGTCGCCGTCCCACACCTGCGAGTAGCACCCGAACCGGCCGATGGCGATCTTCATCCCGGCAGCGCAGAGCGGGCACTCCAGCTCGTAGATGTCGTCCGTGAAGCCCTCCAGGGCGTTCGCCCAGTGGTACTCCTGCGCGACGGCGAGCAGGGCGCGGAAGGAGACGAGATAGTCGGCCGGCCGCGACCGCAGGTGCCGGTCCAGCGTTTCGCCGAACTCCGCGATCGTGCCGGCGCAGTCTGCCAGCAGGGCGTCGCAGCCGTGGTGCCCGGCCGCGCGCTCGAGGATCCGCCCCGCCAAGGCGCGCGCCTGCGCGCTGCGCGGCGCGAGGCTCACCAGCTGCGGCAGGGCGGCGAAGCCGGCCGGAAAGACCAGGTCGCCCTCAAGGACGAGCCGCCAACCCAGTTCCCGCCACGCATCCGCGTCGTCCCGGCGCTCCAGCCGCGCCAGGAGCGCCGGGACGCGATCGACATCGAATCTGCTGTCGTGTATGCGTGCCCAGTCCACCACCCCGGTATTGAACACCGGACGCCCGGCATCCAGAGCCAGGGCTCTGCACGCCGGCGGTTGGCATAGGAATCTGCATCATGATGTCACCGGGCGGCGTCTCCTGGTGTCACCACACATCCACACCCCGGTGACACCCAGCACTCCCCCGCCCCCACACGCCACCACCAACAAGGGCCAGTGACACCAGCTGATCCCCAAGTGACAACAAACCGCAGATTCGCAGCCCCTTCGAATTGCACTCGAATTCGAGGGAGTAATACATGGAGGCAGGCGTGGCGGGCGGCGAGACTGACGAAATTGAATTCGCACGGCGGCTGGTGCAGCGTCGGGCTCAGGGGAGGTCGCCCGAGCAGATCGAGGCCAGCCGGTGGGAGGCGCAGGTCTGGGCGCGGGAGGCCGGCCGCATGGATGGCTCGGGGCTTCGCCCCATGTGGGAGGCGGCCGAATGGGAGCGAATCGCCGCCCTCGTTGGCGCCGAGGGGTGGGCTGCCTATGACGTTGGCGCTCGATGGGCAGGCCCAGGCCTGGATCGCGGCGCGCGAGGTACGCCTTGCGGCAGAGCGGGAGTGGGCGGAACGGGTGCGCCGGGAGCAGCAGGCGGCGTCGGAACGGGTGCACCTGCGGCTGTCCCTGGCGGGTCCGGTGGGACGGCGTCTGGAGGCGCTGGCGCGGGAGCTGGGCGTGATGCCGGAACGGCTGGTGGCGGTACTGGTGGAGCATGTCCAGGGCGGCGGCGAGGGCCTGGTCCACGTCCCCGCAGTAGCGGTGCCCGCCGAGGAAAACCCCCGGCTGTGACGGCCAGTCGGGAAT
Organism: Kitasatospora sp. NPDC101235; assembly: GCF_044767505.1. NCBI lineage: Bacteria > Bacillati > Actinomycetota > Actinomycetes > Kitasatosporales > Streptomycetaceae > Kitasatospora > Kitasatospora sp. NPDC101235. The sequence goes on from NZ_JBIWNZ010000052.1 coordinate 8,904, forward strand.
CGGAGCGTCTTCTCGCCGAATATCGGAGTCAGCCGGAAACGGCTTGCACCCGGCCCTATCCGTGTCACATGAATCCCGGGAAATGGAAATTCGAATCATGGTGAAGAAACTGCGCCTGCACCAGGAAGAGGCGTGCGACGCGTCAGTACGACTTCTGACGCTGCCCGCGTCGGGTCTGGTGCCGCCGGAGGGGCTGCGGTGCCAGATCCGGGCCGCGACGGGCTCGGGTAAGTCGCTGACGGCCGTTCACGTCGCCTCGCGGCTGCACGCGGAGCGGACGCTGGTGATCGTGCCCTCGCTGCCGCTGCTGGAGCAGACGGTCGCCGTGTGGCAGCGGGAGGGGCAGGGCGGGCTGATGGTGGGGCTCTGCTCGCTCACCGGCAACGAGCAGCCGGTGGGTCTGCGGTGCACCACCGATCCGGCGGAGCTGGTGAGGTGGACGGCCGGGGCGGGGCGGGTGACGGTGTTCGCCACGTACGCCAGTCTGGGCCTGGGCCACTTGGAGAAAGCGCACCAGGCCGGACTGTCGGCCTTCTCCCTGGCGGTGGTGGACGAGGCGCACCGGACCTCGGGGCAGGCCGGGCGGCCGTGGGCGGCGATCCTGGACAACGCCCGGATCCCGTGTGACCGGCGGCTGTTCATGACGGCTACCCCGCGGCTGTGGGCGGTCAAGGACAGCGATCGGGAGCGGGCGGCAGAGGCCGGGATCGAGGCGGCCGAGCTGATCGCCAGCATGGACGACGAGGCGCTGTACGGGCCCGTCGCCCACGACTACCCGCTCGGGACGGCGATCTCGGACGGGGTGATCGCCCCGTACCGGATCCTGTGCGTGGACGTCTCCGACCCCGTCCTCCAGGGCCTGGAGCAGCGTGGTGCGCACGAGATGTCGGTGGAGTACCGGGGGGCGCGGCTGGCGGCCTTGCAGACGGCTCTGCTGACCGCCTGTGCGGAGTGGGACCTGTCGAGGGTGCTGTCCTTCCATCACATGGTGGCCGAGGCGAGGGCGCTGAGTGCCGGCCTGCCGGAGGTGGCGCGGGTGCTGTGGGAGCAGGACCCGGCGTTGCACCCGGACCCGGCGCTGGTCGGCACGATGTGGCTGGAGGCGGAGCACACCTCCGCCGAGCGCCGGGCCGTGCTGGGCACGTTCGCCTCGCTGGTCAGGGAGGACGGGTGGCGGCTGCTGCGGTACATCCTGGCCTCCGTGAAGGTGCTGTCCGAGGGCGTGGACACCTTCGACTGCGACGCGGTGTTCTTCGCGGACGTGCGCGGCTCGATGGTGGACCTGGTCCAGGCCGTCGGGCGGGCGCTGCGGATGCATCCGGGCAGCGGGAAGGTCGCCACCATCGTGGTGCCGGTGCTGCTGGGTGCCGGCGAGAACGGCGGCCAGCTGCTGACCTCCCGGGCCTACGACGGCCTGTCCAAGCTGCTCATGACGCTGCGCGCGCACGACGCGGCGGCCGTCGAGCGCCTGGCCATGCCGCAGGCCGAAACCCGGCCGCCGCGCGAGCCGAAGCACGCCGGAGAGCCGGAGGAGTTCCGCTCCGCCGCCGGGGAGGCGCAGCTGCTGCAGTTCTCCACGCAGCGGGATCCGGCGGTGATCGCGGCGTTCGTGCGGACCCGGGTGCTGGAGCCGGAGCGGGAGGAGTTCCGGCGGGGCCTGGAGGAGCTGCTCGCCTACCGGGAGGCGTTCGGGGACGTGAAGGTGCCCTACGCCTACCGGGCGCCGTCCGGGCACCGGCTCGGGGTGTGGGTGGCCGACCAGCGCCGCTACAAGGCCGCCGACGTCCTGGACGCTGAGCGCGTCAAGGAGCTGGACGCGCTGGGCATGGTCTGGTCGGCGTTCGACACCGCCTTCACCGACAACCTGGCCGCGGTGGCCGGGTATGCGGCCGAGCACGGGCACGCCTGCCCGCCGAACGAGGCCGTGTGGGGTGGGCGGCCGGTCGGGACCATCATGAAAAACCTGCGCACCGCCCAACGCCGCACCGAAGCCCTCCAGCGCCGGGCCGAGGCCGGGGAGACGGGCCTGGACTGGACGGGGGCGCTGACCGCCGACCGCAAGGCCGCGCTGGATGAGATCGACCCGGCGTGGTGCCCGGCCTGGTCGGTCGAATGGCAGCGCGCCTTCGCGCTGGCCTGGCGGCACGTGAAGGCCGGCGGCGCGCTCGCCGGTGCCGAGCCGGGCAGCGTCGTCGTCCAGGGCGAGGACCTGGCCGGGTGGGGCCGCATGCAGCAGGTCGGCTGGGACAAGCTCGGCCCGGCCCAGCAGTGGGCGCTGGAGCACGTCCTCGGGCTGGAGCCGCTGCCCGCCGAGCAGAAGCCGGCGGGGAAGGTGAGCCACGCGGAGAAGGAACGCCGCAACCTCGCTGCCGCCGCCCAGTACCGCGAGCGCGAGGGGCACCTGAACGTGCCTCGCAAGCACAAGGAGCCCCTGGTCGTGGACGACGGCACCGACGGCGGCACCACCGTGCTGATCAGCCTGGGCCTGTTCATCGCGAACAGCCGCAGCAGGCGCGCCGACATCCCCGCCGAACGCGCCGCACGGCTCACCGAGCTGGGCATGCGCTGGGAGTAGGAGGGCGCCGGGGCCGGGCCGCTAGGGTGCAACACGCCCACTGCAACACGGCCCGGCTGCCCTCCGGAGGAGACAAAGGCCCAGGTCAGGGGTGCAACGCGGGGCCCGCGTTGCGCGCGTTGCACCCCGTGTTGCAGTGCCGTGTTGCAGTCGGCGATCGGGGCGCGGAGCAGCAGCGGGAGCGTGGCAGCCGTGCTCACCCGGCGGTCGTGTCCCTCCAGCCGGCGCACGACGGGCAGTCGACGTAGGCCACCGTAGCCACGCACCCCGCCGGGCAGTCCGCACAGCTCTGCAGGCCCTGCTCGATGGCCTCCTCCTCCGCGCCTTCGTTGAACTCGGGGTCGTCGCGCATCCACCGGCGCGAGTGCGTGTAGAGCTCGCCGGTGGAGGCGACCGCCTCGAAGCGGACCCGGCAGCCGCACACCACCACTCCGGTCGCCACCAGCGCCGGGCTGCGCCGTGGCTCCTGGCGGCGCAGCCACGCCCGCTGCTGTGTGAACAGCGACTGGTTCTGCTGGTCCACGCGGTCCATGGTGTACTCCGCGCCGGAGAAGAACAGGTCCCTCTGGTCCGGGTCGGCGTCGATGTGCAGGGCGAGCCAGTGCTCCACCGCCAGGGTGACCGCGCACTCGGGCGCGTACTCCTGGCTCAGCACGCGCAGCGCCAGCGCATCGAACTCGTCCACGGGCACCGGGAGCAGCAGGCGGCGTCGGAACGGGTGCACCTGCGGCTGTCCCTGGCGGGTCCGGTGGGACGGCGTCTGGAGGCGCTGGCGCGGGAGCTGGGCGTGATGCCGGAACGGCTGGTGGCGGCCGGCTCCAACAGACGCTCCTGGCCCGACGAGCCCGCCCGACGCCTCCTGGGGCTGCTCGCGACGACACGTGGGGATCGCGGTGGGGGACGAGCCACTACTGGTCGGCGCCCTCGACGGGGAGGCGGCGCACGGCATCCGGGGCAAACGCGACCGCCTTCGTCGACGACCAGGGCCGGATCTCCTCGTCGGCGCGGAGGTTGTAGGTGCTGGGGCGCAGCCGGCTACGCCGTCAGGCATTCCACCCGACCCTCACGACCCGGGGCTTACCGACCGACCACGGCGGCGGGAGCAGCTGGAGGAACCGGGCTCGGCCCCGAGTACCCGGCGCACCAGGGCGCGCCCTGGTCAGCCCGATGGTGCGGAATCCAACACGTCGGGGCGCCTGACCTTCGGTCAGGCGGCGGACCCGCTCCGCAGTCCGTCTACCGGATCAACCCGCTGATGAACGTCCGCAAGGCCACGGGCAATGGGATGCAGCGCGCACCGCCCGCCCGATCCTGCCGGCCGATGGTGCGAAATCCAACATGGTTCCACACCTCCAGGAACCCGCTTCGCAGCAGGTCGCGGAGTGGCTGCGCATCATGCGAGGCCCCGCCACCGGCCGGGGCGTCTCGGGATTGGCGTTCCTCGCCGCCGGCCGCCTCACCCTGCCGCTCGGGGTGGTGACGGGGCGTGAGGAAAGGGGTGGGGGTCCGACGCCGCGCAGGTCCGTCCGCTGCTGCCCGGTACCGGGGGCTGCGCAACCGGCGCTGCTGGCTCAGCTCTTCGACCTCGGCTGGCGCGCACCGCCTTGGTGCCTGGGCCCGGGTAGCGCTCCGGCTTCCAGCAGCCCATCCAGCTGGCCACCGCCGACGCCGGGCTGCGCACCCCGTCCGCCCGCATCCAAGGTACGCCGAGCCGGCGGCGGTCCAGACTTCCCCCGTCTGCGGGTGGGTCGGGACGAGGAGGATGTCAGCGTCCGCGCCGGGAACGGGCTGTCCCGGTCCGGCCAGGACGGCGCGCCGCGCCGATGGAGCAGCGGGCAGCAGGGCGTCGAGGGCGCGTTGGAACACTTCCTTGATCAGGCCGTCCGGGACGGTCACCGGTACGCCTTGCGAGGCCGCCAGCAGGTGGGCGAGCGCCCGGCCGGCTGCCGCCTCCCACTGCGGGCTCCACGACCAGTAGTGGCTCGTCCCCCACCGCGATCCCCACGTGCGGATCGGCTCGAACGGCGGTGCGCCCTCCCCTTCCTCCATCAGCTCTTCCCAGGGGAGCGGTGCAGGGCCAGCGCCCTCGACGGGGAGGCGGCGCACGGCATCCGGGGCGAGCCATACGGCCTGCCAGAGAGAGCAGTCGTCGATCCGGCTCGCCACCGGCAGGCCGCACGCTCCGCAAGCCATGTTGGGGCCGTCTGCTCCGTCAAGGCCACAGCAATAGCCTCCGCTCCTCTCCGGGATCAGCACGGTGCCGCGGGCGTCGCCGGGCGCGATAGCGATCGCGCCAGGTGCACCGTCGGAGAGGGCGTAGACAGGCGCGTAGAAGCCGCGGGCCGTCGCCTCGTCCGGATCGATCTCCTCCCACCTCCGCCACGGTGGCCCCGAGGGCTCCGGGTCCATGGCGAACGTGCCTGGCTCCATGAGCACCGGGAGCTGAGTCCCGTTCCCGTACTTCTGATAGGCGTGGACCGGCAGCGCGACCTGGGACAACTGGATAGTCAGCTCGGCGCCGCATCCCGCACACACGAAAACGAACAAATGTCCTCCGTTGGAGAAACAGCAAGGCATCGTCGCAGCCCCGCGGCAGACCGGCCAACATCGCCCCAACCCGCACCCCCACCGCCACCCCATGTCATCTGTTCTCCTCCGTGCTCTGGTGGATGGTCCGCGCCCCTGCGGCCGGAACCGCGCGGGTGTCGGCGGGAAACGGTGGAGCGGTGGGGCGATCCGTCGTGGGGGATGCCGCCCGGCCCGGTGATGATCCTGCGCAAGGCCGTCATGAATTCCTCACGACCGGATCACGCCGCGGGAGGACGTCCCGGAGCGGATCGTCGTGTCCACGGCGCCATGGACACGACGATCCTCCTGGGTGAGGATGACTCTGCCGCACCCGTCACGGATCTCGGGGCGTAGGACGACGCACAGCACCGTTCGACCGTCGGAGGCCATGGGGTGGAGTTCAGAATCCTGGGAGCGCTGGAGGTGCGGGCCCAGGACTCCGGCCCGCTCGCCGTCGGCGGCCGGCTCCAACAGACGCTCCTGGCCGTGCTGGTGGCCCACGCCGGCCGGACGGTTTCCGTGCCCCGGCTCGTCGACGCGGTGTGGGACGAGTCCCCGCCCGCCACCGCCGACCGCCAGGTCCGGAACATGGTCGGACTGCTGCGCCGCGCGCTCTCGCCCGGCCCGCAGCAGCCCTCACCGATCCGCACCGACGGGCCGGGCTACCTCCTCGCCACGGACAAAGTCCGCGTCGACGCACAGGAGTTCACCGCCCGGGTCGACACCGCCGCCCGTGCGGGCACCGACGGGGCACCCCTGCTGCGCGAGGCCCTGGACCTGTGGCGCGGCCCGGCCCTGGACGGCCTGCCGGGCCGGGCCCTCACCACCGTCGCCGCGGGCCTGGAGGAGCAGCGGATGGCCGCCCTGGAGCGGCTCTTCGAGCTGGAACTGGCGGCCGGCCGGCACGACCGGATCGTCCCGGAGCTCATCGGCCTGGTCGGGGCCTCCCCGTTGCGCGACGGCCTGGTGCGGCACCTGCTGACCGCCCTTCTCCGCAGCGGGCGCCGGGCGGAGGGCCTGGCCGCGTACCGGCGCTACGCCGCCCACCTCGCGCGGGAGCTGGGCCTCGACCCGTCGTCTGAACTCCGCTCCCTCCAGCAGGAGTTGCTGGGCCCCGGCGCGGCCCACCCGGCCCCGCCCCGCGAGGGCGAGGTGCCGCGGCAGTCGCCCGCTGCGGCGCAGCAGCCCCTCCCCCGTCCCGCCCAACTCCCCTGGGAGTCACCGGCCTTCGTCGGCCGCGAGGCGCAGCTGCGCGCCATCGAACGCCAGTTGCTCGGGCCCCGCGGCCACGGCGCCCCAGCCGCCGAGGCCTCCCCGGCCCCCGCGGCCATCGCGCTCATCACCGGCGCCCCCGGGGCCGGCAAGTCGGCCCTTGCGCTGCGCTGGGCCCACCGGGCCCGGGGCCACTTCCCCGACGGTCAGCTCTTCACCGACCTGCACGGCTGGTCGTCCACCGGCCCGCAGCACCCCCACGCCGTCCTCGGCTCCTTCCTGCGCGCCCTGGGCGTGCCGGCCGAGGACGTGCCCGCCCAGCTCGACGAGACGGCGGCGCTCTACCGGTCCATGCTGGCCGGCCGGCGGGTCCTGATCGTTCTGGACAACGCCCTCGACGCCGCGCAGGTCCGTCCGCTGCTGCCCGGTACCGGGGGCTGCGCGGTCCTGGTGACCAGCCGTGACCGGCTCACCGGCCTCGTCGTACGGGAGGGCGCCCACCGGATCGAGCTGGCGGACTTCAGCCCGGCCGAAGGGCGCGCCCTGGTGCGCCGGGTACTCGGGGCCGAGCGTGTCGAGGCCCGGGAGCAGGCCGTCGCCCGGTTGCTCGACGCCTGCGGCCACCTCCCGCTGGCCGTCGCACTCGCCGCCGCCCGGCTGCGCGACCGCCCGCACCACGACCTCACGGACTTCGCCGCCGAACTCGCCGGCAACCGGCTCGACGTCCTCAGTGCGGACGGCGACGACCGGTCCGCCTGCCTGCGCACGGCCTTCTCCTTCTCCTACCGCGCGCTCGACGAGCCCGCCCGACGCCTCCTGGGGCTGCTCGCGACGAGCCCCGCCGTCGACCTGTCGGCGCCGGTCGCCGAGGTGCTCGGCGGTCTGGACCGCGGGACCGGCGCGCGGATCCTGCGCCGGCTGGCCGACGTCCACCTCCTCACCGAGCACTCCGCCGACGGCTACCGCTTCCACGACCTGCTCCGCCTGTTCGCCGCCGAGCAGGGCGCACGGCAGGAGAGCGGGCGCTCCCGCCGCCTCTGCCTGGAGCGCTGGTACGCCTGGTGCCTCCACCAGGCCTGCGCCGCCGCCCGGACGCTGGCATCGGGGCGGCCCCGGGTGGCGCTGCCACCACCGCCCCGGGGCCTGGACACCAGCGTCTTCACCGACCCCGCCCAGGCGCTGCGGTGGTGCGACGAGCAGCGGGCCAACCTCCTGGCCACCGCCGCTCACGCCTTCGAGCACGAGGACAACGACGTCGCCTGGAAGCTTCCCTCACTGCTGTGGGCCTACCTGCACCGGACCGGGCCGCACGCGGAACGCCTGGCCGTGGGCCGGGCCGCGGTGGCCGCGGCCCGCCGGCTGGACGACCGGCTCGCCCTGGGCCGCAGTCTGAACGACCTGGGGCATGCCTGGGGCGCCGCGGGCGATCTGCGGCAGGCCCGACAGCACTACGAGCAGGCCCTGGAGCTCGTCCGCGCGGCCGGCGACCGGGCCGTCGAGGCACTGGTGCTGGCCAACCTGGGGGCCTCGCACTTCTACTGCGCGGACTACGCCGCGGCAGCCGAGCACTACGAACGCGCCCTGCGCCTGCTGGCCGCCGACAGTTCGAGCGCCGCCCAGTGGACGGTTTTGCTGTGCGAGACCAGCCTCGCCAACACCCACCTCCTGCTCGGCCGGACCGAGGAGGCACAGGCCCTGGCCGAGCGACTGCTCGCACCGGAAATCGGCCTGCGCGGCGGCATCCCGGAGTGCAGCCTCCTGAACGTCATCGGCATAGCCCGCTATGCCGCTGGCCGCCCCGAGGAGGCGCTGGTCCACTTCGAACGCTCGCTGGCCGTCGGCCGGACCATCATCGGATACGTCGACCAACGCGCCAACTCCCTGACCGCCCGGGCCGCCGCCCAGCAGGCGCTCGGCCGCAGCGCCGACGCCCGGCGTTCCTGGGAGGAGGCCCTCGCCATCTACCGCGACCTCCCCGCCCACTACCGCGCCGTGGCGGTCGGCCTGCTGACCTCCCTCGGCTTCACCCCGCCGACACCGCCGTCCCCGGGGCACGAACACGCCGCTCACCGCCTGGTCCCGGACCCGGCAGCGGGTGAGGTCGTCGCCGGCGGTGTCGGCCGCCGTGGACAGGACGGCGCCGATGTCCCATAGGGCCGTGGCTTCGGTGGCGCCCTCGATCCAGGCCGCGGTCGCGCGCACGAACCGCTCGGGATCGAGCGGCTCGGCGGCCTGCAAGAGGTTGAGCAGGATCAGGGCCATGGTCTCCGGCAAGCGGGCGGCCAGGTCCGGCCCCGGCGGGGCCGGACCCGCGTGCGGCACGGGGGACGTCAGGCGGCGAGGTGCTCCAGCGTGAACAGGGTCGCCCGGTAGGAGTACTGGGCTATCACCGAACCCGCGGCACCGTTCGGGTCGGAGACGGCGGCGAAGGACCCGCTGTGCCCGATCCGGAGTATCACCTCGGCCGAGCCGGGCGTGGGGTGGTACATCCGGAACTGCAGGTTGCCGTAGATCCACCCCGAACAGGTGGACACGTTGAAGTTGGAGCCGTCGGCCAGCCCCTCGTTCGCGTCGGTCGGGTTCTGCTTCCAGATGCCCAGGCAGGCGTCCTCGTTCGACCGGTTGCGGAAGATGAAGAGCTCACTGTCGTTCTCGTAGTGGCACAGCTTCCACTGCTGGTTGTAGCCACCACTGTCGGGGTTCTGGACCACCTGTGACCAGGCGCTGGACAGGTTCTTCTCCACGAGCTGTCCGAACGGCGTCTTGATCCGGTAGTAGCCGTCGTCGCAGACGTAGCTGTGCCAGTTGGTCGAGGACAGGCCCTGGGTCGCGGCCGACGCGGGGGCAGCGAACAGGGTGAGGCCGGCCAGTGTGGCGAGGGCGGCGCCGCCGAGGGCGCGCAGCGCCGTGCCCCGGCGGATGGTCGTGTGGCGCAGCGGGTTCGTCACGGGTTCCTCCGTCGTCAGATCAGTGGGCACGTTGGTCAGCAGTTGCTGATGAGGAGTTGGGCGGCCCGGCGCACGGTGCCGGCCGGTTGGGCGGGTGCGCAGCCGACCGAGCCGATCTCCGGGGCCTCGTAGGTGGTGAAGGTCCCCGGGGTCGGCGAGGAGGTGACCCAGATGCCGGTGGTGGGGCCGGTCTGGGCGCAGATGCGGTTGACGTACTGGCCGGTGACGACGCGGGTCCCGCGGTAGAGGCCGTATCGCCCGGGATCGTTGAGGTTCCAGACGTCGCTCACGGTCTGGCTGGTGGTGCTGGAGGTGGTCTTCTGGACCGAGAAGCCGACCTTGGCCTCGACCTTGAGCCACAGCGGGCCCGCCGAGGCGGTGATCTCGGTCCTGTTGTCGACGGTGGTGGTCACCGAGCTGATCCTGGTCAGGGTGTCGCTGTGCTGTCCGGTGGTGCCCGGGGCAACGTTGACGATGAGGAAGTCGGTGACCGTGGGAGTGACCTGTACGTTGACGGCTTCCATCGTGGTGCGGTCCACGGCCGGGTTACAAAAGGTCGGGAGGGTGTCGGCGTGGGCGGCCGGGGCTGCGCCGAGGCCCAACAGGCCCACGGCGATGGCGGTGGTGGCCGAGGCGGCGAGGGTCCGCCGGCGCGTCCTGTGGACGGGGGTCATCTGTTCTCCTCCATGGTCTGGTGGACGGCCCGCACTCCTGCGACCGGAACCGCGCGGGCACGGGCGGGGCACGGTGGTGCGATCCGTCACGCGGTGGAGACCGCCCGGCCCGGTGATGATCCTGCGCGAGGCCGTCACGATTTCCTCACGAACGACTCACGGTGCGAGAAAGGCCGCCGGGGCTCGGCCCTGGCCCTCAAGTCCGGCCGGCGCCCGACCGTATGCACTGCTGCGCCAGGCCATGCTGGAGGCCGGCCAGGTCGCCGTTGCCCGCGTGGCGATCCGGACCCGCGAGTGCCTGGCCGTCCTGCGGGTTCGCGAGAACGTCATCGGGTGCTGTCACGTTGACTGGTGGATGGGATGATCTCCGGGTTGGTCGTGGCGGGGAGGGGCCTGTCATGGGGAGCGTGCCGCCGTCGTACAAGGGCCACCGGTACCCGGCGGAGGTGATCTCGCACTGCGTGTGGCTGTACTTCCGCTTCCCGCTCAGCTTCCGCGAGGTCGAGGAGCTGATGCTCCAGCGCGGTGTCATCGTCTCCTACGAGACCGTGCGCCGCTGGTGCCTGAAGTTCGGCCAGGCGTACGCCGACGGGCTGCGCGCCGGCGACCCGTGGCTGGGGACAAGTGGCATCTCGACGAGGTCTTCGTCAAGATCAACGGTGACCGGCAGTACCTGTGGCGGGCGGTCGACCAAGACGGCAACGTGCTGGACGTCCTGGTCCAGTCCAGGCGGAACGCGAAGACCGCCAAGCGCTTCCTGGCCAAGCTGATGAAGAAGCAGCACCGCGTCCCACGGGTGCTGGTCACCGACAAGCTCAAAAGCTACGGCACCGCCCACCGCGCACTGATGTCCTCGGTGGAGCACCGCTCCCACAAGGGATTGAACAACCGGGCGGAGAACTCCCACCAACCGACGAGGCACAGTACGCCGCCCAGGCCGCCCAGTCCTACGCCACCGCCCGCGGCGCCGCCAACGAGGCCGCCGGCTACGCCAACCAGGCCAGCCAGTCCGCCCAGCAGGCCCAGGGCTTCGCCAACCAGGCCGCACAATCCGCACAATCCGCCCAGGCAAGCGCCCAGCAGGCCGCCGGCTACGCCAAGCAGGGCCAGCGTGCGGCGTGGGCGTCGCGCACGGCCTGCTGCTTGCGTTCCCGCTCGGCCTTCCAGGCCTTGGTCTGGCAGTCGCCGCAGAGGCTGGTGCCGTCGCTGGGCCTGCCGGTGTCGATCTCGTCGCAGCGGCGGTTGCAGCCCGGGCAGCGGGTCGCTTCCAGTCGCTGGTGGCGGGTTTCGCGCTCGGCCTGGTGCTCGGCGTCGAGGCGGGCCTGGACACGGGCGGTGTGCTCGGCGTGGGCGAGGGCGTCGGTGAGGGTCTGCCACTGCTGGCTGCCGAAGCGCCACCAGATCGCGGCGTGTGGCCCGTTCTCCTTCAAGTCGTCGAGGTGGCAGGCCAGGATCGGGATCCGCCCGGTGAAGTCGAGCGGGTCGTGGCGTGGAGGAGGTGCGCTCGGAGGCCAGAGCCAGGAGCAGTTCCTGCGGCGGGGTGTCGGCCGGTTGCGGCTGCTGCGCAACGGACGCTTCGAGTGTCCGGTCTCACTGATCATGGCGGACGCGATTATGTCGAGCTGCGGGTTGCCAAGTTTGGTGAGACGGATCGAGGATGCCGAGCTCAGGGATCACGGCACTTCTTAGTTGGCGCCATCGGTGACGCCCGCGCGTCAGCCGAACCTGGTCGACGTGCACGATATGCTGTCCCCGCAATTGATCTTCCGATGCCGCCGATCAGCACCGGCGTGCGATCACCAGGAACTCCCCGTCTCCCGCTCCGACGGGTTCGCGGTTCCATCCCCCGTGTATGGACTCCACGGTGAAGCCCGCTTCCTGCAGCGAGGACCGGATCAGCCCCTCGGTGCGGAAACGGAGGGTCGCGGTGCTCAGGAGGCGCTCGCCGTCCGGGAAGGTGTAGTGGTGGGTGAAGCTGACAGCGCCGTCCTGGACCGCGGTCACCTCAGTCCAGGCCGAAACGGCACGACCGTCTGGCAGCGCGATCCGACGCCGTGAGTCGACCGGGTTCCACCGCTCCCACCGGCGAGCCCGGGGATCGCGGCTGTCGAAGATCAGTCGGCCGCCCGACACGAGAGAGCGTTTGAGATCGGCAAGGGCTATCGCCCACTCGTCGTCTCCCACGAAGAACTGCGCGACGTGGCTGGTCATGACCGCCACATCAAACGATCCGGCAGGAAGGATCGACGAAGTGCCCTCAATCCAGGTCACCCGCTCGGCGTTCGACTTGGCACGCGCCGCCTCAAGCGATGCCCGGGCCGGATCGACCCCCGTCACGGCATGGCCGGCAGAGGCCATACCGAGCGCGAGCCGACCCGTTCCGCAGCCCAGATCCAGCACCCGGGAGCCGGGGGTCTCATTGACGACCGAGAGAAAGAAATCGTCCTCGCGCGACCACGGGCACTCAGCGTCGTACACCAGGACCAGGCGAGGATCGCGGAACTCAGCGTGTCGCATCCGCGGAGCGTAGCCAAGCAGGACGCAGTAGGCCATCCGTTATCGCACCGGGGTGAGGTGCGCAGGCCGGGACCCACCGCCGCCTATTGCAGCACGTCCGCCACCTTCGCCAACCTCACCGAGACGAACAACGCCGAACTCGCCACGTTCACCGAGACTCGGCCACGTCCACCGAGACCGGACAGCGAGGTATCGCCCATCGGCCGGCGCGGCCTGGTCCGTTTCGACGCGCGAGGAAACGGCGGAGCGAGCAGCGGCCATGTCGGCGCCGCTCGTTTCGACGCGCGGGGAAACGATGGAGCGGGCAGCGGCCATGTCGGCGCCACTCGTTTCGACGCGCGAGGAAATGATGGAGCGGGCGGTGGGGGTACTGGCGAGCGCGCCGGTCTCGTCCTCCGCGGCGGCGCCGTGGCCGGTACCGGCGGCCGGGGCGAGCGCGGTGGCGGCTGGGCCGGCGGTTTCGACGCGCGGGGAATCAAGGGGCACGGTGCGCCCGGACGGGCTGGTCTACTACGGCGTGAGCAGCCGGGGGGCGGCGTCGCTCGGGTACGGGCGTTCGTCGAGGTCGACCGGGGCACCATGGGCGCCGAGCGGCTGGCGTCGAAGCTGAACGCCTACGCCCGCTACTGGGCAACCGCCCCGCTGCCGGCCGGGGTGCGGCCCGGCACCACGGAGGCCCAGCAGGGCGGGGTGCCGATCTGGGAACGCCGCTATACGCGCTTCCCCAGGCTGCTGTTCGTCCTCACCGGCACCGGCGAGACCGGCTTCTTCAACCGGGTCGACCAGCTCCACCTCCACGCCCGCGACCGGCACGTCGCCAGAATGCTCGCCACCGTCCCGGCCGGCGCCGTCCGGCTGGAAGTCCTGGAGACCGACGGGTACGACGGCGGGGTCTGGTGGCCGCTGACCGATCCCGAAGCCGACGCCATGCCCTGCGGAGGTGTTGGGGGTCCGGGGTGCCGCATGTGGTGCCGTGAGGCCCCGGGAGCGCTTGTCCAACGTTCCCGGGGTTCAGCCAACAGCGACGACATGGCCTGGCAGCAGCGGTTCCTGGGGCCGTCCGGTCAGGTGTCCGCTGGGGGCTCCTGTTCGTGTTGGGAGCGGCGGAGTTGTTCGTTGATGCGCAGTGCGTCTTCGAGTTGGTCTTCGAGGATGACGATACGGCAGGCAGCTTCGATGGGGGTGCCCTGGTCGACGAGGTCGCGGGCCCGCATGGCGATGCGCAGTTGGTAGCGGGAGTAGCGGCGGTGGCCGCCGTCGGAGCGCAAGGGCGTGATGAGGCGGTGTTCGCCGAGGGCTCGCAGGAAGCCGGGGGTTGTGCCGGTCATCTCGGCGGCGCGGCCCATGGTGTAGGCCGGGTAGTCGTCGTCGTCGAGCTTGTCGGGTGTGTCGGGGCTGGCCGTGGTAGTCACTGCACCTCTCTGGTTCTCGAGGAGAACGCGTCGAGGGGCCCCGGCGCCGTGTCGGCTCCGGGGCCCCGAAGGGGAACAACACCATCTACCGGCCTGGGCCGGTCCTCTGTTTCCGCACTGCCCCGGGAAAGGGACTGTGCAGGGATCGCGTATGCGTGACCGGAAACCACCGTCCTTGCGCTTGGGGTCTGCGGTGTCCGCCCGGGCGAGTGTTCACGGGCCGGGCGATCCTGATGGCGCTTGCGCCCTCCATTCATCCTCTGTACTGAAACTGTCACTTTCGTACTGCGGGTACTGCACCTGCTGAACTGCGTACTGCTGGTCGGTGGCCGCGGTGGCCCACCCGGTCCGGCAGCCGGCCCCGCGGGCCGTCCTGCGCCTGCGCTGGCCTGGAACCCCACTGCCCGGACCCCTCGGCACGCGCGCCCGCAGTCTGGGCGCCTTTGCCGAGGCCGTGCCTGTCTTGCGACTGCCGGGTACTGCACTCACTGAACTGCGGTACCGCTGGTACCGCTGGTGGCGGCCCCTGATACCTGCGGGCCACCCGGTCCGGCAGTCAGTCCCGTCGCCGTCCTGAACCTGCTGGCTTCGGAACTCCACTGCCGGACCAAACCGAGAACCTCTGTCCAACAACCCGGCCAGTTCGTGTCTGGCCGGTATCGCTGACTGCTGTCTACGACAGAAACGTTAGACCCGCCCGCAATCAATGTCTACTCCGGCGCGCATAGATTTTGCGACGCACGCCCGTGAGGTAGTCTTCCGCTGCGCGGCGGCGGCAACCCCCCGAGCCGCCGCCGCGCGCCCGACGTACCGGGCGGCCGGTGATGAGGGCGGTCCAGTTACCGGAGCCGTCGTGGGCTTCGATCCAGCCGGCCAGGCGGCCTCGCTGTTCGAGTGCCTGAACGTTGGGGGTGCTCGGCCAGGTGAGATGGACCAGGCCGTCGCCGAGGGCGTAGTCGCGGTGTGGTTCGCCCAGGCCGCGGTCGGTGGGCGCCATCCAGCCGGTGGCGCGGCCCAGCGCGAGTTCGGGCACCGGTACCGCAGGCATCCGGGTGGGAGCGGCCGGGTCGGCCACCACGCTGCGCAGCGGTGCGCGCTCGTCCGTTCCGGCCGTCGTGCCGCCGGTTTCGCCCCGGGGCGTTTTCGGGTCTGGCAGGCGCGCCGCCGCAGCGGCGTCCATCTCGGACCGGTGCGCTTCACCGGCGTCGCAACGCGGGCGGGGCTGGGCCGGGAAATCGCCCCGGTCCGTATTCGGGCCGGGGGTGGCGTCGGGCAGGTCCCATTCCTCCCGGATCCGCGCCGCGGTGCGGGCGTCAGCGTCCAGGCCGGGCCAGCGGACCTCGTCCCGCACCTCGCGGGCGCTGGTGATCAACAGCGAGGAGAGCACGTGGACCCGACGGGCGAGCTCCGCGTGGGCAGCGATCGGGTCGTCGTCCACGGTTGCCAGGAAGACTTCGGCGCGCTTGCGGATCGCGTCAGCGGCGCCGAGCATCCGCTGCCGCTCCACCGACAGCCCGGTCGCGGGCCGCTCGCCTTCGGCCCGCTCCCGCGACGCGACGTCGGCACCAGCGGGCGCGGCCGGGCGGGGCAGCGCCGCGGCGGCCCGGGCCTTGACCCGCGCCCGGTCGGCGCGGCTCTTGCAAGCCTGCGAGCAGTAGACCGGGCGCCGGCCCCGGCCCGTGCGCGGCGGCAGCGGATTCTCGCAGCCGGGCCCCTCACAGCGCGCGCTCGTCCACACCCACCTGCTCGCCGCCATCAAGGACGCCGCGCCCGACCGGTAGCCGGCCACGGTCCCAGCCCTGTCCCAGCAGCGACGCGCAACGTCTCCACCAGGCAGAACAGGGTGGGACAGTCCTAGAACGGTTTGACGAGGACGGGCCCCAGGTACCTGCCGGCGATGGTGTCGACGAGGGCCTGGGGTGCGCGCTCGATCCCTGCGACGACGTGGTGCGGGACGGTGGCTCCGTCGAGGAGGTCGAGCCATTCCTGCTCAGCCTCGGGGTGGTCGTCGGCGCTGTAGCCGCGCAGTGTGACCTTCTTCAGCAGAAGCTGGAACGAGTCGAGGCTCACCGGAGCCGAGCGCCCGGGACCGTTCGGGGCGAGCTGGCCGGACAGGGCACCGATGACGACGATGCGAGCGCCCGTTCGAGCAGCGCCGACGGCCGCGGCCAGCTGGTCGCCGCCGACGGTGTCGAGGACGACGTCGAGGCCGCCCGGTGCGACGGCGGCGAGCTTGTCCGTCAGGCTTCCGGAGCCGACGGTGACCACGGCATCGTATCCGCACCCGCTGATCAGCGCCTCGGTCTTGGCCGCGCTGCCGGTGCCACCGACGACGCGTGCGGCGCCGAGCCTGCGGGCGGCCAGTGCGGCGACCGATCCGATGGCGCCGGTGGCCCCGGTGACGTAGACCGTGTCACCCGGGCGGATCCCGGCCGCGCGCGTGAGCGCGGCGTAGGCGGTCCAGCCGTGGCCGAGGTGGACGGCCGGATCGGTTGCGGGGTCCAGCGGACTCAACTCGGCCGCCGGGACGAGGGCGTACTCGCGCCAACCCGCACCGTGCGCGACCAGGTCGCCGGGCTTCAGGCCGCTCCCCTCGGGGGCGATCACGACCTCGCCCAGCGCGCCGCCGGCCACGGGGTCGCCGGGGCGCAGCACAGGGAAGGGGACGCCTTCGACGGACTCGGCCCCTTCGCCGATCATCATGCGCAGTGAGGCGGTGACCCGGAAGTACGTGGTGCGGACCAGTGCCTCCTCTGCCGCCGGTAGGGGCAGCGGTACCTCGGCGACGTCGAAGTCGCTGCTGCGGGGCAGCCCGGCGGGGCGGCGGGCGAGGCGCACCTCACGCGTGGTGGCGGGCAGGGCGGACACGGTACCTCCGGGTGATCAACGTCTGGCGCGGCTCCGGCCTCGGAACCTGCCGCCACTGTGCGGGGCGCCGCGGAACCGGTCCACCCACCGGGCACTTCATGCCGGATCCCGACATGGACCATGACAGCCTTGCCGGTATGGATCAGCTCGATCGCCAGTTGCTGCACGCCCTCTACCTTGACGGGCGCGCCTCGTTCAGCCGGATCGCGGCCGTTCTCGGCGTCTCGGGGCCGACGGTCGCCCGCCGCTACCGGGTGCTGCGGCAGTCGGGTGCCGCCCGGGTGGTCGGCTCCGTCCAGGCCGCGGGCGTCGGCCGCAGCGTGTGGGTGCTGCGACTCACCTGCGCGCCGGGCGCCGCGCCCGAGATCGCGGCGGCACTCGCCCGGCGGCCGGACACCCACTGGGTCCGGATCGCCTCCGGCGGCACGGAGGTGCTGTGCAACGTGCACGCCGATGAGGCCGACCGGGACGCCCTCCTGCTGGACAAACTGCCGGCTACCCGGTCGGTCACCGCGATCCACGCGTGCTGCCTGCTGCACACCTTCACCGACGGCGGCGCCGACTGGGCGCCGCTGTCGTCCGCGCTGTCACCGGACCAGGTGGAGGCCCTCACCTACCGGCCGTCGGCCGTGCCTGGAGCGCACGCGCCCGACGAGCCCGATCGGGTGCTCTTCTCCGAGCTCGCCCGCGACGGCCGCACGCCCGCGGGCGAGTTGGCACGGGCGACCGGCCGTGACGAATCCACCGTCCGCCGCCGCATCGCCTCCCTGCGCGCCGATGGGATCCTCGCCTTCGACCTCGACGTCGATCTCCGTGCGCTCGGCTGCGGTACGGCCGCCCTTCTGTGGATCAAGGTGCAGCCGAAGCGCCTCGCCGCGGCCGGGGCCGCTCTCGCCGACCATCCGGAGGTAGCGTTCGTCGCCGCGACCACGGGACCGACCAGCCTCCTGGCCTCCGTCGTGACAACGGACGAGTCCGCGCTCTACGGCTACCTGACCCGCCGTCTCGGTGCGGTGCGGGGCGTCCGCGACGTGCGTACCACGCCGATCCTGCGGACTGTGAAGCGCTCGGGGGCCCGCTTGCCGAGCCGGTGAAGCGCCGCCCGGGTACTTCGTGGCACTGTGCGGGGCCCACGGCCGGACAGACCGCTTCCGCCCCGAACCCGCCTCCATGGCCGAACACACCCTTGTACGACGGCGAGGAAGCCGGCTGTCGCGCGCCCGCCCCGCGCATCGGTCCACCGCGCCGGCCGCGGTTCCGGTTGCCTGCCCCGGGAACGGTCCGAGCATGGACAGCGAGCACCAGAACCAGGCCGGCCCGGTCGACAAGGCGCGGGCCCGGGAGCTGACCGAGCAGCTGCGCACCGCGATCGAGGACGTCCGGGCCGCCGTCCTGGTCCTGGCCCGCCGGGTCCGCGCCGCCCACCAGGCCCGGGTGTGGACCGCGCTGTTTCCGACGGAAACCTTGGTGAGCTCCCCAGGCCAGGTTGCCGCCCTGCCGAACGGGTGGTGTGCAACCACCGGCAATCCCCGCCCTGACCTGCGCTATCAAGGTGTGCGCGCACATTGATGCCCCGGGTTGCCCGGGCGGTGGGGGTGCGGACCGCCAACGGCCCCGGGAGGATAGGCGCTGGCGGCGCGCGCCGCCCACCGGACGCGCACCGCCAGCGTCGTGACGTCATGACACCACCGCACTGTGCCACGGGCGTCTGCTCCACCAGGGTTGGTGGGGCGCCTTGGTGCCTGGGCCCAGGACCGGCGGCCGGGCCGGTCCTGGGAGGATCGGGCTGGCGGTGCGCGCCGCACCCCATTGCCCGTTGCGCGCACCGCAGTGCGGCCGGGGAGCCAAGGGCTACCGGCCGGCGGGATCGGCCAGACGCCGGCGCCCAGGGGGCGGCGCCTGGACGGGTGCTCGGCGCGGCCGGGTCTACTCGCCCGGGTTGACGGCGAGGCCGCCGGGTCCGAGGGGACGGGCGGTGGGCCGGGCGGGCTGCACCGGGGTGTCGGGTGTGACCGGTGCCGGGCCGGTGAAGGGGTCCAGGTGCTGCACCGGCAGGAGGCGCTCGCCAAGCGGCTGGTCAACCGCGGCCGTCTGGTGGGAGAACGGCTGGGCCAGCGGGCGACGAGCCGGACGGCCGGGTTGATCATTCATAGCTGGCAGTGTGTCACCCCGAGGCTGGTCCGATGACGGTATCGCCCCGATGCGCGCGCGGCGGCCCGTAACCCTGCCCCTGCCGAAAACCTCATCCGGGGCCTGTGACCTGCGTATTCTCACGAACGGCCACGGATGCCCGCATGAGCGTGCCAGGCTGATGGATCGTGCTGCTGAGACTGGCGTACCTGGGCGTGACCAACGCGTTCGCGGTGCTGCGTCTGCTGCCGATGAGCGACCGCGACAAGGACGTGGAGATCCTGGCCCTGCGCCATCAGATCGCGGTGCTGGAACGGCAGCTGGGCGGGCAGCGGGTCCGGTTCGAAGCGAGCGACCGGGCATTCCTTGCGGCACTGTTCCACCGCCTACCGACGCAGGTGCTCCGCCGGATGCGGCTGCTGGTACGGCCGGACACCGTTCTTCGCTGGCACCGCGACCTGGTCGCCCGCCGTCACGCTGCCCGGTCCCGTCCCAAGCGCGGAGGGCGGCCGCGTACCGTACGCTCCATCCGCGCCCTGGTCCTGCGCCTGGCCGCAGAGAATCCAGGGTGGGGGTACCGCCGCCTTCACGGCGAGCTTCTCGTCCTCGGCGTGAAGGTGGCCGCGTCCACGGTGTGGGAGATCCTCCAGGAGGCCGGAATCCCGCCGTCACCCGAGCGGGCCTCCACCACGTGGGCGGACTTTCTGCGCTCCCAGGCCGACGCGCTCCTCGCGTGCGACTTCTTCGAGACAGTCACCCTGTCCGGGGCCCGGTTGTACGTGTTCGCGGTGATCGAGCACGCCAGCCGCCGGATCCGGGTCCTGGGCGTGACCGCGCATCCGACCGCGGCCTGGGTGGCCCAGGCGGCGAGGAATCTCGTCATGGATCTTGAGGACGCCGGCTGTCAGGCCCGCTTTCTGATCCGGGACCGGGACGGGAAGTTCCCGCAGCTGTTCGACGAGGTGCTCAAGGACGAGGGCATCGAGGTGGTACTCAGCGGCGTCCGGATGCCGAGAATGAACTCCATCATGGAGCGCTGGGTGCAAACCTGCAGGCGAGAACTGCTGGACCGGACATTGATCTGGGACCAGCGCCATCTCCTGCACGCCCTGTGCGAGTTCGAGACGTTCTACAACGAGCATCGGCCACACCAGGGCATCGCCAACGCCCGCCCACTCCACCCACTCCCCCAACCGATCACCGATCCAGGGCAAATCGCCCGCCTCGACATACGACGACGCGACCGACTCGGCGGCCTCCTCCATGAGTACCAACATGCTGCCTGATCAGAGCGGATGACGTTTTCGGCAAGGGCAACGCTGCCCGGCTGGTAACCAACTCGGGCAACGAGAGGCGGGGCCGCCACCGATTCCGGGTGGCGGCCCCGCCTTTTAATCTGGGTGCCGGGTGGCGGCCTGCGTGCCGCGAATGCTGTGTTGTGGTGAAGTGTCCGGGCGAGGTCAGGACTTGGCGGTGCCGTAGGGGGCGAAGGCGTTCCATGCGGACCAGGCGCCACCCGGGCTGGTCTCCGCCTCGTTCATCACCGAGCCATCGT
>NZ_JBIWNZ010000053.1:0-12337 GCF_044767505.1 Kitasatospora sp. NPDC101235
CAGTTGCCGCGTTTGCCCAGCGCACCGCAGTACATCCGCGCCACCCCCGGCGAGTCGTAGCCGTCCTTGGGGAATCCCACATCGTCGATGGCATATGCCTGCGGGGAGATGTGAGCGGCAGTCCAACGAGCCAGCCGCTCACGGACCTTGACCCAGTCCCACGTCGAGGAAGCGACGAACTGCTGGAGCTGCTGATGGTCCACGCCCAGGCGCTCGGCCATCGGCTGCATCGACTTGCGCTTGCCGTCCAGCATCAGCCCGCGCAGGTACAGCTCACCCTTGGCCCGCTGATCCCGGCGGGCCAGCGAGCCGAGCATCTCCGCAGCGAACGCCTCCAAGCGCGGGCGGACCGTCTCCATCTCCTCAGGTGTCACACCCGAAAGAAGATCACAACCTATCCGACAACGATCACTTGGGGTACCTAACAAAGCCCTACTAGAAGTTTGCTGAAGATCTTGTGTGGGAGGGGCTGTTTCGGTTGGGGACAGCCCCTCCTGCGCTATGCGGGTGCGGGGGTGATGGTCCAGGTGTGGCCTCTACGGGTGAGTCCGAGGTTGATCAGGCGGCGGAGGTTGAGGGCGGCGGCGCGGTTGTGGAGCCAGGTGTTGTCCTTCAGGACGCCTCGGTAGGGGACGCGGCGGTTGCCGCGGGCGGTGAGCCAGGCGATGGTTCGTTCGACCGGTGGCCGCCAGCGGCGGTATTCGGCTTGCCGGTTGGGGTCGGTTGCGGTCCGGCGGGCGGCTTTGAGGCGGTCGTACCGGGGGTGGACGTTGAAGGTGCGACCGGTCTTGGAGCGGGTGCAGCGCTCGCACAGCGGGCAGGTGCGGCAGAGGGTCTTGAACTGGGCCTGGCGGTTGCCGTTGGTGAGGGGGCGGCCGAGGGCCTTGGTGTGGCCGGTGGGGCAGGTGACGGTGCCGGCGCGGGTGTCCACGTGGAAGTCGTCGCCGGTAAGCCTTCGAGGAGCATGAACGGCCGCAGTAGAGCGGGCGTCGGCCGGGCCCGGGGCGCGCAGTTCGGCGCCACACTCGGCACAGCCCAACGCCCGCGGCCCTGCCTCAATTCGCCGCGCGTCGATACCCGAGGTGACCTTGATTCCCCACGCGTCGTTTCCGGTCTCCGTGATCGGGAGAGTATCCGGCCGCCCGGACAGCACGGCGGCACCGGTGGCGTGCGGCCGACCGCAGCGCATGCACAGGCCGCCCATGCGCGTGCGCATGGGCGGCGTGCGCGGGGACGGCAGGCGGCGATTGCGCAGGCACGGCAGCGTGTGCCCGGCGCGGCCGGTTCTACTCGGCCGGGGTGAGAGCGAGTCCCCCGGGTCCGAGAGCACGCCGGGCGGTGGGCCGGGCGGGCTGCGCCGGGGTGTCGGGTGTGGCCGGTGCCGGAGCGGTGAAGGGGTCCAGGTGCTGCACCGGCAGGAGGCGCTCGCCGAGCGGCTGGTCGACCGCGGCCGCCTGGTGGGAGAACGGCTGGGCCAGCGGGCGACGGGCCGGACGGCCGGGTTGATCATCACGCATGGCTGAGAGTGTGTCACCCCCGGGCAGGTCCGGTGACCCTATCGGCCCCACGCACGTGCAGCGTCCCGTAACCCGGTCGGCGGTATCTGGGTTCACCCGGTCATATGGGGGCCGCCTGCGAGGCCTCCGGGCGTACGGGGCACCCGAGGTACTGCTTTGGTGCCGTCCAAGGGGTCGCATGGGAAGTGTCGGCGTGGGCGGGTTCCCTTATGGGCGTCGGTGACCTGGTCTGTCGGTGCTGGTCGGCTGCGGTGTGTTGGGACGCGGAACGGGGCTGTGTAGGGGACCCGGCCGGGCTGGTGGCTCCCGCCGGGTGTTGGTGGCCGGCTGAAACGAAACTCCCCGTGGGCGGCGAGTTAGCGGGGGGCTAACTGGCCGCGGATGTCACTCGGTGTGAACAGGCCCCTGGTATCAGATCCTCGCCCGACGCGTGGCCGAGTGGTCGACTTCGTGCTGGAGTACGACCCCCAGGTGCACGGGGCACTTCTACGGGGCCAGGTGGCCCACCGCTGCGGCGAGCTTGGCGGGGTGGACCACGGCGGTGATGTCGGTGATCCGGCCGTCCGCCACGGTGAACGCGAGGACCGACAGCGGGGTGCCGTCCTCGCGCCAGGAGACGACCCCCGGCAGGCCGTTGACGATCGCCGCCCGTCCTCGCGTGGCGGCTCCGGCGGCGAACTGGGCGCTGGCGGCGACCTTGGTGGCGCCCAGGGTGACGAAGACTCCGTCAGCGGTCTCGGCACTGAGGCGGACCTCGGGGTCGAGGACCCGGAGCAGGCCCTCGAAGTCCCCGCCGCGGGCCGCCGCCAGGAAGGCGTCGACCACCGACCGCTGTTCCCGTGCGACCGCCGCTTCCACTGCCGGTCGCTCGGTTCGCTGCACCTTCCGGCGGGCCCGGCTGGCCAGCATCTTGCTGGCGGCGGTGGACTTGTCGAGGATCCGGCCGATCTCCTCGAACGGGACGGCGAACAGGTCGTGCAGGACGAAGGCCAGCCGCTCGCTCGGGCTGAGCGTGTCCAGGACCACGAGCAGCGCCAGGCCGACCGAGTCGGCGAGCGCCGCAGCCTCCTCAGGGGCGGGCGCATCGTCCAGGGCCACGACCAGTTCGGCCAGCTGGTCGTCGTAGGAGGCCTCGGGCCGGGCCTGGCGCGAGCGCAGTACGTCCAGGCTGAGCCGGCCGACCACGGTGGTCAGCCAGCCGCCCAGGTTGTCGATGCCGTCCGCGTCCTGGCGGGACAGGCGCAGCCATGCCTCCTGCACCACGTCCTCGGCGTCCGCCTGCGAGCCGAGCATCCGGTAGGCGACCCGGCGCAGCCGGTCGCGCTGGGTTTCGAAGGCCTGGGCCACCGGGTCGGTCGGGTGGGTGTCGGTCATGGTGTTACCTCTCTCGAATCCGTTCCGTCATAGGTGATGACGGGCCCGAAGGGGCACCGGTAACCGATGAAGGAGCGGGACTGATGGAAGCACGCATGACCGGCACCCCCAACCCCGACCTGATGATCGCGATCAAGCACCTCTACAAGGCGATCGGCGCCGGCGGGGTGGACCAGCGCCTCCTCTCCCTCGTCCACCTGCGGGCCAGCCAGATCAACAGCTGCGCGCCGTGCGTGTACGCGAGCGTGGCGGGGGCGAAGAAGGCGGGCGAGACGGACGAGCGGCTGCACAGCGTGGTCGCGTGGCGCGAGACGCCGTTCTTCACCGACGAGGAGCGGGCTGCCCTCTCTCTGACGGAGGCGGCCACCCGGATCCAGGACGGCGCGCCCGGGGTGACCGACGCGATCTGGGACGAGGCGGCTGACCACTTCACCAAGGAAGAGCTGAACGCGATCATTCTGGAGATAGCGCTGACCAACTTCTTCAACCGGGTCAACCACACCATCCGGGAGCAGGCGGGCAGGACCTGGTGAGGCGGAAGGTGGTCGGCGACCTCATCAGGGCGGGGGCAGGTGTGTGGCATTGACCGTCCGGAGGATTCACCTGCTGTCGCGTGAGTGATCTCCAGACAGGTCACGGGGCTGATCACGAAGAGTAATATTGACTCGTACCCCGGCACCCGGACGGCAAGGCCGGTCCCGACGGCTGTTGTCCTGGGCGCGCCTTGAGCGTGTGTCATCCGAAGTCCGAGCGAGGGGATCGCTGGTCACAGCATCCGTACCTCGGCCTCGGGGAGTTTTGCCCACCAGTGGTGGTAACGGCCGTAGACAGCCGCCTCGCGGTCGCTGAGGAGGGCAGTCAGGGACTGGGCCTCCTCAGCGAGTCCGTCCCAGACGGCGGGTGCCAGAGGCTGAAAGGCCGTGGCCTCGATGCCGCCGCCCGTGGGGCGCCACACGCCGGCGACATGGCCGTCCACCAGCAGGGTGGGCAGGACGTCGCCGTTGCGCCGGATCACCAGAGGGCGGTAGGCCGGGGGTATCACCCGGCTGCGGTCGGCGTAGGCCAGCAGAATGCTGTCCCACATGGCCATGAGCCGGGGAGGAGCGGGGGTTTCGGCGGACGGCCGGGA
Source organism: Kitasatospora sp. NPDC101235 (assembly GCF_044767505.1). Lineage (NCBI taxonomy): Bacteria > Bacillati > Actinomycetota > Actinomycetes > Kitasatosporales > Streptomycetaceae > Kitasatospora > Kitasatospora sp. NPDC101235. The sequence continues at coordinate 4,021 of NZ_JBIWNZ010000053.1, forward strand.
GGCGCCCGGGAGATCGAACAGCGTGTCGCCGTCCGGCCCCTGGAACTGTTCGACGGCGCCGTCCAGAGCGCGGAGCGCCGTGCGGACGTGCGTCCGTTGCACCAGAGCGAATTGCGCCACGTCCGCGACCGACGCAGGTCCGAACCCCGCCAGATAGCGCAGGATCAGGGCCTGCAGGGCCTGGTGCTCCCCGTCCTCTGGCACGGGCGCGGTTCCGGCCGCGACGAAGGACGGCCGGGGGCCGAACGACCAGGGCGCATCCGTCGGGGCATGGTGCAGCGGCGCATAAGCCTTCAGCCCCCACCATGCCCCGTCCTTCTTCCCGGCGCCGAGACGCTTCTCGGCCCACGCCTGCATCTCTGCCGAGGTCCGCGGTTGGCAGGCAAAGGCCAGCAGCTCGGGCACCAGCTCGTCGGCGTCCGCGGGGGTCAGCCCGGCGGCAGCGAAGCGGGAGCCGAGTCGGGAGGCGTACAGCAAGGGCTGCACTGCCGCGCGGAAGACCGGATAGTCCTCGGCGTGCACGGCGTGCAGGGTGATCCGCATCAGGGTCGCCTTGACCACCGACCGCCCGGTGAAGGCTGCGTCGAGCTCGGCCGGGGCGAAACCGGTGAGCCGGTTCCACAGGGCAACGTACGGCGAGGCCGGGTGCTGCGCCTGGAGCGCGACCACGCGCCGTATCCCGTCGGGGACGGTCAGCGGCTCGCGTTCCAGCAGCAGCTGACGGCTGAGGGTCGCCCGGTTGAGTTCACGCGCGGTGATCATCACAGCCCAGCATTCTGCCCTGTCTCGCACCCGCCGGCGCCCGGCAGCGAGCCCGGACCTCCGACCACAGGTCCGGACGACATGGCATGAGAGTCCATTCCACGCCTGACCGATCCAACAGGTCACACCGGTGACGGGGGTGAGCTGCTCCCCTCCGTGGCTCGCACGCGCGGCTCGCCGCCGGGCATCCGCCGCTTCCACACGGGCCTGCTTCGCTTCCCTCTCGACCAGGCGCGCGGGACGGAACTCCTCCTCCGTCCGGTAGTCCACCGCCCGGCGCAGTTTGCGGCCGACGGGCCGGCGACAGCCGCGGACGTGGCGGCGTGCGGCCCTGGGATGCACGGCCAGGAGGGCCGTGAGCAGGCGGATCGCCCGCTGGGTGGTCCTGTCCGGGATGAAAGTCCTGCTCGGCGGGCCGTCGGCATACTGCTCCAGCAACGCCGGGAGCCGTGTCTGGACGGTGCGCAGTTCCGCCACCGGGCAGTTGCCCCGGCTACCGGCGGTGTGGGCCTGACAGCGTGGCCCAGCCGGAGGTCACCGGCTGGGCTGCGGTCGGCTATCCGTCCGCGACCTGGATGACGACCTTGCCGCGCTGGTGTTCGTTCTCCAGGGCCTCGTACGCGGCGCGCGTCTGCGCGAGCGGGACGACCCGGTCGACCTGCGGGAGCAGCCGTCCGCTCGTGATCAACTCGCTGATGGCGTCGAGCCCGTCACGGTCCGGTTCGACGATGAAGAACACGCCACGTGCGGCGGGGTCCCGGGCCGCGCTGGGGTCGGGTGGCTCGACGATGCTGACCAGGACGCCGCCCGGGCGCAGCACGGCCCACGACCGGGTCTGGGTGTCGCCGCCCACCGTGTCGAAGACGACGTCCACGTCGGCCACGTGGTCCTCGAACCGGCCGCCTGCGTAGTCGATGACGTCCTGGGCGCCGAGGCCGGCGACGAATTCGGCGTCGCGGGCCGAGGCGGTGGCGGTGACCCTTGCGCCCAGTGCGGTGGCGATCTGGACGGCGAACGAGCCGACGCCTCCGGCGCCGCCGTGGACGAGGACGTGCCGGCCGGGCTCCAGGTGGGCGTGGTCGACCAGGGCCTGCCATACCGTGAGCGCCGCCAGCGGGACGGCCGCCGCACTGCGGTGGTCCAGTCGGGCCGGCTTGGCGGCGAGGATCCCGGCCGGCACGCCGACGTACTCGGCGGCGGCCCCGTCCTGCAGGAACGGAATCAATCCGTACACCTCGGCGCCCAAGGCCGGAGCCGTGACACCGGCCCCGTGCTCGACCACGACGCCGGACGCCTCGTGCGCGGGGATGACGGGCGTCCGGTCCCGCCCGGAACCGTCGAAGCTGTCGGTCCAGGTGGCGTCCCAGGCGAGCTCTCCCGCGGTGATGGAGGCGGCCCGGACCGCGACGACGACCTCACCGGGCCCTGGCTCGGGACGCGGCGCACTCTCGTAGACCAGTTCTTCGGGGCCTCCGCGCCGGTGAGCGCGTACCGCGCGCATCATGCTCATGAGGTCCTCGCTTCCGGGTCACGGGCGGGGCCGTGCCGAAGGCCACGCAGTCACGACCAGCATCACAGGCGGCGCCGCGGCCCGGCATCGCCCATTCAAGGGATCTTCAGCGAACCACCGGCCCACCCCGCATGAGAAGCCGGGCCGTGCAGCCCTACGCCTTGCGATCGGGGTGGTCGCGGGCGTGCTGCCGCCGGGCCTCCCACCACGGATCGCCCGGCACGGTCACCAACGCGGCGAGCCGCTGTCGATTGGTCGGCCTGGGCAGAATCAGCGACCCGAGGTCCCCTCCCGCTCCGGGCACTGTGGGAGAAGCTCGCGGGCGGGGGCTTCGAGACCACCTCGAACGAGTCCGGTTCGCCCGCCCGGTCCGCCTCGCCCGGCTGGGACAGACGGCGGTCGGCCCAGACCCGGTGGCGGCCTCCGGCACGGCGCCGACTTCCCGCCCCTCGCAGGTGCTCGCCCGCGGGCTACGGCTCGGTGAGAGCGCCGCCGCCGCGGGCCTGGACGGCGGCGCCGAACCGCCACGCCTCGATGTCGCGATAGCGGATCGGCCCGGGGCCACGGCCGATGTTGCTGCCGACGAGGTGGAGACGTTCGGCCCGCCACGGCCGGCCCACGAATCCGGTGAGCCCGGCCGCGGCCTGCGGCACGCTGACGGGGTCGTCACGGCGGGACCGTGCCAGCGTCAGATGGGGACGCAGCGGCCGGTCCCTGAACTCGATTCCGCAGGACCTGATCAGGTCCCGGACGTCGGCGGCGAGCTGGTGCAGTCCCTCCAGATCCCCGTCGATCCCGCTCCACAGCAGCCGCTGATCGAAGTGGCCGCCGCCCCGCAGGCCCAGGTGCAGGGCGGGATGCGACGCGGCCGGGGCGGCCAGCGCCGACCGCAGCAGCGGCACCGCCGTGGACGGCTGTTCGCCGAGGAAGGCCAGGGTGATGTGCCAGTCCTCGATCCGGTTCCACCGCAGCCGCGGGTACCTGGCGTAGGTGGGCTGCAGGGCCCGGGCCAGTTCGTCCTTGGCGTCGTCGGGCGGAGCCAGGGCCACGAAGACGCGCAGGGTCGAGGGTTCGGGGTGATCGTCCACGAGGGGGGAGGTTAGCCGAGGGCGGGTCGCCCGTGCTCGCTGGTGCCGGACAGGTTCCGGGCCGGTCCGGGCAGGCCGTGGGGCTCGGCTGGACGACAGCACCGGGCGCAGCGCTGACGGCCCCCACCGCTGCGCCCGCCCGCCGGTACCGAGCGGGAACCGGCCGGCATCGGCAGACCGGGGCCGAGCCGCGCAGGCGGGCGGACGTCCCGGCGTGAGGCGTTCGCGGCCGCCGTGGGGATCGCGGCGACTGCGGCAGGGTGGGTGTCCGGGCCGGCCGCCGGCGCCTGGCCGAGTACGCGGCCGCGGTGCTCGTCTGCGACCGGCGCCTCGACCGCGATGCCGGTCTGATTCAGGACGACAGCGTTTTGCTGGCCAGTACCCTCCCCTGGGCGTCGTACGCGGCGAGCTTGATGCCCTCGGGCGGGTATGCCTTCGAATCACCGGAGGCCTTGAGGCTGGGCCCCCAGACATAGCCGCTGGCGTAACCCGGGTTGCCGGGAAGCGAGGCGACGGTGGCCCAGTACGCCTGGCCGTCCAGCTCGATGGTCATCCGGGCCACCTGCCCGGGCCCGTGGTAGACGAGGTTGTACAGACCCTCCTGGTACTGCCGGGGGGCCCCGTAGTACTGCATGGTGATCTCGGTAGTGCTTCCCGCCCAGGAATGCCCGCTGCACCCCGAACCGCTTTTGTAGGCGGGGGCGTCGTGGATGCAGATCTCCTGGTCCTTCAGCTGCATCCACCAGTCCTGGCGGCCCAACGGCAGTTGCTGGCCTGGCTCCACCACCACGGCCTCGGGAGCCGGCCCGACCGGGACCAGCAGAGTCTGCGAGGCCGGCCCGGCGGCCCGGCCCCCGCGCTGCGCGGACAGTGCCGCACCCGTACCGGCCACCACCGCGAGTGCGGCCACCACCGCGGATGCGCCCATCGCCATCCGGCGCCCCCGCCGCTGCCGGCGCACCTGAACCCACACGGGCCCGGCAGACCAGTCCGCCACCGCGACCCGGGCCGCCTCATCCCGCAGAGCGCCGCGCACCATGTCCTCGGTGTCCATCACCTGTTGCCTCCGTCCGTGTCGTCGATCGTTGAACCGGTGCCCGCCGAGTACGAGGCCAGTGCCGGGTGTCCGCGCAGTTTCGCCAGGCCTCGGCTGGCCTGACTCTTCACGTTGCCCAGCGAGCAGCCGAGCACTTCGGCGACCTGGCCCTCGCTCATGTCCTCCCAGTAGCGCAGGACGACCACGGCCCGCTGGCGCTGTGGCAGCTCCGCCAGCGCCTGGAGCAGCGCCGAGCGCTCCTCGATGTCGCGGTGGCCACCGCCCGCGGTGTACGCCCGATCGGGAAGGACGGGCATGAGCAGTTGCCTGACCCGGCGCCGCCGGTGTCGGCTCAGGTTGTTGTTCACCAGGGCCCGGTGGACATAGGCGTCCGGCTCTTCCAGGCGGCTGATCCGGGACCAGTTCCTGAAGACCTTCGCGAAAGTCGCCTGCACCACGTCCTCGGCCTCGTGGTGGTCGCCTGTGAGCAGGTAGGCAGTGCGCACCAGCCGCCGCCAGCGCGTGGCGGCGAACCCCTCGAAGTCAAGCTCCCGCAGGCCCGGGCCGCCCGCGGAAGCCGATGTTGTGACGGGCCGGGGCGGATCCTCCACCGGGGTGTGCCATACGCTCGTGGTCATCCGATTCCTCTTCGCGTCCACGCGACGACCCGACCGGACCATCGCTCTGCCCTACTCACCACCGCGCCGCCGCAAGGGTTGCATCGCTCTGTCCGCGAGAACGGGCTCCCGTTCAGCTTCGGAAGCCCTGTCGCTGGTTGAGGGGTCCTCTGCCGGCTGATCACGGTGACAGGAGGGATGGCGCGCCTTCCGTACCGCGGCCGACACCGCCACCGACGCCTGGGTGTACCGGCCCGCCGGCCGCCTCGCCTGCACCGCCGGCCACGACGCCGAGCGGCACAGCCGGCGGCCTGCGCCCGTGTGGTGGAACCGGGCCGGAGGCGGCCGTGGCAGAGCATGACGGCGCAGATGGGCGTCGAGGCGGACGGTGGTGCGGGGGCGAGGGGTCCGACAACGGGAAGGGGCGCCGACGGCGAAGCGGCGTGCTCAGCGGGCGCCTGGGGCGTCCGGCAACCGCACGACGGCGGTACCGGCCTGGGACTCGCCGAACCCCCAGCCCGCGACAAGGGAGCAGCCGACCGCTTCGAGGACATCGCTCCACGGCCAGTGGTCGGTGCCGTAGTAGAAGCCGCCCTCGCTGCGCGCGGCCTCCTCGGTGCGGCAGAGCATGCGGAGATGGTCGCGCAGCGTGGGATGCGCGACCACGCCCAGCCTGTCCTCCCAGGGCTCGTCGGCGCAGCCGGCGCCCGACAGGTCGTGGATCGACACCAGGTGTTCGGGGCCGCGCTCGGTGAACGTGGCGGCCCGCATCGCATCGGCGAGAGTGCCGTCGGTCGCGACGCGCAGCAGCACGGTCAGCCAGCCGTTCAGCTTCGTGGACTCCCCGGTGGTGAGGTCGACCCCGTGGCGGCCCAGGAGCGGTCCCAACTCCGTGCCGCGCACCAGCGCCTCACCGGACTCGTCGACCGTCGAGACGGCCCGCAGGTCGGAGACGAAGGTGTCGTCGAACGGCCGGGGGCCCTTGTGCCCGCCGTCGCCCCACGGTCCCTTTCCCGTCAGGAGGTCGGCGTCGAAGCGGAACAGCGACCCGCCCAGGTCGAACCGCCATGTCCAGGGGGAGAAGGGGTACGCGCCGTCCGGATCCGGAAGGTGCCTCGGCTCCCGGCCCGACAGCGCGTCGGGGGTGGCCCAGGGGTTCGGGAACAGGAACTCGTCGAGGGAGTCCGAGGCGTAGTACACCCCGTATCCGGCGGCGGGGTCGGCGGCCGGTTCTCCGCCGAGCAGTATCGCGAAGGCACCGGCCAGCGCGGCGTCCCACCCGTCGAGGTCGGTCGCCGGGGCCGTTTCGGGCGTCATGATGGGCACTCCTTCAGGTCGGATTCATGTCGTGTCGCACGGGTTGACGCAAGGTATCGGTCGCCGGTGACACCCGCTGTCAGAGCCGGCAGGCTCAACTCGCAGGCCATGACAGCGACTTGTTCACCGCATGACAGCCGAGATCCCTGACCTCGACCGGCAGAAGACCGGCCCGACGACCCCTCGCCCTCGACCAGTCCGCTGCCACCCGTCCCGCTGACACCGCCCCACCCACTCACGGGCCGGACTGCCACGGCCCGGCCCCGACCGGTCAGACGTCGAGTTCGCCGCGGCAGCGCTGGAACAGGCCGAGTGCGGCAACCGACGGGGCGTCGCGGAGCTCTCCGCCCTCGATCAATCGCCACACTTCGTCCTCGCTGAACCAGCGGCTGATCATGCCGGCCTCCGTCTCTTCCGGGTCGGCCTCTCCGCTGGTCAAGCCGGTGGCGAGAATGATGTGGACGCCTTGGTTGCAGTATCCGTAGGCCTCGTACAGATACCCGAGCCGTGTCATCGCTGCGGCAGTGAGCCCCGTCTCCTCCGCGAGTTCACCCCGGGCGAGGTCCAGCGGATCTGCGTCGGGGCGCTCCTCCCACGAGCCCTGTGGGAACTCCCAGTAGCGTCCCTCCACCGGGTACCGGTACTGCTGGACGAGGTGGAATCCACCGTCGGCATAAGGAACGATCAGCGCGAAATCGGGCTTCTCCACCACGCCGAAAATCCCGGTCGAGCCGTCCTGGCGAATCGTCTTGTCCTCGCGGACGGTCATCCAGCGGTTCTTGTATACGACGTCGCTGCTGGTTGCTCGGATCTCTCGGTCGAAATCTTCCGGAGCGCCAGTGATGTGCATGCACGGAAGATTAACCGTCAGGCGCGGACGCTGGGCCAGAGTTCAGGGGCTTTCCCGGCGTCCCGGTCCTGCTCGGGCCGGCGCCTGGTGTGGACGAGCCGGACTGCCCACCACGGGTCGTCGGCCGGTGGGCAGGGCGAGGACGATCGGGCGGGGCGGCCGGCGTGGCAGGCCTGGCGCTCCAGGCGGTCCGGCTCGGCGTTCTTGTGCCTGCTTGTCGACCAGGGCGGCCAGGTCGGGGTCGATGCCGTTCCACGGATTCCACGGGGGGGTGGAAGGCGGGGATGGTGGCGAGGACCTCGGGAGGGTGTGCGGCAGGGCCTGCTGCCCGGTGAAGACGCGGGAGGCCACGGGCAGCGCGGTTGCCCCGCCCGTTATTCCTCGCCTCGCCGTCCCGGTGGGCATGACGTACCCCACAGGGCGGTATGTACAAGTTTCAACATTTCTCCCGTAGCGTCGTTCTTGCCCCACCACAGCGGGGCACCGCCCGGAGCCATCAACCCATGGCTCCGGGCCGATCAAGGAGGAAAGATCATGAACAAGTCCGTCGGACGCCGGGCCGCCACCGCGGCCGCCGCGCTCGCCGCGACGCTCGGTGGGCTGCTGCTCGCCGGCGGCACCGCCTCGGCCGCACCGGTTCAGGCCGTCCACCGCGACACCACCGTCTCCGTCTCCCCGGCGGCCTTCCAGGTCCGCGACCACGAGGGCGACCGCTTCGACCGCTACGGCGGCTACGGCAGCGGGCACACGAGCCGCTGGGACGGCCACCGCTCCTGGGAGCGCCAGGGCAGCTACTGGTACAGCAACGACCACGGCCACCGGTACCGCTACGACGGCCACCGGTTCTACCAATGGGACAGCGGCTGGCAGATCATCCAGGTCATCAACGCGTACGGGTTCAACCCGCACGTCTTCCGCTGACCTGCGACGGCTCGGGGCGGGAACGCGCGCCTGATTCGGTGCCGGCACACCGCGCGGCCCCAGCCGCCCTCTCGCGTCGGCGGGGGGGGGGGCCCCCGGGGGGGGGGCCCCCCCGGCCCCCCCCCCCCGGGGGGGGGGCCCCCCCCCCCCCCGGGGGGGGGCCCCCCCCCCGGGGGTTACGGGGGAAGGGGGGGGGGTGAAAATCAAGAGAGTGGT
>NZ_JBIWNZ010000053.1:12347-26119 GCF_044767505.1 Kitasatospora sp. NPDC101235
CACCCCGCCCCCCCCCCCCCCCCCCCCCCCCCCCCCCCCGGCGGGCGCCCCCCGCCCGCCCCCCCCCCCCCCCCCCCCCCCCCCCCCACGCCCACGGCCGGGGCGCTCGCACCCGCCACCCAGGGGGGCACTACCCACACAGGGAGTCATGCCGTGAACGGCTGTGCAGATCAAATGCTCGACATGGAACTCCTGCTTCCCTCGGGAGAACCGGTCACACTGCCGACCCTCCTGTCCTACCGCTCCTACGACCCGCTCGCCGTGCGCATCGTCTTCCACACCGACGCGGACGGCCGGGTCCCCTGGGTCTTCGCCCGCGACCTGTTGGCACAGGGCCTGCACAGACCGAGCGGGCAAGGGGACGTACAGGTCTGGCCGGGAGCAGTCGGCCATGAGGAGGTACTGAACCTCGCCCTCTCCTCGCCGGAGGGGACCGCCTGGCTCCGGGCCCCGCTCCACGTGGTGGCCGAGTGGCTGGAGCGCACCCACCGACTGGTACCCGCCGGGCAGGAAGCCGACGGGTACGACCTGGACGCCGAACTGTCGTGCCTGCTGCCGGGCACCCGCCCAAGGCCCCTGCCCCGGCCTCGGCCGCTTCCGTTCAGCGGCCCGGCCGACCCCGGCGGGGCACACCGCCGCAGCAAGTGAGCAGCAGACGGAGCAGGAGCACAGAGATGAGAGCCCTGGCCTTCGCGCCGCGTCCGGCCGCCATCGTCCGGTGGCGGGAAGCACCGAGCCGCGCCCTGCGGCTGCCGCGCGTACCCCGGTTGTCGCTCCCGGGATGGTCGACCACCGTCCTCACGCGCAGCGTCAAGGGACTCGTCGCGGCCCTCCTGGCCTGGCAGGCCGCCTCGTGGTGGCTCCCCGGGCAACAGCAGTACCTCGCCGTGGCCACCGCCCTGGTCATGGTCAACGCCCCGACCATCTACCGATCGGTGACGCAGGCCCTGCGCAGCGTGGCCGCCCGGGCCGGGGGGCTGTCACTGGCCGTGGCCGTCGTGTGGCTGCTCGGCCCGGCCGCGGGAAGCGTCGCCGCGATCCCGGCCATCGCACTGGTCGCCGGAGGCCGCAGGGGCTCCGACAGCCGCCTGCAGATCGCCTCGACGGCGACGCTCACCCTGGCGGCGGCGACGGCCGTCCCCGTGGGCCACGTCGTCACCCTGACCCTGGCCACCCTCACCGGCGCGGCCGCCGGCATCGTGGTCAACGCCCTCATCCTCCCGCCCGTGCACCTCCGCGCCTCCGACACCTCGGTACGCGAACTCGCCTCGGCCATGGGAGAACTGCTCGGCGACATGGGCCGCGGACTGCGTGAGCGGCAGCACACCGACCGCGCCCACCAGTGGCTGGAGCGGAGCAGGCACCTCGACGACCTGGCACTCCAGGCGCAGGAGGACGTACGCCAGAGCCAGGAGAGCCTGCGCTGGAACACGCGGTGCATCGTCCACGGACAGCAGAAGCCGACGGACCACGGCGAGGCGCTGCGCGCCCTGCACCGGGTCTCCTTCCAGGTCCGGGGCATCGCACGGACACTGGCCGACAGCGTCGACGACCACGCCGGTCACGGCCTGAACCGGCTCTTCCTCGACCGGTACGCGGCGACCCTGGAAACGGCGGAGCGGGCGATGGAGTCGTTCGCCGCCCCCGGGCATGCCGCCGGCCCCGATCTCGACAGCCTCTGCGGGCCGCTGCGCCGCGCGATCGACGACGCCACGACCTGGCACAGGACGATGACCGACGAGATCAGGCACGGCACGCTGGCCGAACCGGGTGCCTGGCACGTCTACGGATCACTGGTCACCGACATCGAACGCCTGCTCGCCGACCTGGAACGCGCGAACCGACTCACCCCGACCACGCCCGGGCCCCGCCCGTCGTGAAGCGCCCGGCTTCCAAGCCGGTTCGCAGGTCGTCCGACCCACCGACACGGGCAGACCGGCGCGGATTCGTTCGTGCCCGTCCTGGCCCATCACGATGACGTCACTCCATCGCTTGACGCTCGAATCCGCGGCCCGTACGGTGGATTATGTTGGTTGAAGGTTAAACAAAACGCGACGGAGAGCTCCCCCTCCTCCGGCCTGCGCCGAAAGCAGCCAGGCATCCGATGACCCCGAAGGAAGAAACATGAACCGCACGACCATGCGACGGACCGCCACCGCGACGATCTCCCTCTTCCTCGCCGGCGCCGCCGCCCTCGGCGTCTCCGGCCAGGCCATGGCCGCCACCGCCCCCGCCCCCGCGGCGGCCGCGGCCTCGGCCTCGCACTCGTCGTCGTCATCGGCCACCACCGTCGACAGCAGCCTGCGGATCGACTCCCTGCCCGCCCACCAAATCGGCACCGACCACCGCTCGTACGAGTTCACCGTCCGCTACGCCGACGACACCCGCCTCGCCCAGGCCCAGCAGATCCTCGTCCTCTCCCCCGAACACGGCCCCTACCTCCAGAGCGACGACATCCGCCTGGAGTGGTTCGACAACGCGACCCGGCGCTGGGAGCCCATGGACCTGGACTCGCAGACCGGCACCCTCTACACCCGGATCCCGCTCACCGGCCGCATCCTCACCCACGACGGCGACACGGCCATCCGCTACCGGATCACCGTCCAGCGCGACCTGCCCACCGCACCGCGGCACCTGACCGTACAGCCCCGCGCCATCCTCTACACCGCACCGCAGACCACCGGGACCCAGGCATAACCGCAGGCGGCACCACACCCGCACGCCCACCACACCGACGCCCGCGCCCGGGCGTGAAGCACCTCGCCACCGTCCTGCCCAACGGCCGGCCGCGCCAGGGCGCTGTCGGAACCAGCGGGATCCGCTTCGGAGACCGACGGCCCGTTCACGCCGCCCGGCGGTCCACCGCGCCCAGCCATCGCGTCAGGGCCGTGCGCACCTCGTCCGGGTCGGGGTCCTCGGCCGCCCACGCGGCATAGCCGTCGGGCCGGACCAGCAGGGTCGGGCGCAGGCTGGTCGCCGGGGAGGCCGTCACCACCCGCCCCGCCCACGGCGCGGCGACCACGGCGACATCGCAGCCCACCAGCACGAACCTGCCCTCCCGCAGCGCCTCGTAGAGCCGGGCCAGCTCCCCCGCCAGGCGGAGGTCGGGAACCCGGCGCCCGGCGAGCGGATGAGAGCCCCGGGGCGCGGGGTAGGTGATCCCGATGCCGGAGATGCCGCGAGACGCACGGGCCTCCACCACGGTCGACTGGTGCACGACGGTGGCCAGCGCGGCCCGCAGCGTACGGATCAGAGGAGACCCGGTGGTAACGGCCGTGAGGAGCGCGTGACTGACCCGCAGGACCATCCGCCCCACCGGGTGACGCTCCGCGTGGTAGCTGTCCAGCAGTGCGTCACCAGCCCAACCGTGCACAACGGCTGCCGGTTTCCGCCCGAGGTTGGCGGCGTCCTGAAGCCCGGTGTTCATGCCCATGCCGCCGGCCGGCGAGTGGACGTGTGCGGCGTCACCCGCGAGGAACACCCTTCCCTGCCGGTAGCGGGGCACCTGCCGCTCGTCGCTGTGGAACCGGGAGAGCCACCGCGGGTCGTGCATCCCGAGGTCATTGCCGATCGTGCGCTTCGTGATGTCCCGGACGTCCTCCAAGGTGAGCGGCGCATCGTCGGGCACCTGCCGGTGCCGCTCGACGCCCGTGGCCTGGCCGACGAACTGCTCCGTGTCGGCACACCGACCCGGGTGCTGCGTCCGTTCGGCCGCCAGGCGCCGTGCCCGGACGGCCACGGCCCCGAACGGCGGGCGGGGGCTCGGGCGACACCGCCGGTTTCGAGGACAGAACTCGCCCGCTCACCGGCTCTCCGTGGCCGACCGGCGGCCGGACCGGACGGCCGGCTCGGTCGTGGTCCGGCCCGCGGGAAGGCTGTCCGTCGGGACCCGGAAGCGTTCGTGGAACACCTGACGGCCGGGTTCCGTCAGTGCGAGGGCCCGGCCCGTACCGACCTTGACGACCCAGCCCGCCTCCAGGGCACGCGAGCAGATCGCGGCGCCCACGGCACCGCCCAGATGGGGGCGGCGTTCGGTCCAGTCCAGGCAGGAACGCACCAGGGGTCGCCGCGAAGCGGCGGGGAGCTCGATGCCGTTCTCGGCCGCCCAGGCCGCCCCCGCCGGGGTGAGCCGTGGCTCCGGCTCCCAGGTGATCAGGCCGTTGTCGACCATCGCGTCGGTGACGGCCAGGCCGAGGATTCCCGCGAGGTGGTCGTAGCACAGCCGTGCACGGGCCAGTGCCCTGGTCCGGCCGCTCGCGCCCAGTGAAGCGGGCCGGGGAGGGCGACGCGGGGCGACTTCGGCCAGGCTCTCGATCAGGGCCATCACCTTGGGGTCGGCCAGTCGCAGGTACCGGTGGCGGCCGTGCCGCTCCTCGGCCAGGAGGCCTCCGCCCACCAGCATGTTCAGGTGCCCGGTGGCCGTCGAGGGCGCCACACCGGCATACCGGGCCAACTCCCGGGCCGTCCAGGCCCGGCCGTCCAGCAATGCCAGGCACATGTCCGCCCGGGAACCGTCCGCGAGCAGGCGGGCCACCGCGGCGAGGTCGACGCCGACGTCCTTGCCCGCACTGTCAGCCGTCATGCCCCCCAGTATCCCGACGGACGGTTCGGCCCGCGCCGAACCCGCGGCCACCTAGGCTCGCCGCCCGTCGACCGGTCCCGACCGGTCGGCCGAGAGCGTCTCGGACGCCCGGCGCAGACCATCCGAATCCGAAGGAGACCGTCCGGCAGTGCGACTCATCAAGAAGGACCTGTGCACCGCCCCCGACGCCCACGCCGCGAGCCCGCCGGCTCCGCTCGCGGACGCCGCCGACGCCGTGGCCGGTACGGCACCGGAGCCGGCGAGCCCGCCCGGCCGAGCAGCGGAGCCGGTGGAAATCGTCTTCACCGACACCCCGCACCGCACCGAGACGGCGGCCATCTCGGACGCGCTGGACCGCTTCAACGTCGGCATCACGGGAATCGACGACCGGCGCCCCCTCGCCGTCCTGGTCCGCGAGCCCGGCCGCCACCGGATCCTCGGGGGCCTGTCCGGCCGTACATCCCTCGGGCTCCTGTTCATCGACCTCTTCTACCTGCCACCCGAGCTGCGCGGCCAAGGACTGGGCAGCCGGATCCTGCGCCGGGCCGAGGAGGAAGGGAGGGCGCGTGGGTGCAAGGCCGCCGTCCTGTACACCATCAGCTTCCAAGCCCCGGAGTTCTATCAGCGGCACGGCTGGCACCACCTGGGAGAAGTACCCTGCATTCCGTCCGGCACCAGCCGCATCTTCATGACCAAGGAACTCTGAGCCGGGGGCACTGGTCTTCGGCGGAGGCGCCGCCGTGGAAGCAGTGCTCGCAGTTGCAGGTGTGGCCGACGGCCCGGCGCCTTCGTGGCGGAGCCGGGATCAGGCGGGCGGGACGGTCCCGGCGGCCGGCAAGGCCAGGCCGTGCAGGCAGCTGCGGGCGTGTGACAGGGCCACAGCGGCGCAGCGCAGGTGGTGGTTGACGACGGGGATCAGGGTGCCGCGCAGACGGTCGGCGGTGTGCAGCGCGGTAGCGGCCTGTTGCAGCAGGTCGCCGGTGCGGTGGACGGTGTGGCCGCGGTCGCTGGTGCGGTACTCCTCGGCAAGGGCCTCGGCGGCGTGGGCGAGTTCGCCGACGCCGGGGTCGTCGACCGGTTCGGCGCCGAAGAACTCCAGCATGGACGCCAGTTCTGCCAGCCGGGCGTCGCGGCGTGTGTCCCACCACGTACTCACGTTGCGATCATGCACCACGAGGCGCCGCGGCAGGTGAGGAACGGGCCAATTTCCCCGCACCGGTGTGGAATCGGCCTGCGGAAGGTGCGTGACCGGTATCCCGCTTCCGGCGGCGGTTCGACCCGGGCCCTGCGTTGTGAGGCGCGGCGTCGTCCGAAGGCCCGGGGACGTACGACGTGGGGCCGGGGGGCCAGGCGCAGGGCCGGCCGGCGGGGTTCGGGGCGGACGGCGACGATGCCCAGCGGGTGGGCGGCCCGGATTCCGAGGCGGCAGAATTGCAGGAGGACGGCCGCTTCGAGGTCGGTCCGGCCGGCCGGTGCGCCCGTCCTCCGAATGGCCACGGGGGCGTGCCCCCGGGGCCCGGCACGGGCAGCGTGGCCGAGGAGCCCGGGTGGGGCGGCGACCGCCGAGCACCCGCGCCCACGAACCACGTTCGACCGCTCGTTTCCCACAGGAGTGTCCCGTGCTTTCGGACAAATCCCGGCCCGTCATCACCGCCACGCTGCCGGTCGTCGCCGAGCACATCGGCGAGATCGCCAAGCGCTTCTACACCCACATGTTCGGCGAGCATCCCGAGCTCCTGGACGGCGTCTTCAACCGCGGCAACAGGTTCACGGCCGCCAGCAGCAGGCACTGGCCGGCTCGGTGGCCTCGTTCGCCACGACGCTGGTGGAGACACCGGAACGGGTGCCGGAGCAGCTGCTCCGCCGGATCGCGCACAAGCACGCCTCGCTCGGGATCCGCCCCGACCAGTACGGCATCGTGCACGACAACCTGATGTGGGCGATCACCGACGTGCTGGGCGACGCGGTCACCCCGGAGGTCGCCGCGGCCTGGGACGAGGTCTACTGGCTGATGGCCAACGCCCTGATCAACCAGGAGCGCGGCCTGTACAGCGCCCGCGGGGTCCGGCCGGAGACGGTCTGGCGGGACTGGCAGGTGGTCCGGAAGGCCAAGGAGACCGACGACGTGGTGACCTTCGTGGTCAAGCGGGTCGACGACCGTCTGGTGAAGACCTCGCTGCCCGGCCAGTACGTCACCGTGCGGATGCGGATGCCCGACGGGAAGCTCCAGCCGCGCCAGTACAGCCTGACCCGGGCCGACGACGGGGAGCACCGCCAGTTCTCGGTCAAGCGGGTGCGCGGCGAGGGCGCCGACCCCGATGGCGAGATGTCGACGCTGCTGCACGACTCGGTGAAGGTCGGCGACACTCTGACGCTGTCGCTGCCCTACGGCGACGTGGTGCTGGACGACGCGGGGCGACCGGTGGTGTTCGCCAGCGCGGGCATCGGGATCGCCCCGATGGCGGGCATGCTCTCGCACCTGGTCGCGGCCGAGTCCGGGCTGCCGGTCACCCTGCTGCACGCCGACGTCGACGACGCGTCCTTCCCGCTGCGCCGCCAGGTGGTGGGCGACATCCTGGCCCTGAAGAACGCGCGGATGTACCTGTGGTTCGAGAAGGGCGCGCAGAGCCATGAGCCGGTGGACGGGGTCTTCCCCGGGCTGATGGACCCCACCGCGGTCGACCTGCCCGAGGACGCCCTGTACTACTTGTGCGGGCCACTGCCGTTCATGCAGGCCGTGCGCAGCAGCCTGATCGACCGCGGGGTCGCCCCGCGCGACATCCAGTACGAGGTCTTCGGCCCCGACCTGTGGCAGGCCGACCTGGACTAGCGGGTGGTCCTGTCGGCACCGGGGCGAGTGCCGTGCGCGGGACGGTCGCGGACCTGCGGTCGGCCGCCGCACGGTTCACCTGCTGCGCTCCCTGGTCGGACTCGTCACCGGGCAGGGCCGGTGACGAGCTGAACCCCGGATCCTGCCGGGACGGCCGGGCGGGCAAGCGAGTGGGGTGTCAGGGGCATCGCGTCATCTGGGATCGCACGCGAACTTGTGAGGCCGTATCCGAACTTGATGCGATTTCCGGCCCGTTTCCCGTCACACACACCAGTGAATGTGCCCCGAATCAGGGGCGTGAACGAACCGGTTGCCGCTCTCCTGGGGGCTCTGTCCGGATCGGGCATCTGCCCGCTGATCACGAGAGTGGGGCCCTGGTGGGGATGAGAACACGAAGGACGTGCGTCGCGCGGGCCGCGGTGCTCGCCGTCGCGCTGGCCGGCAGCGGGTTGCTGACGGCGCCGGCGGCGTTCCCGCAGAGCGGGGACGGGACGGTGACGGTCCGGGTGATCCGGGCCGTGGACGCCTCGGGTGCGTGGACGCCCGCGCTGGAACCGGGGCTGGCGGGCGTGAAGGTGACGCTCACCGGCGGGGACCGGGTCCACGTCGAGGGCACCACGGCGGCCGACGGGACGGTGACGCTGACACCACCACCGAGTCGGGAACACAGCGGCAAGTACCGGGTGCGGGTGGTGAATCCGAAGCCGGGCGTGCTGTTCCCCGCCTTCGCCTCGCGGCAGGGGCTGGACGGCGCGCCGAACCAGCTGAGCTCCAACGAGGAGTTCGTCGACCTCTCCGACGGCAGGAACATCTCGTACACCACGGGGCTGTGGAGCCCCGGCGACTACTGCCAGAAGAACGCACCCCTGGTGACGACCTGCCAGAACACCACGTGGGGGGGCGGTGCGCAGCGCACGCTGGTGTCGTTCCCGTACGGTGCGCGCGGCCAGGACGGCGTGGACGTGAACGTCACGAACATCGCCACCGACGCGCAGACCGGCACGCTGTACGGCATCGCGTGGGACAAGGCCGACAGGCGGGTGTTCTCCTCGGCGGCGGCCAAGCGCACCACGGACTACGGCCCGGGTGGCTCCGGCGGGATCTACGTGACCGACCTGGCGCAGAAGAGGACCACGCTGTTCACCACCGTCCCGGACGCCGGAAGCACGGCACACGGGCCGGGGACGGACGACGCGTTCCTGGCGGTGCCGGGCAAGGAGAGCCTCGGCGGGCTCAAGGTGACGGACGACGGCAGGGACCTGTTCGTCGTCAACCTCAACGACCGTCAGCTGTACCGCTACGACGCCACCGCGGCGACCGTGTCTGCGCCGAAGGCCGTCTACCCCGTCCCGGACCCGGGCTGCCCCTCGGCGGGTGACTGGCGCCCCTTCGGTCTGGGCCTCCAGGACGGGACCGGCTACCTCGGCGGTGTCTGTTCGGGCGAGTCGACGGGCAAGGTGTCGGACCTGCGGGCGATCGTGCTGCCCTTCGACCTGGCCACCGGCGCGTTCCGCCAGGCCGTGCTGGACCAGCCGCTGGACTACCCGCGCCAGTCGACCGTCGGCTCGGGCCCGTGCGACGGCGCGGGCTGGTTCCCGTGGACGAACACCTACCCGACCACGCAGAACGGCCAGACCTGCTCCGGCTACCGTGCCCAGCCGGAGCCGGAGCTGGGCGAGGTCGGCTTCGAGACGGACGGCACGATGCTGCTGTCCTTCCGCGACCGCCTCGCCGACCGGGCGACGGGCCAGGCGGCGGCGGGCGCCGCGGTCGGTGAGGTGCTGTCGGGCGGTGACCTGAACAAGGCCTGCCCGGCGAACGGCACCTTCGTGATGGACACCAACAACGGTTGCGGGCTCTCACCCCGGGGCACCCGCTTCTTCGACACCAGTCGGTTCGGCTTCCACCACAACGCGGACTACGCCGGGATGGCGCTGTCCAAGGTCGAGACCACCATCGGGACCTCCGGGTACGACCCCGACAACACGGCCTTCGGCTACGGGACGTCGTTCCTCCAGCGGGCGGACGGCAGGCCGGACCCGAAGCCCGGACTGCGGCTCAACCCGGCGGACGTGCCCGCGCCGTTCGGCAAGGGCGCCTCGATGGGCGATCTGGAGGTGCTCTGCGACCAGGCGCCGCTGCAGATCGGCAACCGGGTCTGGTACGACCCCGAGCGCACGGGCATCCAGAAGCCCGGCCAGCGCCCCGCGGCGGGCGTCACCGTCCGCCTCTACGACGGGTCGGGCAAGCTCGTCGGAACGGAGAGGACGACCGCACGCGGCGAGTACTACTTCGACGACTCGAACGTGGACGGCGGCCTCAAGCCGCACACCAGGTACACGATCCGGCTGGACAACCCGTCCGACTACGCCGAGGGCGGCCCGCTGTACCGGTGGGTGCCCACCAGGCACGACGTCGGTGACGATCCCTTCATCAACTCCAAGGGCATCGCCCCGCCGGGGGGAAGGTATCCCGAGCGGGTGCTGACCACCGGCGGGCCGGGCGAGAACGACCACACCCTCGACTTCGGTTTCCGGCACTGCGGGTGTGGGCACTGACGCAGGTCGAGCACGACCGGGGCGGCAGGCTGCCGGCGGGCGTGACGCCCGGCGGCGGCCTGCGGCGCGCTGCCGGGGCCCGGCGCGGTCACCCTGCTGCCGATCGGGGTGGTCGCCGTCGCGGATTCGTCGACATCATGCCTGGTCGAGCAGTTCCGTTGTCCACTCTCTCTGCTCGGCGGTGTCCGGGACGGCGAGCCCGCGGGCTCGTTCGATGTGCTTCCAGGCGGTGTCGGGATCGACGCCGTTGAGGACGAGGAGTGCGGCCGCGAGGAGGGATGAGCGTCCGATGCCGGCCCGGCAGTGGGTGACGACGTGTGCGCCGCCCTGTAGCCGTTCGGCGAGTTCGTGCAGGGTGGGCAGGACCGTGGTGCGGTCGGGGACGGTGCTGGTCGGGGATGGGTATCGCGACGAACTGCAGCCCGGCCGTCGCGGCTGCCCCGGGTTCGTCTGCGAGGCCGAGTTCGTCGAGTTCGGGAGCGGTGAGCGCGCAGACCAGGACGTCGATGCCGCAGTCCTTCAGCGCGGCCATCTCGTCTTCAAGCCAGTCGTGACCGCGGGGTCTGGCCATGGTGCTCAGTCGTCCCGGGCCGGGGAGGTCGATGGTGAAGAGGGCGGGTCGCATGTCGGCAGCACTTTCGGTCGGTGGAGTCAGGTGGTGATCGGACAGTCAGGGCAGGGGGGCGACCGGATTCGGCGCGGAACTCGCGCGGGGTCCGGTCGGCTGGGTGGCCGCTTCGGCGAGACGCTGGGGCAGGCGGTCGAGGGCACTCTGGCCGTCCTCGACGGCGGCGCGTTCCTCTTCCGTGAGCGGAATGCTCATGAGCATGCGCTGCAAGTCGGCCTTGGCTTCGACAACGTGAGTTCCGTCGCGGCAGACAAGGCCGTGGTCGGGGCGACCGCCTACGGTTCGAGCAAGTCCGCGGTCAACCAGCTCACTCGGATCTGGGCGGCCGAGTACGGCCCGGCCGGCGTACGGGTCAACGCCGTCCTTCCGGGCGTGATCGAGACCGAAGGCGTGCAGGCCTCGCTCGCCGATGAGGACCGCAGCGACCTCCTCGCCATGACCCCCGCCGGCCGGGTCGGCCTGCCCGGCGAGGTCGCCGAGGCCGTGGCCTTCCTCGTGTCCGACGCGGCCTCCTACGTCAACGGCGCCCTGCTCACCGTGGACGGCGGAGCGTCCGTCCGCTGACCGCGTCCACGGCTGACGGGTGCTCAGGAAACGCGCACCGCAGTCACCAGGGCAGCCGGTCGCAGGCTCCCGCTTCCTTCACCCCCGCCGCCGAGTGATCACCGCTGAAAGGACCTCAACGGCTGCGCTGATCAAGTACTTGCAACGGCCGCATCATTTCATTGTCCTCATGGTCGATGATGTGACAGTGCCAGACGTACCGTCCCGCAAGACCGAAGCGAACCTTGACGCGGGTGATATTGCTCGGCAATGCGATCACGGTGTCCTTGTACCCGCCTTCCCCCGGTTGCGGGGGTGACAATGCGCCGCCCGTGATGGCTTGACGGTCGAGGACCTGGAATCCGATCTGATGGATGTGGACAGGGTGCGCGTCGGGGGTGAAGTTGTACAGTTCCCAGATTTCGGTGTCGTCCTTCACCGGCGTCTCGGTGACCGGGTCCGACCACAGGAGCGGGGTGGCCGAGCCACTTGGCGTAACTGTGCCGAGCGTGTCCATCGTGGGCGCGCCTGTGAAGTACGCGGAGTCCTCTTCGTTGAGTGACAGCTTCCGGACCGTCCGGCTCTCGGGAAGCGCCGGGATCGGAGGGAGCACGATCCGTGACGGCGGGACACTGGTGTCGGTGGAGGCAAGGGGAACGACAGTGAATTTCATGACCTGCCCCGTGGTCGTGATATCCGCCGGCGTGAAGTCGGTGACCGGCACGCCGCCGCCGTACGCCTCGTCCGGGCCTTCATTGATCAGGTAGAGCCCGGTGCCGACCGGAGTGCCGGTGAAGTCGACCACCACGTCGGCACGTTCTGCGGGGGCCAACAGGAGTCGATCCGACTGGACCGGGGCCGGCAGGAATCCCTGGTCGTTTCCGATCTGCCAGAAGGGCAATGCGGGGCTGACGGGGCGGGGGGCTGTGGCGTCAGCCGCGATCTTCAGGATGAGAGTACGGGCATTGCTCGCGTTGAGGATGCGCAGGCGGTACCGCCGCGGTTCCACGTCGAGTACCGGCCAGGTGTTCCCGTTGACGACCATCGTGGTGCCGAAGAACTCCGGGTTCCAGATCGGCGGAATATCGGTGTCGGGGATCCATGGACCATCCGGCGGGGTGTCCCCGAAGTATCCGCGACTGCTGGGGAAGAAAATCGACCCGTCCGCATTGAAGGACTTGTCCTGAACCACCAGGGGGATTTCGTAGGGGTGAGCACCGTGCGCACCGCCTTGCCCCGGCGCCGGCCCGGGAAGTACTCCCGAGGGGAGATCGGCAGGCCCGCCTCGCAGCAGGTAGAGACCGGCGAGTCCCGCGTAGACATTCACCCGCGTCATGCCCAGAGTGTGGTCGTGGTACCAGAGAGTTGCGGGGCGCTGGTCATTGCCGTACGCGAACGTTGCCGACCCGGGGCGCCAGCGGATACCGCAACGATCGCGGAACTGCTCGGCGAACCGATCGTAATAGGTGCCTACGCGAGCATAGTCACGAGGAATATCACGAGATGCCGGAAGGTACCAGGCTTCGGGGTATCCGTCACTCTCTTCTCGGCTGTAGCCACCGTGCAGATGGGTCACGATGGGCACCGGCCCCGTGTACGGCCCGGGAGTGGTCGAGAAGGTGGGCCGCGAATCACGCCCGGCCCTTCCGCCGGGAGGGTTCGCCCAGTGCAACGTGGGGTCCACAGCGCACAGATGGGGCAGATAGAGGCCGCGCGAGGTGACGAGGTCGTTGACCCATGTCACGGAGACCGGCCGATCCACACGGGCTTCGATGGTCAGGCCCGGCGTGTGGAATGACTGCTGGTGGCCCACGGCTCCGTAACCCCAGACCGTGGTGGCCGGCATCCCGCTCGGCAGCATTTGCTGCCGGAACTGACGGATCGCGATGCGGTAGGAGCCCCGGCCCTCGCTGGGCATTTCACCGAGAAGAAACAGCGGCGTCCGGTACTTGGGTACGGACGACGGATCGAGCGCGCCTCCCGACGGCCGCGAAGGATGCGGATGGTGCCGACCGCCTCGAAGAGCACCCGGACCGGACAGAGAATTGACCGCGTAGGCATGCCCGTCCGCAAGTGCGCCGGCAAAACCCACGGCACCGACTGCCGCGACCGTGGTTCTGAGCAGATTGCGTCGACTCGGCAGAGAATTCCCGGCGACATCAGCAGCCTGCGAATTCTCCAGAGGATCGGTGTCCTTGATCACGCCCGAATGATATGCGCGCGATATGGAGCACGGCGCCATGTCTGCAGGTCGACATGCCACGCCCCTTAAAGTCCGATCATTGGACTATTACTGCAGTGGCAGATCTTCCTTCCAGTGAAGGAAGCTGATCGCCCCGCGCTTCGCGGAGCGATCAGCAGTGAGGGAAGCCGGTCTCGGGGATCCACTCGGAGGGTCCGTACGACCGCGAGAGGGCCCGTGCCACGCGGATTGCGCGGGCACGGGCCCTCTCGGGTCATCCCGGTGGTCCCTGTCCGGCCCCCGGGGTGAGGGGGAGGGTGGTCAAGGTCGCGGGTGTGTTGCCGACGGCCGAGGGGTCGGCTTAGTACCAGTGGTGGGACTGCCAGAAGTTCCAGGCGGCGTTCGGGCTGCCGTAGCGGGTGTTCATGTAGTCCAGTGCCCACTTGATC
>NZ_JBIWNZ010000054.1:0-25608 GCF_044767505.1 Kitasatospora sp. NPDC101235
CTTTCGGATCCAGGTGAGTCATTCGGCCCAGGAACCTCCCTCCGAGTTCCTCCCGGCTGAACCGGGGATACAAACAGAGCGCCTCGTGGCGCACAAGAACCGTTCGACGATCCAGCGCTTGGGCAGGACGACGAAGCCGCGCATGTCGTCGCTGCGTTTGACGATCGCGAGGACCAGGGCGAGGCCGGTGAGGCAGTACTCGACGAGGCTGCCGGTGTAGCCGCCGTCGGCCCAGACCAGGGCCAGCAGGTGGTGCGCGGCGGCGACCTGGGCGAGCAGGACCTGGGCGGCGGCGCGGTCGCCGGCATCCGCTGCGGTGACCATCACCGCGAGCAGCAGGCCGAGGGTGTCGACCACGACGTGCCGTTTGCGGCCGTTGATCAGCTTGCCGCCGTCGAAGCCGCGGCTGTCGGATCCGACGACGGCGTCCGCCTTGATGGACTGGGAGTCGATCACGCCCGCGCTCGGCTCCGGATCCCGCCCGGCCTTCTCGCGGACCCGGCGGCGGAGCCGGTCGTGGAACTCGCGGACCAGCCCGTGGTCGCGCCAGCGGCGGAAGAACGCGTAGACCCGGTCCCACGGCGGGAAGTCGGCCGACATGGCCCGCCACTTCGTGCCGTTGTCGACGAGGTAGCGGATCGCGTCCAGTATCGCCCGGTGGCAATAGGCCTCCGGTTGGCCGCCTCGACCCCGTAGCCAGCCCGGCACCGGCAGCAGCGGCCGGACCACCGCCCACTCGGCGTCCGACATGTCGGTCGGGTAGCGGCGCTCGCGTACCCCGTGATCGCCGGCGTTCCCGAACCTGTGAGCCAAGCAGTCACACGCGAGAGTGACCGAAGTGGACCCCGCCTCCGCGATGCCGTAGAAATGCGACAACAGGGCCTCCTGGAGAGCTTGTTGGCGTAGACACCCTTCGAGCTACCAAGAGGCCCTGCTTTCATGCGCGGAAGCCGCCACAGTCACCCGATCGAGACTCTCGTTCGACCGACAGCCCTCAAGATCGGAACGACAACAACCACTTACTGTCCCACGCCCACCCCGAGCGACTTCGCCAGCAGAGTCGCTGGGCCGACTTCCTGCTCCGCACCCCGGGGTGGCAGGTTCAGCTGTGGCGGCGCCGGCGGCGGCTGAAGACGACGGCGAGGCCGCCGAGGATCAGCAGGGCGCCGCTGATCGTCGCCGTGGTGAGCGTGGTGGAGCCGGTGCTGGCGAGGGCTCCGCCCGAGGCCTGCGGGGCCGCCGGGGCTTCCTGGTTCTGCGCGGCCGGCGGGGCCTGCGTGTCGGAGGACGGCTGCGGCGCGGAGGGAGTCGGCGAGGCCTCCGGGGTCGCCGGCGCCGTGGTCAACGCGGTGTGGTCGGTGGCACAGCCCTTGGTGGTGTCGCAGGTGCCGCGCTTGTCGTCCGTGGTGGTGAGGGCGTTGGGCAGTTGCTTGTCGCCGTTGCCGTTGACGGTGACGGAGTAGGTGATCGTGGCGCTGCCGTCCTGCGGCAGGTCGCCGGTCCAGGTCAGCTTGCCGTCCTTGGCCTCGGCGGTGCCGGAGGTGGCCTTGACGTCGTCGTTGTAGGCGGCGTCGTCGAGGACCTTGGACAGGTCGCCGGTCACGGTCGCGCCTTTGACCTCGCCCGTGCCCTGCTGGGTGACGGTGACGGTGTAGGTCACCTTGTCACCCGTCTTCACGGTCGAACCCGACGCGGGGTCGGAGGTCTGGGAGAAGACGTACGAGCCCTCCTCATACGCGTACGTGCCGGCCGTGCCGGTGCCGCCCGGGGTGGTGACGGTGACGTCGACCTTCCCGGCGGCGCTGCCAGCGGGAACGGTCGCGGTGATCTGCGTGTCGCTGTCGACGGTGAACGCGGCAGCGGGCGTGGTACCGAAGGCCACCGCGGTGGCCCCCGCCAGGTGAGTGCCGGTGAGGGTGACCTTGGTACCACCGGCAAGCGGACCGTGATCCGGCGCGAGGCCCGTCACCACAGGCGCCGGGGTCTCGTAGGTGTACGTCCCGGCCGCGCCGGTGCCGCCCGGGGTGGTGACGGTGACGTCGACCTTCCCGGCAGTGCTGCTGGCGGGGACGGTCGCGGTGATCTGGGTATCACTGTCGACGGCGAACGAGGTGGCGGGCGTGGTGCCGAAAGCCACCGCGGTGGTCCCCGTCAGGTGACTGCCGGTGAGGGTGACCTTGGTGCCCCCGGCGAGCGGACCGTGGTCGGGCGCGAGGCCCGTCACCACAGGCGCCGGGGACCCGATCTGCGTGCTGAGGGTGTCACTCCCCACTGCTGGACGCCGGTGGAGTCGAGGGCCTTGACGGCGGTGGTGACGGTCCCGGATGCAATCGGCATGATGGTGAGGGTGATCGTCACAGGGGTTGCCATGCCGCCGACGTTCCTGCAGGTGCCGGACGATCCGGCAGCGATGTTGCAGATCCAGGAGCTGTCCGAGGTCCGCGCGGACATCACCGCGGCGGGGCCGGTGAGTGCGAGCTGCACACGGGGGGAGTTGAGGCGGACGTTCGGGTTGTTGTTGGGGAGGTTGACGGTGACGGTATAGGCCGTGCTCGTCGGCAGGGGCCCGGCCGGGCCCGCGAGCTGCACGACGGAGTCGGCGTGAGCGGGGCTTGCCACGGTCAGCAGGCTGAGCGTGGCGGTCGCTGTGGTGAGCAGCGCCGCGGTGCGGCGGGCCGACGTCTCGGCAAGGACGGAGCGAAACATGGACGCCCTTCGAATATGAGGTTGGGCCGCGCCACGACGGGTGATCCCGGTCCGGCGCGGCGAGGCGGGGGCGCGCGGTGGCGCGGTCGCCCGCTGAACGGCAGTCGTCGGTGGGAGCCACCACACCCAGCCGCTGTTGGCCATGCCAGGAAGCGGCTTCGGGGGGTGCGCTACCGACGGCGATCATCGCACAGTATTCACAAGCGGACTCTGACTTCATCAGATTCCGGGAGACAGCCCGGTTCTGACGCAGCCACAGCCCCGCTCGCAACCAGCAACGACTCGCGATGTGATCAACGACGTGTGGCTGAAGTACTAAATGCTTCGCTCACGACGTTCGAGTGGCGGTAGGTCTCGCGGGCGCACATGCGCTTGATCATCATGGGAGACCCACCACTTCCACTCATTCCGCCGAGCTGCCCCACGGCGCCACGCCCACCTCCAACGCCACGGCAGTGGGCCTCCCCGTCTATCGCGAGGGCCGGCTCAGCTGCCGGCACTGCGGCTCCGTCCCGGCTGTCGACGCGACCTTCCGCGGGCACCAGGGCTTCATCGTGATCCTGCGGCACCTGAAGCGCAAGGGGCCCTTCTGCAGAGCCTGAGGTAGAAGGTACGGCTGAGTGACGATGGCCCTGACTGGCGAAGCGGTCAGGGCCATCGGAGTTCGGCAGTCAGATGGGCGCAGCAGGGGCGGGGTGGGCAGGGCTGGCTGAGTGTGCGGCTCGTCTCCCGGACGGCGCTCAAGCGCTCCGGGTCAGTTGGCAGGGCCGATGTCGATCCACATCCCGATGTAGAGCGCGAGCACGACCCCGACCAGGGCGGCGAGGACCATCACGGTCCCCAGACAGCCCTTCGCCAACCTCTTGCCGAACAACACCCGGCTCCCTCCGTCTCGTCTGGTGCCACCACGCTAGGGCCTGTTTCACAGGTGGATCAGAGGCCGCGTAGGCTCCCGTGCGGTCAGCCGCAGGAGCTGGCTCGGGGCTCGGAGGGGGCATGATGGTCCGGAGGAAGGATCGGGATTCCGACGGAGGACAGCCGAGCGGGGGCTCATCGGAGGACCGTGTCCGTGCGCTGACCGAAGCAGTTGTCGACGGCACCACGGCCGTGGCGGACCAGGTTCGCGGGCTGTCCGGCGATGAGATCCACAGGATTGAGTGTGACCAGTCCGCGCCTCTTGGGGATGCCTATCGCTGCTTCCTGACGTTGATCGGCGGCGGTGCCGGGCACTTCATGCAGGGCAGCGACGTCTTCTATCCGCGAGTCATCGGCTTGGGGGAGGCGGCACGAGAACTGCTGGCGGAGAACAACGTCCCCTTCGTTCTCACCGAGTCGGACCGGGTCATCCTCATGCACCAGGGTTACCAGTTCGATTTTCTGCGCGGCCCCGGACCCGATCCCGAGGTGTGGTCGTACTGTGAGGGCGGTCCTGACGATGTGCCCACCTTGAGCTTCGCCCGGTTCACCGACTGGCTGCAGGCCCACGTCACACAGCAGACCGAGGCGTGGGCGTGCCTCGTCCCATGGTACGAGGCCGAGAAGCAGAAGGGGCCGGGCGACAGGCGCTTGTACTTCAGCCGTCGTCATCCGGACGGCAGCGTCACAGACGAGCTCTGACGCCGGAAGCCCTGTCATCACAGCCACTCGTTGATGACGGCGATGGTGACAGTGGCCTCGTAGCGGACGGCGAGCTTGTCGTACCTTTGGACGTTACCTGTGGCGATGGCCTCGGCCATGGCCCTCGTCTGCCCGTCGCCCCTCGGGTTCGCGGAGCCGATGGCAGTGCTGATGCAGGACGGCCTCACGCCGGGCAGCGGCGTGGTTGACCGCGGTCTGGGATGATCGCACGGTGAGTGATGCGAGACTGCGAGCCGCGGAAGTCGTCGAGGCGCACGTCCAGACGTTCTTCGCAGGGCATTCGGTGGAGGTCATGGACTGCGACCTTGGGCCGGAGCGGCAAGAAGAGCCGGTCGGCCTTCGCGTACTCGTGGTCGGGCCTGGCCCGCGCGGTGACAGCTGGGCCTATGTGACGGCAGGGTGCTGGGCCGCCGATGAGGACGGCCGCGGCCTCGAGTTCGTCATGACCGCCCATGCCTGCGAC
Organism: Kitasatospora sp. NPDC101235; assembly: GCF_044767505.1. NCBI lineage: Bacteria > Bacillati > Actinomycetota > Actinomycetes > Kitasatosporales > Streptomycetaceae > Kitasatospora > Kitasatospora sp. NPDC101235. The sequence goes on from NZ_JBIWNZ010000054.1 coordinate 4,808, forward strand.
GAACGCTTCGTCGAGCTCATGGCGATGCTCGCCTGCTACCACTGCGCCGGGCACCGGCTCGACCTGGAACACAGCATGCCGATCGGCGAACCGTGGGTACTGGGTTCGGCCTGCGACCACCTCCTGATCAGCCTGCCTTACCTCCACGGACCCGATCTCGAACACTGCCCGCTGCCCGGAGGGCACGCCCGCATCCTGTGGGCCCTGCCGGTGACCACCGCCGAGATCGAGTTCCGCAGAAACCACGGACACGAGGCGCTGGAACAGCTCTTCGACGAAGCCGAGATCGTTCCCACGGACCCGTTCAGGGCATCGGTCGCCTAAGGTGAGTTTCCGTCGCGTCCGCAGCCGCAGAACCGACCTGTCGTGGGTCATCCCTTCGCGGTCTTCGCGCGTTCGACTGTGGTGGCCTGGAAACGGTAGGACTCGGTGCCAGTCTGGATGAGCGTGCAGCGAAAGGTGATCCGGTCTGCGATGGCCGCGCAGAGGCGGGCGTCACGCCGCCTGCGGAAAGCCTGACGGGGAGCTGTCCCCGCGCGTGCGTAGGTGGCCCGCGGGCTACCTACCGGCTGGCCGCGCGAAGGCGGCCCGGCCGCTTGTGAACGCTAGTCCGAGTACAACGCTGCCAGGCGCGGCAGCCGTCGACTGAGCTCGTCGCCGTTGCCGAAGTCGAAGTTCCAATCCGGGTCCAGAGTCGAGTACTGGATGGTGAAGGCGTCATCGGGAAGTTCCTTTCCAGTGGCTTCCCGGTGGGCGTCCCAGGCGATGCTCAGAGTTTCTTCGCACTCGATGTCGATCCCATCGGCGGCGAACGCGCGTACGGCCGGGAGACCGGCGAGCCTGTCGGGATCGGCGATGACGCTCTCGAAGGCTGCACGGCCCTGTGTGATCAGCCAGCCACGAAAGTAGTCGAACAGGTCGTCGGAGCAACCACCGTTGATCATGTAGGCCGCGCCCCAGAGCGGGGCTCTGTATGAGTCGGCCATCAGTTTCCACAGGATCTGCTCGGCGGCGACGATCTCCTCGACTGGGCGAAGCGCGAGCAGCGCGGCGGCCCTGCGCGCGACGGCGTCGCCGTTGTCCGGGGCCGGCACCTGCGAGCGGGCTTCCTCGATCAGCTTCCAGAATTGCTGGATGTCCATGGCGGCTGAGCATGTCACCGGACTCTGACATTGCGGCCCAGAGAAGGAGATGTCCCAACCGGTACGGGCCACGAGGGCGTATCGCGAAGTGGACGGCCCGCCTGCGCCCGAGCGCATGGCCGTTCGCTCCTGCAGCGCGCCCTCGCCGACGCCCCCGGCAAGCCGCGGCCGCAGCGGCCCGCGCCCACCGCGAGCCGCAAGGTCCAGGAGGGGTACCTCCTCCGCAGCATCGACGTGCTGCTCGCATCCACGCGGTTGCGCGAAGGCGATCCCTGGCAGCTGGTCGCCCGGGCCCGCGGCCTGCACCCGAAGGATCTGCGCAAGGCCATCCAGCACCAAGAACCCCGGCGCCTCACCCGGAAGGTTCCCCCCCAGCGACACCCAGCGACGACGCATCCGAGCCCTGGCCGGCGCAGGCCGGTCGACCGCCGAGATCTGGGAGCGGATGATGGACGACCACGACACGCCCCTCACCCTCAGCAGCATCAACGCCTTCCTCAACGCCGCTCGGCGAAAACGCGCGGCTCGGACCTAGCGTCGCCTCATACCTGCTGTGAGCTGCCCGACTGAAGGACGGCCACGGCTTCCCCGACGCGGCCGAGCTCGATGAGGTACTCGGCGCGTGCCTGGCGGTAGGCCGGGTACGGTCCGAGGACTGCAAGGGCCTCTTCGGTGCGACCGGCTGCGGCGAGCAGGTCGGAGATGAAGCAGATCGCGTACGAGGCGCCGCCCTCGGGATGGGCCCGGGCCAGTTCGGCCACTTCGTCGATCCGGCCGCAGGCGGCCATGAGCGAGAGCCTCGGCGCGAAGGTCTCCCAGCCCTCCTGCCCTCCGTAGCGTTCCTTCATGGCATCGAGGTACGCCAGGCCGTCCTGGGCCCGGCCCTGCTCGGCGTACAGGGTGCACAGCGCCTCGACCACCCAGTCCTCCCCGTAGCCGGGCACCTCCGTGAACGCCCGCAGCTCCTCGATCGCCTCATCGCCCCGGCCGTGGCGGGCCAGCAGCCGCGCCCGCGCCACCGCGTGGTTGCTCCGCCAGTGCGGCGGATTGTCCGGGTGCCGGAAGACGGCGGCCGCGCCGTCCACATCGCCGCGCTCCTCCAACACCTCGGCGAGGCGCACGACGGCGAACCCGTGCTGCTCGCCGGCCGCGTAGGCGCGCAGTTCGCCGATCCGGCCGTGCCGGGCCAGCAGATCGGCCAGCAGGTCGCGGCTGTTGACCGAGCTGGCTCCGGCAGTGCGCAGCAGGGCGATCGCCTCCTCGGTGCGGCCCTGCCGTTCGCGGATCGCGGCGAGCAGGTTGACGGCGTTGGAGGGTTCGATGCGGAGCCTGCCGCAGTCGGGGTCGTCGCAGGCCGGGACCGCCGCCGCGATCCGGTCCTCCAGCAGGGCTACGGCCTGCTCGTCCAGGCCCGCCGTCCCGGCGACGTCCACCAGGGCTGCGGCGAGGAACCCACTTTCGATCCCGGGCCGCAGCAGTGCGAACGCCTCCTCGGCCCGGCCGTGGCGGGCCAGCAGGCGCGCGAAGACCTCCAGGACCAGCCGGTCCCCGGCCTGCGCGTACGGGCGGGACGACACGATCGCCTCCTCGCCCCGCCCCCAACCCTCCAGCAGCTCGGCCCGGGCCCGTACCGCCGGCCACCAGCCCGTCGCGACATACGGAGCGAGGACCTCCAAGGCCCGCTCGTACTGCTGCCGCTCGCCCAGCAGCCGCGCCCACGCCAACGCGCAGAACCACTCCCCGCGCCCGGCCTGCACCTCCACCTCCCGTTCGTGGCCGAGTTCGAGCAGCCGGACAACCAGCGAGGAAGGAATGTAGCCCGACGAGGTCCGGGCCCGGCGTTCGAGATCAGCAGCGTCCACGGCCCCGCACCCTAGGCCCCACCCCCGACAAGACTCCGGACCCGCCGACAGTCAAACTCCGCTGAGACGAAACCGGACCCGTCAAACTCCGCTGAGACTGGTCAAACTTCGGCGAGACGGGTCAGTGGTCCGGGCCGCCGAGCTCCCACAGGCTCAAGGTGTCCGCCCCACCGGCCAGTGCCGTCCGGGCGGCCTCCACCGCCGCGGAGACTGTCCCCGGACAACCGCCCAGGTCGCGCTCCAGCAGCACCCGGCGCAGCGGTTCCAGGGCCTCGTCCTCCTCCATGGCGCGAGCCTAGCCAGCCACTCCAGCCCGGAGCGACGCGTTTTGATCCGGGGGCGGCCGGCAGGCGAGACGGGCGCCGGATGGCCTCCGCGCAGGTCGATAGCCTGACGGAATGACAGGAGTGCTGGAGTTCGGTGCGCTGTTGGCGGGCCTGATGGGCCACCGGGCGCTCGGCTCCGTCGCGCTCTCGGAGGCGGCCGGCGCCGACCCGGCGCAGCTGCGGGCCGTGCTCGACGGGTGGGCACCGACCGGGCGGCTGCTCAGGGACCTCGCACCGACGCTCGGGCTGCACGCCGCCGACCTGTTCGTCCTGGCCGGGCAGCCGGTACCTGACGATCTGACGCCGGTCACCCGCAATCCGCACTGGTCGGTCAACCACGTCGTCTACAACGCGATGGTCATGCCCGCCGGGAACCGGCGCCTGCTGCTGGACGCGATCCGGGCGCAGCCTCTGGTGCGGCGGGAGGGGCGGGGCGGGGTCGACCGGCCGTACCACCGGTACGAGCCGGGCTTCGGTGCGGTGCTCCTGAATCTCGCGCACAGCCGGAACCTCAAATGGGCGTGCACGGCGAAGGCCCTTTACGCGGTGACGACGGGCGGATTTACCTGTCGCCGTCGACGATCGGTGGGGTGGGCCGCGGCACCGTTGAAGCGGCCCCCGAGCTGGTGGCCGGTTTCGCGGGCGTGCTCGGCATCCCCGTCCTTGACCTGGCGGCGCTCGGGGGCATCCGCCTGCCCGACGGTCTGCCTCCGCTCCACTCCCGGGCGTGGCCGCGGTCATCTGGGAAGCCCGCCGCCTGACCACCGCCCAGCTCGGGGAAGTCGATCTCACCTCCCGCCACCTGGCCGACCACTGACCAGCCTCTACCACCAAGGGCTCCGGGGAACCACGAGGCCGGCCACGCCTGCTCCGAGGACGCCCTTACCCCTGCACTGGCCGAGCACCGCCGCTTCACTCGTCCGAGTGAAGCCTGAAGGCTGGCCACATGCAGAAACGATCCGGCCGGACAGACCCCGTATGAACCTTCCCGCGATTTGCGGGCCGCCCGCCCCGACCAGCGCTCCTCCCTGACCGACCCGACATCACGGGGTGGCCATGGCGGGGGAGGTGCCGGTGAGCACCGCGGCCAGGGCCACGGCCGTGCCGTCAGCCGACCGTCACCCACCGTCGGCCCCCTTGTCCGGCAGCCTTGCCATCTGCACCGATACGGTCCCGTGCAGGACTCGGCCCGCCCTTTGCTCCTGTTCGAACCTTCGAGTGAACACGTCCAGGCGTTCCTCGGGCTCCAGCTCGATCAGACCGGGCGGCCAGGTGTCCGGCGGCACGAGGATCACCACGGCGGTGCCCCGGCCTTCGGCTGCTGTCAACCAGCCAGGCGAGGCCTCGACGCGTGTATCCGGTTCCCACGTCTGACGCCCGCCGACCAGCACCAGACGCTTCACACAGCCGTCGCCAATCTCCACGGCTCCGCTCGTGTCCGCAGGCTCACCAACAGCAAGCGTGAAGCCGCTGTCGACCGCGGCTTCCACCAGGTCCGTGTAGAGGTCCGCGCCAACCTCCACAATCAGTTCCGCGAACGGCGGTCCTTGCGCCGCCTCGTGCACCGCCAGCGCCCACACCATCGGAGCCCGGGATCGGCCGTTGTTCGTCTCGTCAGCCACGCCCACACAACGAGCCACAGGCACCAGCCGCTCTGACCTCGCCGTGATCGGCGGGCCCGCTCCCGTGCACTCCCGACAGGCCCGCAGGTCTGGCCGGCGCCACCCGGCGCGGCAGGCCGGGGAGTGTCAGAGGGTGGTGAAGACGGTGTCGACCGTCAGCAGGGCCAGTGCGCCGGCTTCGGCGGCGCGGCGGAAGTCGAAGACGTTGGTGAACGGGCCGGTCACCAGGAGCAGGACCTCGTGGGTGCGTAGCGCGCGCCACCATTCGCGGCCGGCGGTGAGCGGGGCGTCGTACCAGGGCTGTCCGGTGGGTTGGTGGATGGTCAGGTGTGGTGGGGTGGCGGTGGCGGCCCAGCCGGGGTGGGGGGTGTCGTGGGGGTGGGCGGCTTCGCGGGTCCAGCCGTCGGCTGGATGTGGTGGGGGTGCTGCTGGGGCGGGTACCACCAGGACCGGGCGTCGGTCGGGCAGCAGCTCCGGCCACGCCCCGCCCGCGAGCCCCGTACCGGCGATGGTGATCTCCATGGTCCGCCCCCTGCCCCGCAACCCCGCCCGGCACACCCCCCGCCCCGGACACAGCACCCATCATGGCCCACACCAGCACGCCCCCGCAGCCGTCAGCGACCGCAGAACTGCTGGAGCGCCTGCTGAAAGACCCCGACCCCAAGGTCGTCGATGCAGCGGCCGGCAACCCCGCGCTGCCGCCGGCTCGAATGGAGCGCATCCTCGCCCAGGCTGGCCTCTGACCGTGAAGGCGGCGCTGACCGAGATGCTCGACACCTGCGCGTAGCGGCGAGCCGGCCGGACCGACCGTCCTGGCGGGCGGCCCGGGCCGGGCAGGAATCAGAGCGGGGGTGCGTCGGCCCACAGGCGTGCCGTCGGTATGAGAGGCGGCGAGGGCTCGGTGTGCTGAAGGTGCGCCAGGGCCTCCGCGATGCGGCCGAGGTCGATGAGGTAGCCGGCCAGGGCGTGCCGGTTCGTTCGGTCGTGCGGTTCGAGGACGGCGACGGCTTCCTCCGTACGCCCGGCGTCGGCCAGGAGGCGGGCGATGTCGGAAGCCGCGTACGAGGTGGCGCCTTCGGGGTGGGCCCGGGCCTGTTCGACGGCCGCGTCGATGCCGTCGCGGGCGACGATCAGCGGCAGTCGGAGCCGGTACAGGTCCCACTCGTCCTCGCCGCCGCGGCGGGCTTTGAGGTCGTCGAGGTGGGCCAGGCCGTCCTGGGGGCGACCCTGGTCGAGGCACAGGTCGGCCAGGGTATGGAGGATCCAGTCCTCGCCGGGGCGAGTGTCGGCCTGGGCCCGCATCACGGCGATCGCCTCCTCACCCCGGCCGTGCCGGGCCAGGAGCTGAGCGAGGTCGAAGGCCGAGTTCGGGTTGTCGTGCGCAGGCCCGTTCTCCTGTCGGCACGCCGCGATCGCACCATTCACATCGCCCCGCTCCTCCAGCACACGCGCCAACTGCTCCACGGCCTCCTCGCCCATGTCGCCAGCGGCACAGGCGCGCAGTTCCTCGATCCGGCCGTGCCGGGCCAGCAGACCGGCGAGGTGCGTGTGGTGGTTGACCAGAATGGGGCTGCCAGCGCGCAGCAAGGCGATCGCTTCGTCAACGCGCCCCTGTCGCTCGCGGATCGTCGCGAGCAGCCCGATCGCCGTGTCGGGGTCGAGGCCGTGGCAGCACCACGGGCCGTCGCACCGGTGCTCGGCCGGGATCCGGGCGTCGAGCAGCTCGGAGGCCTCGTCGTCGCGGCCGGCGACAGCGGCGACCTCGACCAGGGCCTGGGCGAGGGGCCAGTCGTCGATGTGCGGCAGCAACAGGGTGAACGCCTCCTCGGCGCGTCCGTGCCGAGCAAGCAGGCGGGCGTAGGACTTCAGCGCCATCGGGTGCCCGAGCGCCATCCGGGCCCGGGTCAGCTCGATCGCCTCCTCGATCCGGCCCCAGCCCTCCAGCAATCCGGCGGTGGCCTCGGCGGCCGTCCACCAGCCCGTCGCGGCATACGGGGCGATCACCTCCAGCGCCTGCGCCTGCCGACCCTGCTCGGCGAGCAGCCCCGCCCAGGCCCGCGCGCAGAACCACTCCCCGTCCCCAGCCTGTTCCTCCACCACAGCAGTGTGGCCGCGCTCCAGCAGCCGTGCGACCAGCTCCGGCGGAATGCAGCCGGACCGCGTACGGGTCCGGCGCTCAAGATCGGCAGCGTCCATGGCGACGTACCGTAGCGCTCGCCCCCGACACCCCGCAGGCAGCGAAGGACGGGCGCGACCGCAAGGAACGCCGCCAGGAGCGCCGGCACGAACGCCGCGAGGAAACGGCGGCGCGTCCAGGCAGGGCTGCCCGTACCGCTCCACTCACCCGCCCAACCACCTCTGGACGGCGTACTACGCCCGGCCGAGCGGCGGAGGCGGCAGTGATCAGATACTGGCACGGCCTGCCACCTGGCCTCGGCCGGGTGGCAGGCACCGGCGTCGGCAGTCAGGCGGCAGTCGGCTCCGCTGCGGGGCCGCGCTCACCAACGCCTTCCGCTGGCCCGGGCGGCGCGGCAAAGCGCTTCCACAGTCTCGTGATCCACTCGTTGGAATCAGCAGGTGACTCGGAGGTGACTACGGGCGATGGCGCTGACTCCACGATGTGAAGCAGTGTCCAGGCGAGTCCGAAGCAGTTGTCATCTCCGAAGCAGTCAATCAGGAGCCGCGCTTCATCGTCGGTGACGGGCTTCTCAATCGCGTGCAGTGCCCGCTCCATCTTGTCGAACGCCTCGTCGCCCTCTTCAGAGTTGTCTTCTTCGGAGGGCAGGGGTCCGAGCCTGACGAACTCTCGAACCTCGTCCCTGATGGTCACGGTTACTCCCGGACTCGAAGCAATCACGGTCAACAGGGCTGACTGTTGCATGCTTCAGTTTGATGGTCCTTCACCCCAAAGCTGAGGATCATCAAGCTCGGTTCCGGGGATGTCCGCCGCGAGCATTTCGTCGATGCAGCTTCGCAGCCCGAAACCGGTGGGGTCGACCCAGGTGAGCCATGGCACCGGCTGGAGCAGGTCGTCGTATTGACGAGTGCCGGGGTCGGTGAGGAGGGTTCGGAGCTCGTCGGGGGGCGGGGTCGGTGACCAGGCACAGCCAGGCCAGGCTGGCGCCGATGCGGACCTCGGGCGGTCGGCTGTGATCCGACCAGAGGTCCCGGGCCCACCTGGGAGCGTGGTCATCCTGGCGTTCGCGGGCGAGTTGGGCGATCGCCAGGATCAGGGCGACGATGGTGGGTGTGGGCGGCCCTGACGCCCCGTGCGATGTGAGGCACGTCTCAGGAACTGGGTGGGTATGGCGGACAAAGATCTACGTGGACTATTCACTGCATGCCCGGATCCGGGCAGGAGATCCGGAGGCGTTCCGGGAGATCTTCCGCGACCACGCGCAACTGGTGTTCCGTCATTCCGTGCGTGTGACGGGTGATTGGGCGGCGGCTGAGGATGTCGTCTCGCTGACGTTCCTGGAAGCGTGGCGGTTGCGGGCCCGGTTGCGGGACGAGGGGGGCAGCCCGCGTCCCTGGGTAATGGGGATCGCCGCGAACGTGCTGCGCAACATTTCCCGGGCTGCGCGGCGCCATGCGTACGCGGTGGCCCGCCTACCTGCCAAGGAGGCGATGCCGGACTTCGCCGATGAGCTGGTGGGGCGGATGGCGGATGCCGAGGAACTGGCCGCTGCCGGGCGGGCGCTGGCCAAGCTGCGGCGCGGTGAGCGGGAGGTGTTCACGTTGTGCGTGTGGTCCGGGCTCGGCTACGTGGAGGCGGCGTTGGCGCTGGGGGTGCCGGTGGGCACGGTCCGCTCGCGGCTGTCGCGTGCCCGTGCCCGTCTGCGCAAGCTCGCGCACGAGGAGCTCGTCGCAGCTCGCAAGGAAGGGCGAAACAGCATGGAACCCCTCCCCCGCAGCGGACAACAACAGGGCAGCCGCACTCTTGCGGCCCGGTCGGATGAGGAGAAGCACCGATGATCCGCACCCCGTGGCAGCGGCCCCAGGCTCCGGACCCCGCGGAGCTGGCCCGGCTTCTGCCGGCGCCGGGCGATCCGGCACTGCCGCGCGACCGGCACCACCAACTCGAGGAGTTCTTGATGGCGCAGATCCAGCAGCAGGCCGTCCCTGCCCCGGCGGCGCCGCCCGCCCCGCGCCGCCGGGCCACGCTGATCGGGGTACCGGTCACCGCACTCGCCGTGGCCGCCGGCCTCACCTTCGCCCTGATCGGCACCGGCTCCGACTCACCCGGGAAGCCGGCCCCGGTCGCAGCCCCGGTCATCCAGGTCGAACCGGGCAGTACGGTACAGCTGGCCTCCACTACGCAGCGCATCGCCGACGCCACCGCCCGGCGCGCCACACCCCAGCCCTCCCAGGATCAGTACCTCTACGTCAAGACCGAGGTCTCCTACCTCGCCACCAAGGTGAACGCCGACACCAACGAGTCCCGGACGTGGGTCCAGCCCCTGCACACGCGCGAGGTGTGGATGTCCCCCGACGGCCTCAAGGGGTGGCTGGACGAGCCCGGATACCAGCCCAAGGGAGGAATCACTCTCGACGGCGACGAGCCCGGTGACTCCTACAACAAGGTCGAGGCCCTGCCCACCGACCCCGACACCCTGCTCAAGCAGATCTACGCACGCACCAACAGCGGAAGCGACCGCGACCAGCAGGCGTTCACCCTCATCGCGGACGCCGTGCGCGAACAGCTGGTCCCCGCCCGCACCGCCGCCGCCCTCTACCAGGCCGCCGCGAAGATCCCCGGCGTGGTCGTCGTGGAGCACTCGCAGGACGCGGCAGGCCGTGACGGCGTTGCCCTGGCCCGCCTCGACGCCCGGACCGGCGTGCGCACCGAATGGGTCTTCGACCGGAACACCTACACCTACCTAGGCAGCCGAGGCGTCCAGGTCGACGCCGTTGACAGCGTCAAGCCGGGCACGGTCATCGAGCGCACCGCAGTCCTCGAACGCGCCATCGTCGATCACAAGAAGCAGCGCCCCAGCAGCTCGGACGCCGCCTGACCCAGGCGGCACGGGCGATCCCGGGAGATACGGGGGTCACCACCAGGCCGGTTCAACCCCGGCGTCCTGGCCACCGGCGTCCTGGCCGTGGTCGGCGGTGCCGGGGCCGGTCCCCAGCGTCCGGGTCTCGTCGCGAAGGAGCTCGGTGATCCAGCCGGCGACACCGGTGGGGAGGCGGACGGTGCGCTGTTCGATTCCGTACGGAGTGCCGATGGTCGCCCAGACGTCGTCCCCGGCAGTGACGCCGGGGACGACGGCGTAGTCGGCGAACGTCTCCAGGGCGACGGCGAGGCCGGTGGCGGCGGCTCCGCTGCCGTTGCCTGTGTTCACCAGCTCGCTCGGCCGCTTCGGCAAGCTCAACCACTGCACCATGAACGACGACGACCCCACCGGCGCGAAATGCATCGAGAACGCCGTTGTCCCCACCGGCCACCGACGCCCGCTGATCGACCGATGCCAGCCTCCCGATGCGCCAACAGCATCATCGCGCCCGATCACCTGCCCATCTGGCAGGCCGGACACGCCTCCCTCACCCGGCTCCGCAGCACCCCGGCATCGCCCCGGGCCGCCGGGCCCACGTCGACGCCCAGATCCTCAATCACCTGGCTGGCCACCCCGGAGGATCCGGCGTGCTACGAGGTTGCGGCTGGTCGTTCAACCCGCCGGAGGAGTCCCGCCTTGGGACCCGAGATCGTGGCCGGCAATCCACTGTTCGACGCTTGCGGTCTCCAGGCCGGCGTCGGCTGCGATGGCTGGCACATCAACGCCGTGCTGCCACGCGATGACCACGGCTCGGCGAAAGTCCTCGGTGCGCACCTCCAGGCCGGCCTGCCGCGCCTCGGCGGAGGCCATGTTCAGCGCGTCGGCGTCCTGGACGAGACGGTCAGCGGCGCTCCGCACGGCCTGGCGTGCAGCGTCCGTGACGTTGTCATCCGTCGTTTGATCTTCGGCGGCCGGAGGATGATCGAGGTCGATCAGCACGTTCAGGGCAGCCGCCGCAGCCGCGGCCACCGGCATCGACGCGTTGACCGCATCGAACGCAGCCTTCTGGTCCCCGTTCTGCCAGCACTCCAGAGCCTGCGCTGCCAGATCTCGTAGTTCGGTGAGCTTCGTAAGGGCCGTAGCCGGCGCCGGCTCGTCCGCGGAAGGAACAGTCACACACTCATCGTTCCTCGCTCAGCCCACCCAACCAAGATCATCATTGGCCTGAAACGGCGGCCACGTTCGGAACCACGTACTGAACGGGCATCAGACGCCGCCGGAGCAGCGGGGCCGTCATGGCCGAGCCCAGGCCGGGCAGGCAGGCTCGCGCCAGGTGGTGCGCACGACCACGCCGCCGGGGGCAGGTGTTCGCTGCGGGCCCCGGCACCCCCGAGGACGCGCAGCAGCCGGGCCCGGAGACGGCGCAGCGGGAGGGTGAGCGGCGGCAGGCTGTGAACGAGGCGCTCGCACAGCGGGCGAAGCGGGCCGACGGGCCGCCGAATGGGTGCCAGAACTCGCCGCCCGGCAGATCGAGGAGGGCCACCGCGCGGTGCTGGAGAGGGCCGCCGACGCCATCGAGCAGACCAGCGGCCGGGAAATCGTCCCCGGCGGCGAGGGACAGCTGGACAACGAGCTGCGCTACGCCCTGGCCGCCGGCCTGGTGACCGGCAACCCCTATTCCGGCGGCCTGCCGGTGCTGGCGCCCAGGGAGCGGGTCGCGCTGGCGGCGGTGTGCGCGGTGGTCGCGGCGATGCCGGTCACGGTGCTGAACGACCCGGTGCGTGAGCTGCCCGTGCTGTGCGCGGTGATCGACGTCGCGCTGGCCCTGGCCGCGTGGGAGCCGCTCCCGGCCGGGGACACGGCCGGTCGATGACACACCCTCCCGCCCCTGCCGGCAGAACATAGGTGGCCCGGGTTCGGGCGGCTGCCGGCGGGCAGGGGAAGGGCGTGGGCGAGCGGCGGCACCAGGAGCCGGCCGTCCCGGTCGGCGAGGCCGAGGCGCGGCGGCTGACCGGCGCGCTGCGCGAGTCGGTCGAGCAAGTGCGCACCGCCGTCCTGGTGCCGGCCGAGCGGGTGCGCGCCGCGCACCGCGGCCGGGTGTGGATCGCCCTGGGCTATCCGTCGTGGGGCGCGTACGCGGCAGGGGAACTCGACGTCTCGCGGTCGACGGGATGCGCGCCCATCTGGCGGGCCTGCCGCTCACCGAACGCGAACGCCTGCGCCGCCGCAGCACCAACGAGCGCTACACCGTCGACAGCATCCACCCCCACCGCACCCGCATAGCCCGCACTCTCCTCGCAGACTGACGGTGCCTCAGCTCCTTGGCCCGCCGGTCGAGGCGACCGACGGCGCCTCACCAGCCAAATTGGGCATCAAGGACCGATCAATCCCAAGGGTCCTCAAACCGATCCCGAGCCGCCGCCTGGTCAACATAGTGCAGAAAGCGAGGATTGGAAATTTCCTGAAGGGAGATTTCGCTCAATGGCCATTCATCGAAATCGCCACAGAGAATCTTGAGCAGGAACTCGGCCATGCCGTAGGGGTAAATCGACCACGCGGAATCGACTCGCTTGTAAACAGCGACCGGCCAGCGATTCGGGTTATCATCCGCGACAGCCCAGCAAAGGGTGTCAGCCCAGCAGTTGTTCCCCAGATGAGCATATCCTCCAGGCAATAGGCCTGAGCTAGCTGCGGATCCCTCCAACCCTGCAGAGCCGGGTCCGCCAACGCCGCGTCCGAGATCCGCGACACTCGATCCCCGCGCAACGGCTCCCCGGGCTTTGCTGGCACAACGAATCCCACTGAATCCTCAATCGACCCAGCGCCGAAAGCCTCAACGAAGGCCCGATAATCGGCCGGGAACGGTACCCCGTACATCACCTCGGCCACACTCCAGTCGACTTCTTCACCATGAGTGACGCCAGGGCGAGATACCCTCCGAATGAGTTCAGTCATAACATTCAGCACATCGGAATCATAGCCAGCCACGCTACCCCACCCATCCGCTTGGCGAATACATTCCCACGTTATGCCACCTCATATCCAAGAAGCTATACATGTCATTAGGCACGTGCATCCGCGGCTACGCGAGGGCCGCCACCACAGCCTCCGCACCGACGGAATGCGCCACCTCGGACACGGGGGCCGCCACGCTCAGCAGCATCTGCTGGCGCCGCTCCGGCAGGAACGGCCAGGACACCCACGCTGGCGCGGGGAGCGCGGGGCCAGGAACCCCTCGACGTCGCACTTCAGGGCAGGTGGCACACAGGGTGCACTCTCCGAACTTGGACTCACAAGTCGCTCAGGTGCTCACGGAAGACGGCTTCGAGCCCGGGTACGGTGCGCTCGGTCAGGACCTCATCGGACAGTCCGGCCTCCATGCCGGCCCGTGTGTTGAAGTCGACCCGGCCGTTCGCAGGTACGAGTTCCTGGATCATCCAGGCAGCGAACTCCGCGGCTGCACCGGCGGTCGCATTGCGCAGGGACAGGCCTTCGTCGCCTGAGACGCCGGATCCGATGCCCTCGTAGGTCGTCCCGGACGCGGTGAAGTCGAACCACCAGTCGTTCTCGTCGCTCGGGCCGTAGGCCCCGCCATCCGCCTTGGTGTGCACGAACGCCTCCTCCCCCTCCCTACGGCGCAGTGCCTGGGTGAAGATGTCGAGGGTCAGGTTCCAGGTGGTGGTGGGGGTGGGGGTGAAGACGAAGAGGGTGCTGGTCTCGGGGAAGGGGAATTCGGGCTGGTCGGGGGTCATGGCTGCCTCTGGTCCTAGGTGATCGTGGGTGTGGTGAGGGGGCCGGGCGGGACGTAGCGGGCGTAGCCCTTGGCGCCGTTGAGGGCCATCATGGTGCGCCAGTAGGGCACGGTGTTGGGGTCGTTGGTGACTATCTCCATGCCGCGGACCTGCTGGTTGCGCGGGTCGTTCATGGCGACCGCGTACTTCTGGAGCTCCTCCTCGTCGTCCTTGAACAGGAACTTGGGCTTGGCGCCCTTCTCTCCGTTCTGGCTCTTCTCGAATTCGTCGAGGGTGCGGTAGCACTTGGCGGGGTCGCGGACGTACTTGGCCTCGACGATCAAGCCGTCGGTGTCCCGGAGGCCGTCCGCCATGATGTACGGCTCCTTGTTGGGCCTCAGCGGCACGAGCGGCAGCTGGTACTCGGGGTAGCCGGCGGTGTCCCATTGGTACTTCTTGTCGTCGTACGTGCCGCCGGAGAAACCGCCGGTGACCAGGCCCGACTTCCACTGCCGGAACGTGGCCAGTTCGGTGGGTGTCAGTGGCGGGTAGCCCGGCATCGGCGGGGTCGGGGGCGCGATCGGGGTGCGGATCTGCACGTTCGGGTTGACCGGGGTGTAGACCGCGGGAACCAGCGGCAGAGGCAGGGGAAGCGGCGCCGGGAAGGGCAGGATCCACGGGAACCCCGGACCGGACGGCTTCGGCGGGGCGGGCTGCCCCTGAGGGACCGGTACCCGTTTCTGGGTGTCGTCGAGCGCGTGGGGCGTGCCGGCGAGCGACAGGATCTGGGTGTCGCCGAGCACTTTGGACTTCAGGCCGCCGTCGTCGCCCTCCCCGCCGAAGACCGGGTCGTCCCAAGGCGCAACGAACCAGTTGTTGAAGAAGCTCGCCGAGTCGTCGATGTGCTTGGCGTACCGGTCGCAGGCGTCACCGAGCTGCCGGCAGGCCGACGCCAGGTTCGCCAGCAGCGTGGACGCGCTGTCCGGCTTCGCCGGGTAGTCCTGCCGGCCGACGAAGGCCGTGAAGAACGACGCGACCGCCTTGGCCGTCTGGCCCTCATGGACATCGTCGACGGTGCGCCAGGCGTCCTGCGCGCTCTGGAGGACCTGCACGGTGAGCCGGTGGGCAGCCTGCCAGCTCCCGGCGACCTTCCTCAGCTTGTCCGAGTCCCCGCGGAACCGGTCCCCCCACACCACCGGTCGACGCCGCCAGTCTTGCCGAGCGCCTCCGGCAAGGTCTCGCCAATGCCCCGCGGATCCGGCGCGCACTGCCCGGCGGCCGTCCACGGCTGGGCCAGGCCGGCCGCGGGATCGCCGCCCGGGTCCGCGTTCGCGCCCAGCAGCTGCTTCGCCACCGCGTCCTCGGCCGCCAGGTAATTGTTCGCGTTCGCGAGCAGCGTCTGCGAGCCCTGGCCCATGAAGTGGCAGGCGTTCGCCATCTGGTTCAGCGTGGTCTTCGCCGTCGGCTTGTACACCGACGCGAAGATCCGCCCCGCCTCGTCGTCCCCGATCATGCCGCCGGCCGCAGACAGCTCCCGCGCCAGCAGCGTCACGATGTTCAGCAGGTCCTCGGAAACCTGATGCATCTGCCAAGACCCGTTGACCAGAGCACGTACGTCGACCTTGTAGCCGCCGTCCATCCCACCCCCACTCCCCCCACAGCAACTGCCTCCATGCTAGAAGGCCGAACGTCACCGGCGGCCCGTGTTGCGCTCACTGCGCAACCTGGGGGCAGAAGGCCGAAGTCCTCGGCGCAGTGGTCCTCTCAGCGGTGCCGCCCCGGACTCTCCAGGGCGGCACGGCGACGGCGGGTCAGGCCTACACGGACGCTGCGGAGTCCCACCTCGCCTCGCTCGCCACGCGAGCCTGCCCGCTGGCCTGGCGTGCCCGGTGCGCTCGTCGCGTCCGCTCGGCTCCGGGTGGCGACTGGCCGGCCTCCCGTACGAACGCGCGCAGCCGCCGTGCGGCTACGCGAGGGCCGCCACCACAGCCTCCGCGCCAACGGGACGCGCCACCTCGGACACGGGGGCCGCCACGCTCACACCACCGTGTTCGTCCGGCAGCGCCCAGTTCGACCAGCATGTTCAGCGAGGCCACTGCGGCCTGCGCCGTCTGCGTCCCCCGCACGATCGCGTCCAGCGCACCATGCCGGTCACCGCTGTTCCAGCAGTCAAGGGCCAGCGCGGCCAGCCGGCCGGCCTCGGTGAGCTCCCCGAACACCACCTCCGGCAGCGATCCCAGCGATCCCTCGCCCGAGTGCGTCCACCGGGACTGGTCAGCGGGCGGCACGGTGCCCGGCCTCGGCGGCCTGGAGACGGAAGGAATCGATGCAGGTCTGTCCCACTCATCTGGGGCTGGCACTCGTTCCTCCGCCACCGCGTTCCGGCTGACCTTGTACCGCAGGGACAGCTGCCGGCCCGAGACCCGTCGGGTCTGCGAGGGCGGTCCCGGTGGATCTCCTCGAACAGCAACTCGCGTGGCGAAGCCACCGGCCTCACGACACGACCGTGATCAAGGACCACAGCCTGCCGCGTCCAACCGGAGCAGTCGACGACGCTGCTCCGAACGCGGCGTGTCACTCCCCCAACCGAGGTGGCTCTCAATCTCGTTGCCCAGGACGATGGCCGCCCGAGGCCCACGCTCAGCAACTCACGCCCAGGAATGAGGCTGGACCGCCGGCACGGTCCGGGTAATCGTGCCGGTCCCGGGGTGCCGTGTCGTCGGCCGTACGGGTGTGCGACCTAGGTTGGGCGTCGTGTCTGATGCCGTTGATTTCCCCGCTGACCTGCTCGAACTCCAGCGCCGCTGGTACACCGCCGAGGCCGACTGGGCCGCCGAGCCCAGCGAGGAGAAGCGGTCCGCGTTCGCCGCGGTCGGCGCCGAGCTGTACGCCCACCCGCACTGGGGCGACACCGAAAACCGGCACAAGGTCGAGATGAAGCTCAAGCAGGCCACCCACCCGGACGCCGCGCAGGAGCTGACGGCCTGACCGCCGGTCGGCCCTCCTGCGCATGCGCTTACTCCCCGGCCGGACGACGGTGAAGGGGTCGGGCGAGCACGTCGGGAGGCATCGGTGGCAGATGACGTCAAGGCCGAAGAGCCGGATGAGGCGCACCGCCGACCGCCCGGGGTGGACGACGCGACCATCGAGGCGCTGGGGATGCTGACGAAGGCGCTGGAGTACACCGAGCGGGCCCGCGGCCACCTGTACGCGGCGCACCACATGACCGGCGGCGCCGACCGGATGCTCGCCGAGGCGGTGCAGATGCTGCGTCAGGCCGGGCACGAGGAACAGGCCGACCTGGTCGAGCGGGAGCTACTGGGCCGGGACGAGTCCGGGAACGAGGCGCAGCCCAACCGGGCCCGGGAACGACGGGGGTGCGTCCCTGGTGGGCTGCGACATGGGGATCTTGGTGGAGACACCGCTGCGCATTCGTTGCTTGAGTAGGGCATCCCACTCTGCGGAATGATTTGGTCGATCCGGCCGTTCCACGTCTGTTGCGGTAGCGGCAACAAGGCTACTTGAACTCGTAGTTGACGCTAAATTGCAGACCATAGTTGGTGGCATGTGCAAGAGGTTGGGGGATTTGTGAGCCAGGCGCCATCACCGACGAACCGCCCAGACGAGGGTTCATCAGGGATCCATCAGCGCATCGACAGCGCCACCAAGATCATCTCTGCCGCCACAGGCCTTGCCGGCCTTGTGCTCGGGTTCTTCGTTCTACCGGCAGCTGGCATCTCGTCGCCAACCGCGCCAGCTCCCACGGTCACGGTGACCAAGGCCGTGCCGGGCCCGACGGTTACTGCGACAATGACCGCCGCTTCGACGTCCTCGCCCAGCGCCGTGGCTTCCCCAAGTCGGACAGGCGTCGTCTACCTCCGGGATCTGGATCTTCTCCGCGACAGCTTCAACCCCCTACATCCCGGCCAGGGAACGATGAATGGCGTCTCCTACGACAACGCCATCACCGGCGTGTCCAGTAACGTCGGAGACGGCACCAAGACGTATTACAACCTCGGCCGAGGCTACAAGACACTGACCGGCATCCTGGGGCTCGATGACAACGGCCTCAATGACCGCACGGATGTATCAATCGAGGCAGATGGCAAGCGGCTAATGTTCACCCACCTCACGCTGGGAAACGCCGTGCCGATCAATCTCGATGTCACGGGTGTTCTGCGTCTAGCAGTCATCACAAGCCCCGGCACATCGTACGGCACCAACGGCCCCACGGTTGTCTTCGCTAACGGCACTCTCTCCAAGTGAGCCTGCCTTTGGGGTGCCCTGGCCCTTGAGCCAGCGCTGCACGGTGCGCTGGGAGACGCCGAGGTCCTGGGCGAGCTTCCGGGTCGAGCCCTTGGCACCCTTGAGCAGGAACCGCATCCGGGCCCGGACGGACCGCGGGATCGGACGGGTCCGCTCGGCACGCTCCAGCCCCTCATCGATCTCCCGACTCACGCTGCTCCTTCCCTGCCGCCGAGGTCGGCGGCCACTACTGGCGGTCGTGGTGGGCAGCCCGCCGCGCCTGCGGGGCGGCCGGGACGGCGCCGGTTTGGCCGGCGCCGCGGGCGTTGCCGCCCATGTCGCGGTCGTCGCCGAGGGCTTCGGCGGCGGCGAGCAGGCCGAGCGGGGTGAGGGCCCAGATCTTCTCGGCTCCGGGGCCGCCTGGCTGTGGCTTGGAGCCGGCGGTCTTGTCGGTGGGTTTGCGGCTGGGCGGGCGGGTGGTGCCGCGTGACTCGACGAGCTTGTGCTTCTCCAGGTCTTTGACGGCTTCGCGTACGTGCTCGGTGCGGTTGTGCTCGCGGTCCTCGGTGCCGCCCGCGACCAGGGCGTGCAGCTGCTTGTAGGTGGCGACCTTGAGGACGCCGAGGACGGCGAGGACGTCGTCGCGCACCGAGCCCCAGGAGCCGTTGGGGTTGCGGGCGGAGCGGCGGAAGTGGACCCGGGCGGGCCGGGCCGGCGGCTGCTGGTCGTCTCGGGCGTGCCCCTGCTCCTCGTGCATCTGCCGCTCCCCGTCGCTGGTGCTGATCTTCCTCGTCTCTCTACCTCACGGCACCGACACCCGGGCGCCGCCCACCGCCCCCGACCACCCGGCGCCGACCACCGGGAGGCGCGCGGCCACCCGGCCGCGAGGGGAAGGGGGCAAGCAGACCCAAAGCGGCAGGCAGGGCCCGTCGGACCAGGAGCGAACCCGGGACCGTACCGCCCCACCCAACCGCCAACCACCAACACCACAAGCCAAGGACAGGAAGGGGAGGGAAAGGGTTGTCGGCGAATCCGGGAGCCCCGATTTCAGGCCTGAGCCTGCGGGAATGTCGAAACCCTTGGAAGGGAAGCCCCCCGGGGCAGCACCCGGGGACGCCCCCGGGGAGCCACCCGGGGGCTTGTTCCGCCCCGCCGGGCACGCGGCGCACTCTGACGGCAGCTCACAGCAACCCTGGACGGTCATGGACGGTCATGGAGAACGCTACCCGCCACAGGTCCGCCGCACGCCGCCCACGGCCGTCCTGGCGCCGCCTCAGGCCCGCAGAGTGCCCGTGCGGGTCACTGTCCGGCTCTCTCGGAGCGGATCGCCGACAGGTATTTGCGCGCCGTCCCCTCGGTCACTCCGGCCTGCCCGGCCAGCTGTGGGGCAAGGTCGCCTGTCGGCAGGTTTCTCATCGTCGGCGGGAGCGCGTCGTACAGGCCGGCGAGTAGTTCCCTGCCGGTTGCAGATGTGGGCGGGGCGGGTCTGTCGGGGTGACCGGTTCCTGCGTCCCGCGTCTGCCTGGGGATGGTCTCACCAGTACGGACGGTGGCCGGCGGTCGCTTCGCCGAACCGGGTGTGCCCTGCCCGGCCACGATCCGGGCGTATTCGGCGCCTACCGCCTCTGGTGCGGCTCCCGCTCGAACCGCGTGCGGGCGCGAAGGCGGAGAGTTCGGTCAGGGCAGCGGCCAGTTTCACCCTGCGCGTGGATGACCCGTTGCCCGGCGGCTCGTAAGGCTTCCATGTGATCGTCCTTCATGACGGCACATGCTGCCCTCGCCGCGACCGGGGCGGCCGGGTATCGGGAGCGGTTCCCTCGACAGGATGACCCGGCGGCACCAGCCGGCGTCGATCGGCCCTCGCGCCGCCACGCGAACACTCGTGAGGTCGGGCCGTACGGGACACCCAGGGGTGCTGCTGCTCTCTCGGCCGTCCGACAGCCTGCGGAGAGAAGTAGTCGGCGTCCCGGAAGGCGGTTGTCCCGTGCTCTGAGCTGCGGCATCAAGGTTTCCGGGGGCTACCTTGATGCAACCGCAGAGGCAACCTCCAGGGCAACTTCAGGAGCAACCGCAGGAGCAACCTCTGAGGCAACCTCAGAGGCAACCGGCCACGACTGGCGGACGAGGCTGTGACTGGTCGAGATAGTTGTCACTTGGCCGCGGTAGTTGTCACTGGCTGCGCCGGTTCGCCGGCTGCGATCATGCTGGGTGTCCTGTCGCATTGCAGTTGGCGGATTCTCACTCGATCTCATCCGTCTTGTCGGATTCTCACCGTTTCGCGAGCCGAGCGGGGTCTGTAACCCCGGCTCCGGTTGGGCGGAGGCTGTCGGTGGCAGTTCGTAGGGTGCCCGCGTGAACATCGATGATCTTTCTTGGCAGGCGCGCAACCATGGTGGCGTCTACCCGCGGATGGTGCGGACCCTCCTCGACCTGGGACAGGTGGAACTGCTGATCCGGGCGGCGCGGGAGCGTGGGGACTGGAACTGTGCGGAGGCGGCGGCCCGGGAGTTGTGTGCGGCCGGGGAGTTCGATCGGGCGCTGGCCCTGGTGGACCCGTTCACGGATATCGGCTGGCGGGCCGCCGAGTGGGTCACCGCCGAGATCATGATCCGCCGGGGCGAGGGCGACGAGGCACTCGCGATGGTGCGTCCGGACCCCGCCGAGCTGGGCGACGGCCACGTGTGCGCCCGCTACGCCGAGCTGTTGTCGAAGGCCGGACGGGTGGAGGAGGCCGTCGATGTGCTCACGCCCCATCTCGGGGAGTACTGGCTCCGGTCCCGCCTAGGGTGCGTATCGGGTTGTGATCAATCTGTGGGATTCGCCCTCGCGACAGTTCCTGATCCGGTAGACCGTACTGTGTGACGCGAGCGCAACTT
>NZ_JBIWNZ010000055.1:0-24880 GCF_044767505.1 Kitasatospora sp. NPDC101235
GGACCAGCTCCGCAACCCGCTTCACGCGCCTCTGCCGACAGACGACCGGCCGGACCCATACCGACAGTCGCTGAAGATCACCAACAGCATCCAGAAGTTGAGCCAGAGCCTGCTCTCACCTACGCAGCCAGCGGCCTGGAAACCGTCAGGCAGCTGCTGAGCGGGGAGCAGCTGGCCGGGTCCGGTCGGCTGAAGGAGGCTGAACGGCGGGCCTCCCAGGCCGTCTGGGCGGATGAGCACTGGGTCAGGCTGTCCGGCAAGGATCGTGTCGCCGCTCGCAGCCGGCTCAAACACGTCGATGCCCCGGTCCCGGGGTCGAACTACTGGTTCGTGAGGTGGACTCCGAGATAGGGTGCTCGTCTTGCAGCCGGTCGCTACCTTTGGAAATGAAGTACGGGATGCACATCCTGGATGACCTCTCCGAACTCTCGGAGCGAGCTCAGGATTTCCTCCGCCGCACGGGCCGACGTGAGAACCCGGTCCGGTTCGAAGTTCCGATCGAGCTATGGCGGGTGCGCAACCGCACGGGCCGTCTCGTGCCGGCACCCATGGAACTCATCATCCGATGCGAAGGCTTCGAGCAGAGATACGGCGGACTGCGCTACCAGGTGAGGCACAGCTGGACCGTTGGCGGAGAACGATACGATACGGCCCGTGGATGGGAGTACGACCACTTCGGCGTGAACACACGGGCCTGGCAAGACCCCGCGCAGGGCGGCTGGTATTTCCAGTGGTTCGGTGAGCGCGTGTCGAAGCCCTGCCGGGACCTGCTCCATACCAATGGAAGCGTGGGCACCGACGTGGACGGCGGCAGTCCGTACCTCCCTGTCGCCCCCTCCATCACGCATCTGATCGAGTCCCATGCCCTCACCGACGCCGTCTCCGGCTGGAGACCCTGGCCTGTCGGCGGTGCCGCTGCGGTCTCGGTCTCTGACGTTCTCGACGGACTCGTTGAAGTACCGGAAGCCTCGTGGGGGTCCTCGCGATGGCGACTGTCGGACTCCGTCGCGGTCTTGGACAGTGACGACTGGGACCGGGAGAACCCAAGCCGTCGTGTGCGCATCTGGTCCCGCGACAAGGCCGGCCACCGGCAGGTCCATGAAGCCTTCGAGTGTGCGTGAGCGAGTTGTCGACAGATCGGGATACAGGTGGCCGAAGAGTCAGTCGGTCTCCGGTCCTTCCTCGCCCCGGCCTGGGGCGAACTCGAGTAACGGGGGCGGCCCGCAGACGAGTAGATCCCAAGTACAGGATCGCGTCTGGCGGCCGGCTGGCATCATGGGAGTTCGATCTTGAAGGAGGGCTGACCGGTGAGACTCGTCCGCGACCCCGTTTACGGCGAGGTGGATCTCACCGCCTCGGCGGAAGAACTGAACCGCTTGGCGGTCGCGGTGGCCGAGGGCGAGGGGCAGTTCGGCTCGACGCCTTCGCCCGGCCGCCACGACCTGGCGGGGGTCGAGGTCGGGAAGACTTCCGGTCCTGGGGTCCGTCTCCACCTCGACTCCCTGCGGCAGATTCTTGTGATCAGCGGTGACTCCGCCGCTCGGGCCGTATTCGCGGACAACCTGCGTGCCATGGCCGCTGCCGAGGACGGCGGCCACCTCCATGTCGACTACTTCCCTGATCACCCCTACCTGGTCAAGGGGTCTCTGCCGTTGGTGGTCAACAGCCCGCATGGAGGTATGCCCATCCGGTGAACGGGGCGGCCCGTCGATACGGGTCAGTGATCGTAGGCGACCAGCGACCGGGTGACCGGTGCACCGATCTTGTAGTTGTGCCTGGCAGCCGCCGCAGAGGCTGGTGCCGTCGCTGGGCCTGCCGGTGTCGATCTCGTCGCAGCGGCGGTTGCAGCCCGGGCAGCGGGTCGCTTCCAGCCGCTGGTGCCGGGCCTCGCGCTCGGCCTGGTACTCGGCGTCGAGGCGGGCCTGGACACGGGCGATGTACTCGGCGTGGGCGAGGGCGTCGAGGAGGGTCTGCCACTGCCGGCCGCCGAAGCGCCACCAGATCGCAGCGTGCGGCCCGTTCTCCTTCAAGTCGTCGAAGTGGCAGGCCAGGGTCGGGATCCGCCCGGTGAAGTCGAGCGGGTCGTGGCGCGGCGAGGCCCAGTGCCGGTCGGTGAGGCCCTGGACCTTGGTGATGAGGTTG
The DNA here is from genome assembly GCF_044767505.1 of Kitasatospora sp. NPDC101235. Classification (NCBI taxonomy): domain Bacteria; kingdom Bacillati; phylum Actinomycetota; class Actinomycetes; order Kitasatosporales; family Streptomycetaceae; genus Kitasatospora; species Kitasatospora sp. NPDC101235. The sequence continues at coordinate 2,143 of NZ_JBIWNZ010000055.1, forward strand.
TTGAGGCCGCGGGTGCCTGCGCGCCGCCGAGAACCAGGGCGATGGGCGGCAGGCTGTCGGGGCCGGCCATCGGGTACGTGCGCCGCCAGGTCGGCAGCTTCTTCGCGTGGCTGTGGTGGCCTTCGTGCTTGGGGTCGTTGTAGGTGAGGGCGAAGTACTCGGCGTAGCGGTCGAATTTGGCGGCGATGACGTCGGGGGTCTCGTTGTGGAGGTCGACTTCGACCAGGAGCACGGGCACGTTGTCGGTGGGTGCGGTGAGGACGGCGTCGGCGAACTGGTTGCGGTCGCCGGGCAGCGGGTGCGGGGCTTCGGTGGTCCAGTCGGCGATCCGGCCGATCGACTTGCCCGGGGTGGCCGGGCTGGTGAACGCGACGATGGTGTCGTTGACGGCCATCGCGTGCGGGGCGCCGGTGGTGCGGCCGACCGAGCGGGCCCGGCCGCCGATCTTCCGTTCGGAGGGCAGCGTGGACTTCGCGGCATCCAGGCCCAGGTCGGTCAGCCCCCAGATCACCGCCCCGGCCCCCGGCGGCCGGACGGGCCGGCGCTTCGCCGGCCGCTCCGCGGCGGCCCCGGCCGACCGGTCGCTGTCGGGCGGCTCCGGCTGCCTCGGGAGGCCGGAGGTGCTGCCGCGCTGCTCGGCCGGCTTGTTCGCGCAACGCCGAGGCCACGGCGTTCGGGTGGGCGTGGTCGGGCCTGGCCAGGAGCCAGACCTGCTTGACCGTGGCGACCTTCAGCACGCCCAGCGCCTGGAGCACGCTGTGGCGCAGCGGACCCGTGCTGCCGTTGGGGTAGGCCTTGGCGCGGACGAAGGCCGTGCGGGTCTTCGCTGCCGGCCGCTGTCCCTGTCCCTCGCCGTCGTGGCTCATCGCTGGTGCTCCCCGCGGTCGGTGATCGTCCGGTCTCCTTCGATACCTCATGCCACCGACAGAGCGACCGCCGACCGCCGCCGCCCCGCCCGCCGTTCAGCCCGGTCATCGAGCGGGCGCGGCCGACCGGCCGGAGAGGAACACCCCCGAGCAGGCCGCCCCATCGGCCGCCCTTGGGGTGGGCGTCCGGGTAAGGGGCTTGCTGGGCCTGGGTGGCTCCGGCGTCGCGCGCCTCGTAGAGCCGCTGGGCAACGGAGTCGGGCATCTTCTGGGTGATCGTGCGGGGGCGCGGGTCGTCGGCCGGGAGGCCGAGCCGGGGCTGTCCCACGCGTGGGACAGCCCCCTGGTGCTGCCGGTGCGGGCAGCGCGTCCTGCGTTCGATCAGCTGGCGTAGACCTGACCAGCCCAAAGGCCGCCCTCGCTGATGCACCGGTAGTACTTCACGTTGGACGCCGCCAGGAAGTACGAGGCGCGGGCATCGCAGGCCGACTTGGCCTTGAAGTACTCGCCGGTGTACTGCCAGGTGTACCCGGCCTGGATAGCGGGCCCCGCCGAGGCGGGGGCGGGCGTGGCCGCCACGGCCGGTGCGGCCGCAGCACCCAGAGCGAGCGCGGCACCGACAGCGGTGGCCGCGAGAGCATGACGAATACGCATGAACGCCTCCATGGGTGGTTTCTCGACTCGGGCGACCTTCCGGCCCGGGGGAACCACCTGTGTCTCGCGGTTCCCGGCCCGTCGCCCTCGGGACCCATCCTGACGGTGCCGGCGGGCGCGGCCCCAGTCCTTTCGGCTGTCGCCGAAACACCTGTGGTGAGGCCCACTTGAAGCAGTCGTGCGCGACCGGAGACGATGGGCGACGGGAAGGTGGGCGTCCGAACAGAACCCGGGAGACCCTCACATGCTGCGCATCACGTTCACCTCGCAGGACCTCGCCAGGACTCGGATAGCGGCGACATGGGGTCCGCTCGGCGAGACGCTCCTCGCGCTGACAGCCCTGCAGCAACCGCACAGCAGGGCGATGTTCGGCGCATGGCGACACGAGGTCCATGCCCGCTCCCCCGCCCGCGTCCATCCGGCCTCGTCCCTGTTCCGGGAGACCGTCCTGGACCTGTTCACCGTCACCGGCGCCGCATCATCCGTCGAGGAGGGGGCCGAGGCACTGCGCGCGGCGCCGGCAGAGCGTCTGCGGGCCGAACTCGAGGGGGCCGTCGAGGCGCGGGCCCGCTACTCACGCTGCACGGGCCCCTGGGCGGGCGTGGCGTGGGGCGACATCGCGTACGACCGGGCGGACCGTGAGGAACTGCTGGTGTTCCTCCGCGACGTCCACCGCGTCGCCGTGGCCCCCCACTGGCAGCGCATCCTGCCCCGCCTGCGGGCCGAGCAGACCACGCACGCCCTCAGGCTCGCCCAGGACGGGCCCGAGGCGATGCTCGCGGGACTGCCGCCCGAGTTCCGCTGGAAGCCACCGACGCTGGAGATCGGCAGGGGCGCCCTCACCGGTACCGTCGACCTGGCGGGTCGGGGCCTGCTGCTGGTCCCGTCCGCCTTCTGCCAGACCAGACCGATCACCTACACCGACCCGATGGACGACCAGGCACCCGTCCTGCTCTTCCTCCCCGTCATACGCGGCGTCTCCGACGCCGCCGCACTGCTGACGACGTCCCGCCACGGGACCGACGGCGCCTTGTCCGCGCTCCTGGGCCGCACCCGCGCCCGAACCCTCCATGCCATCAGCGACGGCCCGTGCACCACCGGGCAGCTCGCCGAACGCCTCAGCGCGTCGCTGCCCACCGCGAGCGAGCAGGCCACCATACTCCGCCAGGCCGGCCTCATCACCACCACCAGACGCGGCAGTGCCGTCCTGCACACGCTCACCCCCCTCGGCAGCGCCCTGCTCAACGGCCATCACTTCCAGACTTGATCGCCCAGAAAAACTGTCCCCGGCCCTCCGAAGACGGCGGGCCAACCGCCGACGGGAAGCAGCCGCTCTCCGCTCACCCGCACGACGACCAGCTTCCCGTCCTCGAAGCTGATTCGATCACCGACGGCCAGGAAGAGTGGTCCCGCCAGCTCGAAGGCGCAGCCGTTGTCGGTTTCAAAGTCCTCCGCCCGCACCAACCGCGAGGTCGGCGTGGCCCCATCGGCAATCAGTCGCATGCCGAGATGGTCCCATGCTGTGCGACGCCATCACGGGCCAATCCAGAAGGCTGACAGGCCGGAGGTTAAAGAACAGGTTCAGTGCCTGTTTGTAAAGCTCCGAGCACCGTTTCGCTGGGCCAAGAATCGAACAAATGGCGAGGCTTACCGCACGTCAGGCACCGGCGTACTTCGTAAATGTGGCGAAACGGTCTATGCAGGAGATGCTGGCTCAGGACGCCCAGCACCGGCGTTATGGGAGGGCCTCGGCCGGGGAACAGACATCCTGCCCGGCCGAGGCCGGTCGGTCGCCGCACGGGACCGGGCCCAACTGGTGATCGTGGCATGCGAGAGCGGGCTGACCGTCACGGGCCGAGCGGCCTTTCAGCGGGTTAGGCCGAGTGTGGCGATGAGGTCTTCGTGCAGTTCGAACCAGACCCGGTGGCAGGAGTCCCGATCGATGCCGGTGATCCACGTGGGGTCGGTGTTCGCTCGGTGCAGTGCGGTGGTGAAGCGGTGGTGGTACCCGGCGAAGCGGGCCAGCTTGGCGGTGAGGCGGGTCTCCGTCTGGGCCAGTGTGCGGGCGGGTTGGGTGAGCGCGGTGATCGTCGCGGTGAGGGTGACCCGCTGCTCGCCGATAGCCAGTTCGGTGAGCTGCCAGGCCGTGCAGGCCGCGGCGACTTGGTCGTTGGCGGGCAGGAAGTCGCGGTAGACCTCCTCCACGGTGGTACGGGCGCCGGCGGTGTCAAGCTCGGCGGCCAGGAGCTGCTCTCCATGCCGGGAGCCGGCCTCGGTCAGGGACCAGCCGCTCTCGCCAGCGAAGCTGGAGTGGGTCACCCATCCGCGGGCCTGGGCGTCCAGCAGGTGCGCGACCGTTTCCGGCTGGGGCAGTCCGGTGCGCTCGGCCAGGCGGGCCGCGGTGGCGTGGCCGAGAGTGCGCACGGTGTGCAGGACCAGCAGGTTGCCTGGGGTGATCCGGGTCATCGGGGTTCCTTTTCGTGGGCGGCGGTGACGGTGCCGCGGGCGCCGTCCACCGTCACTGCCTGGCCGGGGGTGAGGAGCGTGGTGGCGTTTGGGGCGGCCAGGACGGCCGGGATCGAGAATTCACGGGCCACGATCGCGGCGTGGGCGAGCATGCCTCCGGTCTCGGTGACTACGGCGGCCGCGCGGGCCAGCAGTGGCGTCCAGGCAGGCGAGGTGGTGCGGCAGACAAGCACGGCGCCCGGTGTGAACCGGTCGAAGTCGTCCGGGCTGGTGATCACCCGCACCGGGCCGGTCGCGGTGCCGGGACTGGCCGCGGTCCCGGACACCAGTAGCCGCCCGGACGGCGCTGCGGGTGGCGCGCTGCGTGGTGTGGTGGTGATGGGGCGGGCCTGCAGCACCCAGATGCTGCCGTCGGCCAGGGCCCACTCGATGTCCTGCGGCCCGCCGAACAGGTCCTCGACCCGCTGGGCCAGCCCGGCCAGATCGTGTGCCTGCTTTGGCGTGAGGACCCCGTCGCCCTGCGGACCGGTGGTTTCTCGACGGTCGAGGATCCACCGTTGCGGCGTTACGGCGCCGTCCACGAGACGGTCGCCGAGCCCGGCGGTCGCCTCGATCACCACCTGGTCGGCCCCGGTGACCGGATGCCGGGTGAACGCCACGCCGGCGGCCTCGGGATCGACCATGATCTGCACGATCACACGCGGCATGGACGCCACGTGACCGGTCCGCGCGGCATAGGCCGCCGCGTGGGGGCTGTCCGCCGAGACCGCGCAGCGTCGCACCGCCGTGGCGACCTGGACCGGGTCGGCCGCGTGGAGGGTGGTGTGCAACTGGCCTGCGAACGAGGCGGCTTGCCCGTCCTCGCCCGGTGCTGAGGACCGCACCGCGAACGGCCCGCCGCCCAGCGCCAGCAGGGCGGGGGCCAGCTCGCGCGCAAGGCCGGGCGCGCCCGGGTCGGTGATCACGAAGCCGTCCGGCACCGCGAAGCCGGCGCGCAGCAGACGTCCGAGGTTGGCGGCCTTGGGCCCGCATCGCACCGAGGCTTCGGACAGGGCGATGATCACGCGTCAGGCCTTCCTGGTCGGGTCGGCGACGCGGGCCTGCAGCCGGTGCATGCGCTGCTGGGCCGCCTGCGGCGAGTCCAGGCCGAGCGCGCCCGCGATCTGCGGCCACGTCATCCCCGCCCCCCGGGCGGCGAACAGCAGTCCGGCCTCGATCTGATCCAGCTCCGCGCGTGCCGACGCCAGCAGCCGCAGCCCCGCCGCCGGTACCTGGGCCCCGGTGTCGGGTTCACGCGCGACCCAGGCGGCGAAGCGTACGAGCTCCGCGTCCGAGGCCGGCCAGCGCACAGGCTGCCACGGCCTGCGTTCCAGCTCTGACGCGCCGGCGGCGTTCAAGGCCGCACGGGCCTGGTCGAGGTTGGCGGCATGGTCGTGGTCGGTGCTGGCCATGCGCCCATTCCACGGCATCAACACTTTGTTGTCAACGCAATGTTGATATGCGGATGGGCGTCCTGCCACGTGTCTCCACCGGCGCAGGGGATATCAACCACCCCATGTACGACGACCCGGAGATCGACTGGACTCGGGTGAAGCCCTACAACCGGGCCAGCCGCTGCCTGCGGCGCGAGAACCCCGGCGACCCGTGGGTCAGCAACCGCGCGGTGGGCAAGACGCTGCGCGACGCCGACCTCACCGACGTCGCCGCCCACCTCGCCGACACCCGGCCGGACCCGACGCTGCGCCGGGCCACTGGCAAACACGGCGGCCTGCGCGTCGACCAGATCCACACCACCCCGGCACTCGCCCCGGCGATCGTCGACTACCGGACGGTCGAGCACGACCACTCCGACCACCTCGGCGTCGTGGCCGTGTTCGACCTGGCGCTCGTCGACGACAGCCTGCTGGACGACTTCACCTGACACACCGTCGCGCGTCCAGCTGCCGGCTGCGGGCCCCGTCCAGGTGGCCGGGAGGATGGCCGCCTCGCCGCTCGTCGCGTCCGCTCGGTCCGGGAGGCGGCTGGCCCTCCTCCCGTACGAGCGCGCGTAGCCGCCGTGCATTCGCGGCTACGCGAGGGCCGCCACCACGGCCTCCTCGCCGACGGGATGCGCCACCTCGGACACGGGGGCCGCCACGCTCACACCACCGTGTTCGTCCGGCAGTTTCGGGCGCGCTTCGCGCGGCCGGGCGGCTCGCCCCCGACCGGTGCAGCGGGCGGTGACCGTCCGCACTCGCAGGGCGCCATGCCCGTCGCCGACACCCTCCCAGGCCGCGTTGCCGGCCGTCAGGCGCAGTTCCGCGGTACCCGGCCAGGCGATCGGGGTCAGAAGCGTGGCGCCGGTGGCGCGCAGGCGCCGCTCAAGCCGGGCGAGTTGCCGCGCTGCGGGCGGCCCCGTGGGGCGCAGAATGAACGTCTCGCACGCGTCGGCGAGCACGGACGCGACGTCAGCCCACTGATCACCAGGGTCCTCGGCCAGCACAGTGCGCTCCCAAGGCAGCCCGTAGGCCCGGGCAGTGGCCAACCCGGCCTCGGGCCAGCCGATGATCGAAGTCCAGAGGCTGTCGGATGCGGCGGCCGGCCCCGCCGCCACCGCGAGGAACAGGCCGGCGTCCAGGACTCGACCACGACGCCCTTGGGCAGGCGGCCGTCCAGCAGCAGCGGCTCCAGGGCGGGCAGGACCGGCCGGGTCGCGGCCTCGACGCGGGCACGGCGGGCCTGCGGGCTGGTCTCCTCCAGCATGGCCGCCAGCCGCGCGCCGCCCACCGGCGCCACCGGATCCGGCACAGCGGCGAGCCGGACACTCACCGCTCCTCCCCGGTGACGGAGGCCTGCACCGTCGCCTCGGGCGCCACGCCCGCCGTGAGCATCGAGGCGTCCTGCATCTCGGCGGGGATCGGGCGCAGCGTGGCCGGGTCAGCGACCAGCCAGGCCGCCTGGCGGTCTTCGCCCCAGCGCACGTGGGCGATCCATGGCAGGTCGGGTGCGGGGCGGCGCTGCTCGGTGACCAGGCCGGAGCGCCATCGGCCCTCGGTGCGGATCCAGGCCAGGCGCCAGCAGTGGCCGGAGTCGTCCGTGGCGGGTGTGCCGGTCATCTCCGAGGGCACCATGACGGCGTCCTTCAGCGGGGCGGAGCCGATCGGTTCGGGCAGCGGGCGGGTCGTCGTCTCGTCGAACAGCCGCCGCGGCGGATCTCCACCAGATGCCAGCGCCGCACGTCGTGGTGCAGCCCGGGCAGCGTCATCAGCTCCCTGGACGCCCGCTCGGCATCACCCGGCAGCACCCCAAGACGGGCGGCGCGGGAACGGAATGTCGACGAGCACAACGGCGGCCGGATCCGGCAAAAACGCGTCTGCGAGCTGGACGGCGCGGACGTGCCGTTCGAAAACGTCGCCCGCGGCTACGAGGCCCCGGACGGACGCATGGTCGTCCTGACCCAGGACGACCTCGCGGACCTCCCGCTCTCCAGCACCAGAGAGATCACCGTGCTGGGCTTCCTCGACGCCGACCGCGTGGACCCGGTCAACCACGACAAGGCCTACTGCCTCGGACCATCCAACCCCGCCGCCGCCCGACTGTACGCGCTGCTGCGCCAGGCCATGCTGGAAGCCGGCCAGGTCGCCGTCGCCCGCGTGGCGATCAGGACCCGGGAAAGCCTGGCCGTCCTGCGGGTACGCGAGGACGTCATCGTGCTCCAGACCCTGCTGTGATCCGCCCTGCCGCGGGCATCGCCCCCGAAGGCATCCAGCTGCGCCCCAAGGAGGTCACGCTGGCCCGGAACCTGATGGACGCGGTCACCAAAAACTTCCGGATCGAGGCCGAGCACGACGAGTACAAGCACGCCCTGGAGCAAGTCGTCGAAGCCCGCCTCGCCGGCCTTGAACCCCCGCACGCCCCGCAGTCCCGTGTCCTGCCGCCCGGCAGGGCCGTCCTGGACCTCACGGCCGTGCTGGAACGAGCCCTCGCCGACGCCCGGGAGCGGCACCCGAAGACCAGCGACGCGGTGAAGAACACCAGCACCACCAAGCAGGCCGACAAGAAGACCGTGGCCCACAAGAGCACCAGCAAGGCCCTGCCACCGAAGGCCGGTGGGGCGGCCCGAGACAAGGGGCCGACCGGGCGCGCATGACAGGGCCGGGCGGCCGGTGCACAAGTGCCCGGGTAGAGGGCCGGTCCCGACAAACCAGGACGGCCGGTCGATCTTCGGATCGACCGGCCGTTTCGTTTTCCGTGGACGCCGGTCAGTTGGCGACGACGGTGGCCGCGGCCCCGCTGCGGTCGAGCTCGGCGTCGTAGATGTGCACGACCACGTTCACCGAGGACCTGATCCACGTGTCACCGGGCGAGGTGACGCCCACCGGAATGGTCACGGTCTCCCCGCCGGTGCAGGGGAGCTGGATCGAGCCGCGGCCCGATACGGCGGATTGCGTGGCCTGGACGGTGATCTTGACCCAATCGAATGCCGGGAGGCACCGGTAGCTGACGGAGACGTTCAGTGTCCGCCCGGCATCCGCGACGGTGGCGCCGTTGACGCCTATGGAGAGTCCCCCGGCGCTCGCGGGCGCGGCTGCAAGGATCGCGCTCGCCATGGCAAGGGCGGGGACGGCCAGGAAACGGGCGAACTTGGTACGGGTAGATGCGCTCATGACAACCTTCTCTCCGGCAGTGGCAACGGACGGGATGGGGTGATCGAGGGGAGCTTCCGAGCCTCCCATGCTGCGGTCCGCCACTGACTCGGGAGTCAAAAGAGTCGGTGGATGTCTGGAATGACACCGCGATGTGGCGTGGAGTCGCCCACAAGCTCAGGACGGCTCGCCGTAGCCGTTCTGGTGGGCCCAGGCGACCGCCTCGGCGCGGGTGCGGGTGCCGATCTTCGCGAACAGATGGTTCACATGTGTCTTCACGGTGGACTCGCCGATCACCAGGCGCCGACCGATTGCGCCGTTCGACAAGCCCTGCGCCATCAGCCGCAACACATCGGCCTCCCGCGCGGTCAGGGCTGCCGGGCCTGGCGGTTTCCGGGCGGCCGCCGCGACCGGCCGCCGCCAGGAGTTGCTGCTGCACCACCGACGCCAGGGTGGCGTGGCCGGTGACGGCCGCCTCCTCAAAAGCAGGAACCGATCCTTGGCCTCCGGACGGATACCCGCCACCACCGCGCGAATGTCGAGGGGCCCACCTATCTGGTCAAGCGGATCCCCGTCCACGAACGCTCGCACCACCACCCCCCCCGAGACGCCGGGTCGTTCTCCCAATCCTGGCCGGTCATGGTCAGGAGCCGTCGTTGGCAGAGTGAAGAACGGCCTCGGCGATCTCACGCACGCGATCCCGGGTGATGCCCGTCCTCTGCTCGACGGCAAGGGGGTGATCGGTGGGTTCGAGCTCGATGAGGGGACGTTGACCGACCGGCCTCGTGTGGAGGTTGGTCTTCAGGTTGGTGGTGCTGGGTGAGTAGATGGGAAGCTCGGTGGTCAGCCAGCCGAAGTACGGCTTCTCGGATTCGCGCCCTGGTGAGTCCCAAAGGTCTGCGGCGCGGGCGAAGTTCTCGCGGCTCAGGGAGACCCAGACGCCCCAGGAGAAGACGTCGCTGCTGCCGATGACCGGTATCTCGATCAGGCCCTTGACGAAGTAGTGCTGTGCTTTGATGACGCACTGATCCGACGAGAGCAAGCAGTCCGGGGCCTCGTCGTAGCTCGGGTCCCAGACGTAGGGGGCCGTTGTCGAGTAGTTCATCGGCAGTTCTGCGTGCTCCTCGCCGCAGCACGAGCAGGTGAACCCGAGATCGCTGGTCATGGGCGGAAGCCTAATGATCAGATCGGACACCCAGAACGGGTTCGGAGCGGGAAACGATCACGTACAGCGCGGGAACACGCTCCGCTCAGCGCTTGCATACGCCCTGATCAGGGAGTTTCGTCGGTGTCCCACCTTGGGGCACGGGCGCCCTGGGGCTATGCCGAACCGGGAGAGCGAGTGCGCAGGTCCGCATGGACGGTCTTGCCGTACGGCTCGGGGGTGGCGCCCCAGTGGCCGCCGGTGAGGTGGTGAACCAGAGCCAGGCCCCTGCCCGACTCGGCGGCAGGACCGGCGTCGATCAGACAGGGCAGGACGCGGGAGCCGTCCCGAACGCTGATCCGCACGCACCGGTCGGTGGTCCGCTCGACCGTGACCGCCATCTCCAGCCGGCAGCCGGTCTTCGCGGCGTTGACGACCAGCTCGCTGACGATGAGTTCGCCGGCCTCGACCAGGTCCTCCAGCTCCCACCCGGGCAGCGTGGTGCGCACCAGGCGCCGGGCCGCCGCGGCGGACTGCGGCTCGTAGGACAGCCGCGCCCTGACGGAGTCGCAGCCATGGGGCCGGGTATGGGTCTCGACGGCCGCAGTCACCGCGCACCACACGCCCGCCGGCGCCGCCCGAGCGTGGCCACGGCCGTGGCCGGTGGGCGGGGTGTGGGGTACGCGGCCACGGCGGTTCTCCGCTCTCTCGTCGGCGGTGACGGCTGCACGGACCCCGACACAGGGGGCGGGCCCACGCAACGGCCCCAACTCGCCGCCCGCATCACGGCGGAGTCCGGGTTTCCGGTCCGTCATTGCGGGCGACGGGTCGACGGTAGAGAGTGATCGGCCGGACCCTCAACGCGTTTGCACGTGTTTGCAGGATTTCAGCCCAGGGAGTCAACAGCCCGGGAGATCAGGGCCCGTGCCTGCGAGCCGTAGACGGCAAAACCCTTGAGCCGGTCGAACGCCTGGGCGTAGAGCGCGAGTTCGCTGGGCGTGGTGACGGTCACCTGGGCGGACAGCAGCTCCACCCCGGCTTCGGCGTCGTCGAAGATGTTGAACGTCTCCACCGGCCACATGGTGCGCTGGGCGGTGAACGGGATGACGCCGAGCGAGACGGCCGGCAGTGCCATGGCGGCCCGTAGGTGCTCCAGCTGCTCGGCCATCGTCTCGACGGTGCCGAGGCGGTAGTAGAGGACGGACTCCTCGATCAGGATCGCGAAGCGGTGGTGGCCGGTGCGCACGACGCGGGAGCGGGCCAGGCGCGCCTTGACAGCGTCGGCGACGTCGTTGGGGGTGCGGCGGAAGTCCGCCACGGTGGCGAGCAGGGCGGTGGCGTACGCCTCGGTCTGCAGGACGCCCGGTACGACGCGGGAGGAGTAGGAGCGGAAGTGCCGGGTGCGTTCGTACAGGGGCGCGGCGGATTCCTGGAGGCGGCGCAGGCCGGTGCGGGTGAGGCGGCGCCACTCGACGTACATGGAGTCCACGGCACGGTTGGCGGCGATCAGGTCCTCGGCCTGGTCGTCGGCGCCGCAGGCCCGGCACCAGGTGCGGATGTCGGCGTCCGAGGGCGCGGTGCGGGCGTTGATGACGCGGGAGGTCTTGGCGCCGTTCCACCCGCACCGGGCGGCCAGCTCCTGCCCCGTCAGGCCCGCGTCCAGCATGACCTCGCGCAGCCGCGCGGCGACGGCCAGACGGGCTTCCTGTGCGCTGGAGGACGGGAAGGTGGGCCATTCGTAGGGTTGGGTCACCCAGGGGTTCTGGGTGTGGCTATCAGGCGGCTGCCGTTCGTGGCTTCCCTCGCTTCGCCGCTGAGGGAGCGTCCGCGCGGACACGGCAGCGGGCCGGTCACGATCTGCTTGGCGCGCCAGAGCCCGGTACCCGTCTCCGCACGGAGGATCTTCGCGACCTCCAGCAGTCTGGGGCCGGCCTCGTGAAGCACCACGTTCTGCGGGACGTCGTCACAGACGAGCGTGACGTGCTGAAGGTGGAGGACTGGGCGGAGATACGCCGACTGCATCGAGCAGAGGGCGTGCCCATCAAAGAGATCTCACGGCGGCTGGGGGTGGCCCGGAACACGGTTCGGGCCGCGTTGAACTCGGACCGGCCGCCGAAGTACGAACGTGCCCCGCGCGGTTCGGTGGCGGACGCCTATGAACCGCAGACCCGCCATCGACGCGAGCTCCTCGCGAAGGAGAACCGCGTCAGCCGCGACTGATCCGGCCGCCGGACGCTGCTGTTCACAGCGACCACCAACAATACAGGCGCATGCGGGCCTCCCGGGCGCGCTGGGCCAGGGCCGCCAGGGCTTCAAGGACATCACGCGCGTTGAAGACGTCGACCTTGCCCTGCTGCAGCTCGGCGGTCATGGACCACGGCTCGGCGACATGCACAAGGTCAGCCCGCGTCCCCACGGCGAGGGCCTCGACCAGCGTGTCCGACACGCTAATGACGAAGTGGCTTTCGTGCTCCGCAGAGGACAGCAGTTGCCCGGATCGCGGGCGCCGGCTGGCTTCCTCATAGCTGCAGTCCGTGAGGATCGCTTCGAGCTGGGCAAGAGCGACGACCGGGTCGATGTTCTTGAGGAAGACCACGTCGAGCCCGGCCGCGGCCGGCCCTCCGGGCCGCTCAGCCACGGCCAACGCGGCCTGGTCGTCAGCGGCGGAGAAATAGTCGCACAGCGTCATGGCACCGAGTCTGACATCCATGGCCGACAGTCCCGCCTGCCCAGAACAGCGCCAGCAGACCCGCGAGCCGCCGACCGCACAAAAGGGTCAATTTTCCGAGACCCTCACGGGTCGTTTTCAGAGATCGGCGACACGGACGCCGTCAAGAAGATCCTTGGCGATGTAGCCGCCATTGCGATCGGTTCTGACGGGCCGAGCGACCGTCAGCACGGCGAGGGTGCCGGCTTCGGCGGCGCGGCGGAAGTCGAAGACGTTGGTGAACGGGCCGGTCACCAGGAGCAGGACCTCGTGGGTGCGTAGCGCGCGCCACCATTCACGGCCGGCGGTGACAGGTGCGTCGTACCAGGGTTGTCCGGTGGGGTGGTGGATGGTCAGGTGTGGTGGGGCAGCGGTGGCGGCCCAGCCGGGGTGGGGGGTGTCGTGCGGGCAGGCGGCTTCGCGGGTCCAGCCGTCGACTGGATGGGGTGGGGGTGCGGCTGGGGCGGGTACCACCAGGACCGGGCGCCGGTCGGGCAGCAGCTCCGGCCACGCCCCGCCCGCGAGCCCCGTACCGGCGATGGTGATCTCCATGGTCCGCCCCTGCCCCGCAACCCCGCCCGGCACACCCCCCGCCCCGGGCACGGGGCCCATCATCCCTCAGACCAGCACGCGTCCGCAGCCGACACCGGCGGCAGCGGGTCGGCGCAGCGGGGTCTGGAGGCTCGCGCCGGGGCGGCGCGGTGTTCGGCCGCCACGCGCGCCGCCTTGGCCGGGCTGGACGTGCGTTCGGCGTCGTCGGCTTGCCTGTCCCCGCCTCCGGCTCGAAGGCGGGCCCTGACACGAGCGCGTCACCGGGCGGGGCGCCGCGAGGCGGCCCTGGTTCAGCGTCCCCGCAGGCACTCGGTGAACGCGGCCAGATCGTGGCTAGGATCGGCGCGACCGCCGGGTTAGATGCTGCGCAGCAGCATCGTGTGCCAGGTCTCGTGATAGCCGTCTGCGTGGTCGTCCAGGTCGCCGATGGCGCGGCTGAGGACCGGCGGAGTCGCCAACCCCGACTCACCTTCAAGTGCCTCCTGATCGAGACCGGCTCCGACTCCTACCGACTCCAGACCAACCGAGGCAGAGCACCAGGACAGGCCCTGAGCCCGACCGCGGCAGGGCTCCGCGTGATCAGACCAACTCGACACTCAACTGGGAGCCGAGCTCGCTGAACCCGAGTCCGACCGCGACCTTCCTCGACGCCGGAGTCCGGGCCCGCCACTGCGGCAACAGGTCCTGGGCCAGCGCATGCCGCACCGCCGCAGACCCGGTCGCGCGAGCCAGGCCCTTGCCGCGCCAGGCGGGCGCCGTCAGCACACCTATGTGAGCGGCCCCGCCCGGCCATTCGCGATACGCGGCCGCAGCGACGACCCGGCCTTCGACTCGCACAATGAACGCGGGAGAGGACATCTCGTCCAGGCCGGCCTCGTCGGCGTCCTCCGGCCCGGCGGCCTGTTCGAGGTCGCCCAGCTCGAAATAGCCGCCTGGCAGCTCTTCCATCCGCAAGCCCTCCGGCGGCGCCGCGGGTCGGAAGGCGTCGGGCGCGACATAGGCGAGGGCGGCTGGCCCAAGGACCTCGCTGGTCGGGAGCGCTGTCCTGAGCGCCTCAGGATCTGTCAGCTTGTCAGCGGGCAGCTCGGCCAAGGACTTGCGGATGCGGCCAGCAGCCTCCTCGCTCGGAGCCGTGACGATCGCAGCCCCGCCCAGGAGCACGATGCCCGCCCACTCACGCGGGCAAATCCTCGACCCGGGAGACACGACGACGGTGACCTCGCCTGCCGCACCGAAGAAGACCGGCACCGACGCCAGCTCCTGCCACACGCCCTGGGCCCTGACCAGCAAGGAATCTCTTGTCATGGCCCGATACTGCCAGGCTCAGGGTCCCGCACGCGCTCGGGATTAATAGGGCGAGACCGTCACCGAAGACCCCTAATACTCCAGCCGTAGATCGTTATGTGCCCTGGTCTTGGGGCTGTCTGCCACTGGCGGAAACTCAGGTGGCCTCAGCACACGATCTGGGTAGAGTCGGGCAATGCCCGAGCTGAAGCGGCTGCATGCCGACCACGCCCCGGCGGTCCTGGCCTTCGAGCTGGCGAACCGCTCCTACTTCGCTGCCTCGATCCCCGACCGCGGCGACGACTTCTTCGACCAGTTCACCGACCGGCACAACGCCTTGCTGGCCGAGCAGGAGGACGGCAGCTGCGCCTTTTACGTGCTCGTCGCCGAGGACGGCTCGGTACTCGGCAGGTTCAACCTGTACGACTTGGAGGACGGCACTGCCACACTCGGCTACCGGGTCGCGGAGCAGGTCGCCGGCCGTAGCGTGGCGACCGCGACCGTCCGGGAGCTGTGCCGGATGGCGACCGCGCGGCACGGCCTGCGCACACTGCGGGCGGCCACCTCCCACGACAACGCCGCGTCCCAGAAAGTCTTGACCAAGGCCGGGTTCGTCCCGGTTGGCCCTGCCACCCCGGCCGATCTCGGCGGCAAGTCAGGCACCTGGTACCAGCGCGACCTCCAGCCATAGACCTTGATCTTGCTCGTGGGTCGGCCGCGGGAAGGCTGCGGCCACCGCTGATCATCGGCGTGTGAAGACTAACGATCTTGCGGTGGCCGCAGGTCACAGCGTAGACCCTGCCCGCTGGCAGGAAGCGTTCGAGGACCTGATGAGCCGGATAGCCGACCGGTTCGCCCGGGTCGAACCCCGGCGTCGGGTACGGGATCTGGTGCTGGGGCTGCTGTCGGACCTGGCACGCAAAAAATGCTGGAGCATCGCCGAGTGGGCCGGAGAGGCCACCCCGGACGGCATGCAGCACCTGCTCGGCCGGGCTCGATGGGATGCCGACGCCATACGCGATGACGTGCGCGAGTACGTCCTGGAACATCTGCACGACGAGGGTGCAGTGCTGGTGGTCGACGAGACCGGGGACGTGAAGAAGGGCACGCACACCGTCGATGTCCAGCGCCAGTACAACCGGCACCGCCGGAAGGATCGAAAACGCGCAAGTCGCCGTCTACCTTGTCTACGCGGGCTGCCGCGGGCACGCGGCGGTGGACCGGGAGCTGTACATCCCGCGCTCCTGGACGCGCGACCCAGATCGCTGCCGAGCCGCGGGCCTGGACAAGGACACCGTCTTCGCGACCAAGCCTGAGCTGGCCGCCCGCATGATCGGCCGGTTCCTCGACACCGGGCACCGTGTGGGCTGGGTCACGGGCGACGAGGTCTACGTCGGCAACCCGAAGCTGCGGATCGCGCTGGAAGAGCGCCAGGTCGGCTACCTGCTCGCCGTCGCCTGCTCACATGAAGTCACCACCGGCGCGGAGAAGTTCCGCGCGGATTCCCTGGCTGCGAAGGTGCCCAAACGGGCCTGGCAAAAGCTGTCGGCCGGGGCCGGTGCCAAGGGGCACCGCTTCTACGACTGGGCCGTCATCGACCTGGCCGAACGCCGCCCCGGCAGCCGCCAGCTGCTGATCCGCCGCAACCGCACCACCGGTGAACTCGCCTACCACCGCTGCTTCTCAGCCGCCCCAGTGCCCCTGACCGCCCTGGTCCGCGTCGCTGAATCAAGGTGGAGGGTGGAGGGGACCCTCCAGTCCGGAAAGGGCCTGGCCGGACTCGACGAACACCAAGTCCGCCGCTACACCTCCTGGTCCCGCTGGGTCACCCTGGCCATGCTCGCTCACGCCTTCCTCGCCGTCGTCCGCGCCGACGAACACGCCCGGCACCCCACACCTGCCGGGCTCATCCCGCTCACCTGCAACGAGATCCAGCGACTGTTCATCACCTTGGCCGTCCGGCCCATGCACGAGGTAGCCCACCGGCTCGCCTGGTCCGCTTGGCGACGCCGCCACCAAGCCCGAGCCCAAGCCAGCCATTACCGACGACAAGCCGCGAATCGGACATGAAGATCACGATCTACGGCTGGAGTATTAGGCCGTTTACTGCCCTGGCCGCGGTCTTCACCGGCGACACCCTCCTCCAGGGCGGACCCGGCGCGACCGGGCGCTGATACTCCCGTTTCCCGACGGTCATCGACTCCTTCCGCGACCGCCTGCTCGGCCTCCCACCAGAGACGAGGGTCCTCACGGGTCACGGTGATCCGACCACGGTGGGGACGAAGACCGCTCATCTGAACGGGTGAATCACCTGAGGGCACTGAACCCTGACGGGTTCCGCCGTCGGACGCCGTACTCAGAGCACGCCCACCAGCACGATGACCAGGGCGGGCAGTGCGATGAAGACGGTGCCGAGGTAAACGGCGAGGACCCACCGGTGCTCGGAGGCGATGCGGGCAAGGGTCTCGGCGCAGAACAGCGGCACGGGGCGCAGGAGCGGTGTCACGTAGATCACGACGATCGCGAAGAGGTTGTAGATCAGATGCACGAAGGCTGCCTGCAGGCCGATCTTCGCGTCCTGTCCGACGCCCGCGAACGCCGCGAAGACCACCGTGAACGTTGTGCCGAGGTTGGAGCCGACGACGACGGGATACACCTGCGCCGGTGTCAGGATGCCTGTTCCGGCGAAGGGGACCAGCACGGACGTGGTGATGGTCGAGGACTGGGTGACGACGGTTACTCCCATGCCTGACGCCATAGCGAGGTAGGCGTTGCGACCGACGGCCTTGATCAGAATGTCGCGGGCCCTGCCGACCATAAGCAGTTTGAGCAGCTTTCCCAGGTAGCGGACGGCGACCAGGATCAGCGCGGCGCCGATCACGATGGTGAACAGCGGACCGAGTGTGCTGCTGACGTGCGCGGTCGCGTGGATCACTCCGTGTTCCACCGGTCTGGTGGCCGCCCGGATGAAGTTCAGGTGGGCCGGGTTCGGCAGCCAGTCCGTGCCGTACAGCGCGTTGGTCAACGTCCCGCTGATGTGTTTCAGCGGATGCCAGATCAGCTCGATCGGGAAGAAGATCAGCAGCGCGAGCCAGTTGTAGAAGTCATGGACGGTCGAGGCGCCCAGCGCCCTGCGGAACTCTGCGCGGTTGCCGATGAAGGTCAGTGCGACCAGGCTCGTCGTCACGGTGGTGCCGACGTTCGCGCCCAGAATGATGGGGATCGCGCCCTGGATGGGCAACGCGCCCGACCCTACGGCGGTGACAGCGATGGCCGTCGTCGTGGTCGACGACTGGATCAGGACCGTACCGAGAATGCCGACGCTCAGCCCGACCCACGGGTGCGCGGCGAAGGCGAACATGGTGTGCGCCGCGTCGCTGCCCAGCCCCGCAAAGCCGCGACTGATGATGCTCACGGCACAGATCAGCAGGTAGATCAGCCCAGCGACACCGCACCAGCCGAGGGCTTTGGTCCATGCGGGGAGCTGGTTGGCTCCGGCGCCGTGCTCGGCCGCGGGGGCCATGAGCGCCGAGCCGCCGGAAAGGGGCCGCCCGGAGACGTCATCCTCTTTGTGGCTGTTGTCCGGCTCGCCGTCGGATGTGGCCTCCACCATGAACCAAGGCTACGAGCTCCTGACGAGGGGCGCGCGTGGCTGAGTTCCGTACGTGTGCAACCGACGGCTGGGCGGCGCCCCGTTGCCTGGCCGGTACGACCTGGGCCGGCAGGTCCCCGCGGACGGCCATCGCCACCTGGGCTGCGCTGATCCTCGCATTCACCACCACCGCCGTCACGGCCGTGCACCGGGTCGCGACTGCCGACCACCACGGCCAGGGCCCGTCAGCGTGGACACGGGCGTGAAGGTCTCTGCCGACAACAACCGTGCAGGTGGCTGATGCTGCGTCCGAGTGAGGTCGGCGTGGTGGCTTCTCCTCTCTCACCTCATGGGCCTACGGCCTTCACGGTGGGCGCGGCAACGGCCATTCCGGACCGGCCGGGAACCGTCCTCGCCTTGCGAGGTGGCTGCGGAGCGTTGACGAGGGCAGCGCCCGGACAGCTGCCGCGACCGGCTGAGTTACAGCGGACCTCCCCGAGGGTCACGTCTCGCTCTTCCGGTGTGGCGGTGGGATCTTCGAGAGGCTGGCCGAGGTCGGTCAGGAGCTTCTCGATGCGGCCGGCGGTGCATCGGTGGCGCTCGACCTCCCGGTCCCAGCCCTGGCTGGCGGCGTCGGTGGCGAGGGCGTGCTCGACCTTGCGTCGTGCTCGCAGCCGGGGCGCGTAGGCGGGTGTCGGTCGAAGAGGTGTTCAGACGCGAGGATCTGGTTCGCTTGCTCTGCAAGGAGACTCGGCAGCAGAACCGTACTTCCGCGATCAAGAGAGCGCGGAAGGTTGTAGCGAACCCCTCCTTGTATCGCCCAAAGAGACGCAAGCCGAAGCAGGCGACGGCAGCGGTGACTCGTGCTGACGTCGTGCCAGTGGCTGGTTTCAGGACTGCCCCACGTGCCTTCGATGCCGACCAGGTGCGCAAGGTCGTCCCGTCCGCTGTTGAAAGTGGTCGACGGCACTGACCGGATGATCACTGCCTATGCCCGCGTCGTTAGCGGGTGCCCGGCCGACTGGCATCATGGGAGTTCGATCCCCCTACAGGCCACGGGACGACGGATCAGCTGTGGCGTCACGGCCGCATGACGTCATGATGCCTCGCGGCGGGTGCGAAATACACGGTCCTTCGCCGCGCAGATTCGATCGCCATACTCGCGTCAGCCAAGCTGCCCGGTCGGCCGCATGGTGATCTGGTTGATGTCCACGCCCGCAGGCTGGTTGAGCGCGAAGGCGATCGTGGCCGCGATCTGCTCGGGGGTCATCGCCTCCTCAGGGGTGCCGCCGCGCTCGGCCCAGAACGCGGTGTCCACCACTCCGGGGGCGACGACGGTCACGCCGACTCGGTCCTTGCCGACCAGCAGCCGGGTGTTCTCGGCCAGCGCGTGCGCAGCCCACTTGGTGACCGAGTACAGGTTGCCGGGCGTGTTGCGCACCCCGGCGACGGAACCGATGAACACGATCCGGCCCTTGGATGCCCTCAACTGCGGCAGGGTCTCGCGCACCAGCAGGGCCGGGCCCAGAACGTTGGTGAGGACCATGGCGCGCATGTCCTCGGGGGCGTGGCTCTCCAGGTTGCCGGGCAGCGAGAAACCGGCGTTGGCAATGACGTTGTCCAGTCGGCCCCACGCCTGAACCACGCGGCGCACGGCGGCGGCGACGTCCTCCGCCTCGGCCGCGTCGCCAGTGATCGTCAGCAGCCGCTCACCCGCTCCGGCCGAAGCGGCGAAGGCGGCCAGCTTGCCCGCGTCACGTCCGGTGACCGCCACACGGTGGCCCTGCTTGAGGAGGGTGCGGGCGGTGGCAGCACCGATTCCGGTCGATCCACCAGTGATCAGCGTGACGGGCTCCATGCAACGGCCTCCTCGGCGACGTGGTCATCAGTTCCCCAAAACGCCTGCACTATACGTGGGGTGAGCTGCTGCCAGGGTTGTCACGCCGTACCGACTCCGCCCAGGCCCGCTCGGCGACCCAGGTGCAGTTGCATGAGCGGCACCATCCCAGCCCGATGCCTGTGCTGGCCCGGCTCGTCGGCTCCGCCTCACCCGCGGCGGGGGAAGCACGGCAAACATCACCCGCCGCAGGCCGCCACCCGCAGGCCAGACCCACACCAAACACACCCCCGCACCACGACAACCCCCAGAAAACATCAATGCCCTCGCAGGTGACGGCCCGGATGTGCGAGGTGGCGGACAGCCGGCACCTGCGGTCAGGCATTCGGTCAGATGAAGTCGATCACCCTTCTCGTCCCCGAGGAGTGGCAGGATGGCCCGCATCACGCACCCATCCGGTCGGATGTCACGCGTCCTGACATCCAAGGGACGGGGGCGCCACCTGCCGGGGAAGGAGGAAGATCCGACACGGACGGACCACCCTCGGCCCCGGTCAGCGCTCAGCGCACTTCTTCAAACGCAGAAATGCCCGGACGGCAACGTCCGGCGATCTCGGAGGAACGGAATGAATTTGCATCGCCCGGCCGCGACACTCATGGCGGCCACTGCCCTCCTGCTCTGCGGTCCTGCCCACGCCTCGGCAGAAGACGGTAAGGCGCAACGGGAAAAGACCGTCAAATGCGTCAACGCGGAGATGGAGAAGGAGAACACCGCACGCAAGGGAAAGGATGGGCATCTCACCGACGTCCAACTCAAGGCGCTCCAGAGGATCGTCGACGATGAAGTCATGAAAGGCCCCCTGAAGAAGCCATCGAATGACGAGCAGAAGAAGGTCCTGAAAAGGATTGAGGATGCAGCCAAAAAGGACAAGGACCTGAAGGATCTACCCATGGCAACAATCGACAAGATCTTGGTGGAGCTCAAGGAAAAGGGGGCATATTGCGAAGACCAGAATTGACGTTGGCGGCTTCGCAGCCAACGTGAAGCCGTCCGAGCCGGGTTTACCGCGAGCGGCCTGGGGCTACCGGGGGGTGTCCACTTGCCAGGGAGCGGGTCGGCAATGGCTCGGCGCGCCTAGATATCTGCGGTGGCGAACTCGGCCAGGAGGGCCGGCAGGTGCTGACCGATCCGCGCCATTTGCGCCGGCGTCGGCGACGATGTCGCCGTATCCGGGCATCTTCAGCTTCCCGTTCGTCAGGTCCGTCTCTTGTGCCCCTGCGTCGCGCAGCAGGGCCTTGACCTGTTCCTTGAGCTTTGCGGTCTCGGTGTGGTCCGGCTGGTAGTCCAGGAGCTTCGCCTTGTTGGTGATGTTGGTGATGTCCGCGTAGTGCATCCGCAGGCATCGGCCTACCCGTTCCAGCCGTTGTTGGGGGCCGAGGAGCCAGACTGCGCGAGCGGCGTTCTCCAGCGCCGCTCGCAGGAGGGTGAACGGGGCGTGGGAGTGCAACAGCATCTGTTGCTCGCCGTCCTTCACCTCGCGGCGTACCAGGTCGGTCAGGGCGCGCAGGTGGTCGATCGCCACGACCAGGGCGAGGACGGCGCTGTGGGAGAGCCGGTGGGGGTCGGTCTTGGCGTCATCACCGACGAGCGCACTGCCCATGCCGACCTGCCACAAGGGCTGGTCCTCGCCGGTGTAGCGGGCAAGCGTGTCAATACGGCCGAACTGTGCGAGCAAGGCGCGCACGAGCACCGTGTGGTCCTCTGGTCCGGCACTTCCAGGGTCGTCATGGCAGAACGCTACGAGCTCACGCAGCAGGCCTCCATGGTTTTCTCCCCCAGGCAGTGGCCCTGCCGGAGCGACCGGCTTGGCGCGACCCGGGCCGAATGCTCGGCGCGGTGCTGGCGAACGCCGGCTCCGGGCTGACCGTCGCCGCGGTGCTGTTCCTGGCGCAGCATGTCGAGGTCGTCTGGCACTGACACCTCGGCTGGGGACCGGTCCGCTACCCGCTCGGGGGTTCGGGCGCGGACCGGTCCTCCCAGTGTGTGCGGGCGGGCGCAGCGGGGCCCCTCGGGTTGCTCCGGCAGCGGCAGCAGCCGCGGGCCCGACGTCGACCCGCCTGCATCGGCCAGCGGCCCGGCATGTTCGTCGGCAGAACTTCCTTCCACCTGCTGACCGCCTTCCTGACCGGCTATGACCAGCACGCCATCCGTCACGGCGGACACGGGCTCGCCGGCTGGCACGCCTGGCTCATCGCCCGCCGAGGCCGCGAGTGCAGTCACGCCTGGCCCGGCCAGGTCCTGCACATCGCGTTCCCAGACGGCTGGGACAACATC
Organism: Kitasatospora sp. NPDC101235; assembly: GCF_044767505.1. Lineage (NCBI taxonomy): Bacteria > Bacillati > Actinomycetota > Actinomycetes > Kitasatosporales > Streptomycetaceae > Kitasatospora > Kitasatospora sp. NPDC101235. Next base: position 24,204 of record NZ_JBIWNZ010000055.1, read on the forward strand.
TCGGACCTGCCGCCCGAGGACGAGAAACGCGCGATCAAGGTCCTGTTCCAACTCCTCGACGACTTCGCTGCCGAGCGCGAGGCGACGCAGGGCGCCCAGGCATCAGATTGACCGAGACGACAGCCCGCAGCCCGTCTCGGACAATCTGGAACACCCCTGGTCACAGCCTCGGCGTGGTTCGGCCTCACTGAGATCAGGACAGCGGCCGGGTGTGCGGACGCGGCGCAGCGCGGTGATGGTGTCGGCGGCTTACTCGGTGGGCCCAGGGGCGGGCTGTGGGGCGGCCTGGTGGGCCTGTGAGGCCGGGAACGGCAGCACATGGAAAACCGCACGACGCCGACCAGTGGAAACGTCACCAGCACGACGTCGGAAACCGCACCACGATGACGCCGGCCCCACCGGCACCGCCCCCGACCAGGCATCAACCCGTACGTCGGGACGACAAACCGTTGCAGCCCACCGCGACACCGTCATGCAACTTCACAGCTGCCGGTACACCAGGAGGAGGCTCCTGAGGCCACCGTGCGGGGCTTGACGCCCCGTCCGGAACAGTCCGCCCCGAATGGGCTGTGGGTGACGGGCTTAGGGCACGTATTCGGTCGTGATCAATCTGTGTGATTCACCTTCGCGGCGGGTCCTGATCCGGTAGACCGTGGTGTGTGACGCGAGCGCAACTG
>NZ_JBIWNZ010000056.1:0-24353 GCF_044767505.1 Kitasatospora sp. NPDC101235
TCTGCGGACGGCACGACGGTGGAGGTGTCGCGGTGACCGCACCACTGCTGGCCATCATCCCCGAGGACGGGGCCGGACGCTGGTCCTGGCCGATCTCCCCGCCCCGCGACAACGCCGCGCTGACAATGCGACCCGCCGAGGCCAGGGCCGTGGCCGACCTGGGCCTACGCAATTTGCGGCGACTGCAGTACCACGACCCGTCCGCACCAGGCTGGCGCGTGATCGCGCGGCTGCTGGGTCCGCTGGAGGCGGTCAACGCCGCACTGGACTCCCCGCCCACCCCGCACCGCCGACGGGCCATGCTCGACGTGATCGCGCTACTGCTGACGCGGTGCGCGGAGACGGCAGGACCTTCTGGGGCTGGACGGAGGAGGAATGGTTCCATCTGCTCGGCCGCACTCAGGCCGAGTTCCGCCGGCACGCGCCCGCCTGGGCCGGCGACGAGGTTCGCCCCTATCTCGCGGCGCATGCCTACCTGCTCGGTTCCTTCAACGAGTTCCACCGGCTCGGCAGCTTCCAGCGGCTCACCCTGGCCTGGCGGATCTTCGGACGCGACCGCGTCAACGGCGAGGTCGCAAGGCTTCGCGCGGTCCTGGTCACCTGGGGCTACCGGCTCGGCCGGGACGAGGACACCCTGCTGCCGATGGTGGCCTGCCAGCTGTTCCTGCTCAACCGCAGCCCGCATCTTGAAGACCTGGACACCGCACTGTTCGACCGGGTCCGCCGCGGCGGGCTGCTGGACGGCAGCCGGCTGAACACCCTGCACGCGATGCAGCGGGCGGTCGCCGAGTTCGGATTCTGTGATCCTCCACGTCCCGGCACCGGCCGCCACTCGGCCCTGGCCAGCGGCGGCGCGCCGATCTGGGAACAGTGGGCCGACCGCTGGCACGCAACCTCGACGCTGACCCCGCGCGTTCGCGGCGGCGTCCGCTCGAACCTGCTCAAGGTCGGCCGGTGGATCGCCGCCGAACAGCCCGACGCTGCCGATCCGGCCGACTGGACCCGGCAGACCTGCGCTTCGTGGATCGCCGCGCTGGACCGGATGAAGGTCGGCGACTACGTCCAGCGCACGATCGGGCTGGGCGACCGTCTCGGCAAGCCGCTGGAAGCGCCCAGCAAGGCCGGGCAGATCACCGCGCTGCGGACGTTCTTCCGAGACTGCCAGGAATGGGAGTGGCTGCCCCGCCGCTTCGACCCCGTTCGCGCGTTGGCGATCCCCCGCAGCATCACCGCCCTCCTCGGCCCCGACCCCAGGGTGATCGCCGACGAGGTCTGGGCGAAACTGCTGTGGGCGGGCCTGAACCTGGAACCCGCCGACCTCCCCCAGACCCGCTCCGGACACTTCTACCCCTTCGAACTGGTCCGCGCGGTCACACTGACCTGGCTGTTCTCCGGACAACGCAGCAACGAGATCGCCCGGCTGAAGGTCGGCTGCATCCGCTGGCAGCACGACGGGGCACCGATCGCCGGCGACTCGCAGCAGGTCCTGGCCCGCGACGCGGTCTGCCTGCTCGACGTCCCCACCCACAAGACCGGCACGGCCTTCACCAAGCCGGTCGACCCGATCCTCGGCCAGGCCGTCGACGCCTGGCAGGCCGCCCGCCCCGACCAGCCGAAGTTCACCGACCGTCGCACTGGCGAGCTGGTCGACCCGCTGTTCGCCGTCCGGGCCCGCCGCGTCTCCACGAGCTACATCAACAACACCGTCATCCCGATGCTCTGCCGCAAGGCCGGAGTCCCGGCCGCCGACGTCCGCGGCAACATCACCAGTCACCGCGCCCGGTCCACCATCGCCAGCCAGCTCTACAACGCCAAGGAACCGATGACCCTGTTCGAGCTGCAGGCCTGGCTCGGACACCGCTCCCCGCAATCCACCCAGTACTACGCGAAGATCACACCCAACACCCTGTCCAAGGCCTACTCCGAAGCCGGCTACTTCGAGCGCAACGTCCGCACCATCGAGGTCCTGGTCGACCGCGACGCCGTCGCCTCCGGCGCCGCCGCGGCCGGTGAGCCCTGGCAGCACTACGACCTCGGACACGGCTACTGCAGCTACACCTTCTTCGAGCAATGCCAGCACCGCATGGCCTGCGCACGCTGCGACTTCTACACCCCAAAGGAATCCACGCGATCCCAACTCATCGAAGCCAAAAGCAACTTGCAGAAAATGGCCGTGTCCATCCCGCTGACCGACGACGAGCAGGCAGCCGTCGAGGACGGCCAGACGGCGCTGGACCGGCTACTCGACTGCCTCGCCGACACACCCACTCCGGCCGGCCCGACACCACGCGAACTGGACATGCCGGTGACGGCCCGCCTTTTGCCGCTCGTCGACGTCCGACAGGGCGGGACAGGCTCCGCACCGCGCTGATATCGGAGTGCACACAGGCCCGGGAGAGTGTCACAGTCACTGCCGTGACCTTGATGAACGTGCTCGTCGACTTCGCCCGCACCGGCCGGATCGGGCCTCTTCACTGCGGAATGCCCCTGACCGAGGCCGAGGACCTCCTTGGTCCGGGGCGTCCGCACCCCGCCATCCGCATGAAGGGGCCAGACATCGACGGCTATCCGTACTCCTGGGGCGGACTCAAGTTGGACGTCACCCAGCGGGCGGTCAGCGGCATCTGGATCCACCTCCGGCCCGGCTCGACCGCGAAACTCCCCTCTCTCATCCTGCCCGAATCAGAGTCGTTCGAGGCCACCGTGCTCCACGAGGAACTGGTCACGGCCCTGGACACCGCAGGCTGTGAGCACCACGTCAACGACACTCTCACGTTCGGCAACCAGTCCAGCATCGTTACCCGGCCCTCTGACGTCTGCGCGGTCTTCAGTCTCCCAGGCCGAGACAACCACGTACCTCACCGAGACCGCCACTACCTCAGCGTGATGCACAAGCACACGGCTTGACATCGCTGATTCCACAGAATGATCCGGTTGACATGCCCTTCGACGACACCGGAGTTCCAGGGCAGGGTGAGACCGGCGATGACGGCATCACGGTCACGTTCGATGCCTGCGGCGAGGGTGTGGAGGCTGGGGAGGTCGTCTTGCCGGACGGCATCGAGCCACTGCGGTAGCCGTTCGCCCTGGCGCTCAGTGAGCATCTGGGCGAAGGACCGGACGTGACCGGTGAGAGCGCCGAGTTCGGGGCAGTGGGCCAGGACGGCCTTGAGCCGAAGGTGATCGATCTCCGGAGCCGTCGGTAATCAAGGGATTGCTTCCGGGACTTGGGCTCGTTGATGTGGTATGCGTCGTTTTGATGAGTTGATCGGTCCGCTGCGGGCGAAGTTCGAGGCGGTCGTGCCACACCTGGACGAGCGGCAGCGGCGGCTGCTGTACGGCGCGGAGGCCCGCCAGTTGGGGCACGGTGGGATCGCGGCCGTGGCCGAGGCTGCCGGCGTCTCGAAGGGCTGCGTCTCCCGCGGCCTGGCCGACCTGGAGGAGGACGCCGCCCCGGACGGTCGGATCCGCCGCGTCGGGGCCGGGCGCCCATCGGCCGCCTCGAAGGACCCCGGACTGCGGACCGATCAACTCATCAAAACGACGCATACCACATCAACGAGCCCAAGTCCCGGAAGCAATCCCTTGATTACCGACGGCTCCTGATCAGACTGTCGGGCGGCTCGGGAAGCGCCCTGCAGTGAAGTGGAACTCCGTGATGGTCGTGGGCCTGGGCATCCGGATCCTCCGTTGGGTCGCAGCGCGTCGCCGCTCACGTTAGTGCTCGCCCTGCCCCCAGTAGGCCACTTTGACAGGACACTTGGCAGGAGGCCCGTCAATACCGACGTGGGCGCCTCCCGCGAGAACGCCAACGCCACGTTGGAGGGCCCGGTCGCAGCCGGAACCCCGGAACCGCCATGATCAACGAACGACCTGCGGCCCGTCCGTCTCGTCGATCACGGCGAACCGCAGGTCGGAGCCCGAGGATCCGCCACCTTCACCGAAACCGGACAAACCCCCACAGGCATGACCCAGGCTGGCAGGACCCGTTTGGCGGGGCGCCTTGGCGGGGCGAAACTCACCGACCGTGTGTGACCTTGCTGGTGCTGGTGAGTTCACCGGTCATGACGAACGTGACCGTCCTGCCGGTGGTGGGCGAGCCAGCGGCCGAGGACGAGGACCATGAGCAGCGGGAGCGGCAGTACGCGGTGAACGTGTTGCTCGCCGAGGCGGGCGAGGTGGGCCGTGTGGCGGCTGGGTGGGTGCGCGAGCTGGCGGCCCGGCAGGCGCAGGAGCGGCATCGCACGGTGCTGGAGCGGGCCGCCGACGCCGTCGAGCGGGCCGCAGGCCGGGAGGTGGTTCCGGGCGGCGACGGGCAGCTGGATGAGGAGCTGGCGTACGACCTGGCGGCCTACGTCGTTACCGGCAATCCGTACGCCGAGGCGCTGCCGGAGCTGGCGATGGGCGAGCGGATCGCGCTGGTCGCGGTCTGCGCGCTGGCCGCGGCGATGCCCCGCACGGTGCTCGGCGACCTGGAGCGCGAGCTGCCCGCCCTGGCCGCCACGATGGACGCCGCCGTGACAGCTGTCCTCTGACACGGGATCTTGGCCGTTTTGAAGGCACTTTCGCGTTCCCGATCATGATGCGGGCATAGCCGCAAGTGAAACGCGCAGGATAGGGCACGTCCGATGACCTGCATCTGCCGCGAGACCGCGGTGGGCGGCGTCGCCGATGCGTCACGCGCGTTGCGGGCCGGGGCACTTCCTGGTGCGTTTCCTCGCCCAGCCGATCAGCACCGGAACCAGGAGGACGGCGAGGGCTGCGTCGACCCGGCCCAGCCACAGCTGCGTGGCCGCGCTCGGCAGTTTGCCCAGTTTCGGGGCGACCTGGCCGGACGGGTCGGTGGTGACGGTGACGATCGTGCCGACCCCTCCCGAACCGCCGTGGCCCTCAGCCGTCCCGTTGATCGGCGGGCCGTCCAGGGCCTCCAGGGTGTAGACCTGGTAGTCGGTGTTGTCCGCGTTGAACTTCGTCTGCACCTTGGTTATCCGGGCGTGCTGCTCCAGGCCGTGCTCGCGCAGCGCCCGGGTATCCAGCAGGGAGATGTGAACGTACAGCATGACCGTGGCGATGGCGCACAGCGCAGCGATCCACCCGTCGATGTCGTGGTCGCGCACCATCCGGGTGAGGTAGACGGCCATCACGACGAGCAGCACCAGCAGCGGGACGCCCTCCTGGACGTGGTTGCGGTGGGCGCCGTCCGCCAGCTTGCGGACGGCGAAGAACACCGCTCCCCCCAACAGCGCCGCCAGTGCCGCGTACCCGGCTGCCCGCCCCACCGTGCGCATCGTCCGCCTCCCCAGCTCTCCGCACACTCCGGATCCCACGATACGTGCGTCTGCACTGCCATCCGAGCCTTTTCCCCACCCGGCGAGGGGACGAGCGGACCGCGGTGGGTCGCGCGTGGCGAGGGCGCGCAGTCGGGCCCCGGTCGACCGGGGACCAGCAAGCCGCCCGGCCATCTCGACGGCCGCACTACCGGGGTTCTCCACGCATCAGGACGCGGTCCTCAAGTGGCGCTTCCCCTGCGCCTTCTCCATGGCCTTCTGGAGCTGTCCCCGGTCCGGGCGGATGGGTGCCAGCGGTCTTGGACGGTCGGGTCGGCCTACTCCTTCTCGGCGGTCTGGAGGAACAGCCGCTCGTCCCCGAGGACGTCCGCGCCGTCATCACCGCCCGCTCCCACGGCCTTCCCCTGCACCTCGACCTGGCCGTCGCCCGCTTCCTGGAGATCCGCCGCACCGGCCGCACCCCCGAGGCCGCCGACTTCGACCACACCTTCCCCGCCCTAATCGCCCGCACCCTGTCCGACCTCACCGAGGACGAGCGCCACGTCCTGCGCAGCGCCTCCCTGCTGGACGCCTTCGACCTCGACCTGGCCACCCAGGCCGCCGGCCTCTCCCACCAGGCCGCAGCCCGCCGCCTCGTCGAACGCCCGATGGTCAGCGAAGACCCCTACGCGATCTCGCCCTACCACCTGCACGGCGCCATCCGCACCGCGCTGCAAACCGGCGACACCGCCACGGCGGACCGCTGGACGGCGGCCGACTGGCATCAGGCCGCGGAACGGGCCCTGTCCGCGCTCGGCGAGCAGTGGCGCCAGGCCCCCACGGCCTCCGACGGCCAGGCCTGGCTGGTGGCGTGCCTGCGCCAGGGCCTGCGCCTGGCCCGCGACCACCACCTGGACGACCTCGCCTGGCTCACTGCCGCCGCCTTCGCCTACATCGACGACTCCGTGTGGGAGCCCATCGCCCCACCCGCCCCCGCCCAGGGCGGCGGCCAGGCCGCGGACACGCCCGCCGACGCCCTGGCCGAGCTGCTCACCGCCATCAGCCGCCGCCAGCACGAACACCGCGACCGGACCGCCCGCCGCCTGACCGCCGTCCTGGACAGCAACCTGCTGTCCGACGAGCTCGCCCAGCTCGCCTGGTACTACCGGGCCAAGGCCGACAAGGACCTCGGCCGTACTGCCGCCTCTCTCGAAGGGATGCGCCGCGTCGCCGCCGCCGGCGGCCGCCTCGCCCCGCAGGCCCAGCGCGGCATCGCCAGCCTCGCCCGCATCGCAGGTGACTTCCCCGCCGCGCTCGACGCCGCCTCCACGCTGACGTGGAAGAGCCGCCGCCACCGCGTGAGGGGAGACATCCTGTGGCCGCAGGGCGACTTCACCGCGGCCGCCCAGGCCCTGCGCGACGGGCGGGCCGAGGCCGAGCAGCACGACGCGCCCGGTGAGCGGGCCATCGCCCAGACCCGCCTGGCCCTGGTCACCGCGTTCACCGACCCCCGCCGCGCCGGCGAAGAGATCGACCTCGCCCGCCAGTACCTGGAGCCGCTCGACCAGCGCGCCACCGTCCTGCACCTCCAGGTCGCCGGCCTGGTCCGCGACGCCGGCACCGACGACCGCGACATCGCGCAGCGTGTCACCGTCCTGCGCCCCCAGATCGACGTCGCCGGCCTGCCCTGGCTCATCCCGCTGCTGGAGACCGCCCTCGCCTTCCACCACACCCTGCGCGGCACCGAGGACGATCTGACCGCCGCCATCGCCCGCGTGCGCGACGCCACCCCACGGCCGCGTGGCCTCGCCTTCCTCGACTGGGCCTACGTGGCTGGTCTGCTGCGCCTGTCCGGGCCCGGAATGCGGGGCAACGGCTCTCAACAGTGGGCCTGCCGCTGAAGGCCCAGCAGCCGAGGATCTCGCGGTCGACCAGAAGCATGATCTGCCCGCCACCCCACTCACATGTGGTGAGTCAGTTCAGGTCGACGTCGTTGGGGTCGAAGTCGAAGTCGTCCGGCCCGAACCCGCCGTAGCCGGCGCCGCCGTTGAAGTAGTCCGCGAGGGCCTGGCCGACGATCTGCCGAACCTCGTCCTCGTCCTCGGCCAAGGCCAAGGCGGCGGCCTGCTCGCCCGAGAGGTTCAGGTGGATGTCGCGGGCCCGGACGGCGTCCGAGCCCCTGATCTCGAAGCTGACGGCGCGGCCGACCCGGGCCCCGATCCCGGAGACGGTGCCGCGCTGGGCCAGCTGCTTGGCCTTGCGCTCCCGGCCGCGCTCGGTGGTCTGCACGTCGACGGCCTCGCGCTGGAGCTGGTCGACGTGCTGGGGCTTGGTGGGGTGGCGGGTGCCGTCGATCCAGCGCAGCACGGTGCGCGGGGCGACGCCGTAGGCGGTGGCCATGGCCTTGGTGTTCCCGCCGTACTTGCGCTCGCGCACATGGCCGGCCTGCGTGGTGGACTGCACCGGCGCCTTCCGGGAGGGGAACAGTGCCTCGCGCACCCGGCCGAACAGCCCCTTGCCCGCCATCAGTTCCCGCCTTCCTCATCGTCGTTGTCGGTACCGGCGGCCCCGCCGTCGGCACCCTGCTCCTGGTCGCTCGGGGTGCCGTCGGTGGTGTAGTGGTGGACCAGCTTGGAGGGGTGCTCCCGGCGCTCCATCGCCTCGACCACGGCGGTGAGCGGGATCGAGGCCTCGTGCTTGTGGCTGCCCGGTGCGATGCCCAGGCGCAGTGCGCCGGGGACGGGGGTGCCGTCGTCCTTGACCGGGAGCAGTTCCAGCGGGGAGGGGGCGTCGGTGGCGTACAGGTAGGAGTCCACGTTGACCGCGATCGGAGCGCGGCCGGTGAGCAGCAGGGTCTTGCGCAGGCGGCGGTGGGCGGCGATGCGGGCGGCGGCGATGACGTGGAAGCGCAGCGTGGGGTCGTAGGACCAGGACGCGGCGACCTTCTCCAGCCACGCCTGGTCGTCGAGGTGGCGGGCGGAGTCGGCCCATTTGCCGATGCCGCCCTTGTAGACGTTCTTGTAGGTGCCGGCGAGGACCAGGGCGTCCGCGCGGGCCGGGTCGGTGCCGGTGTCCTTGTGGACGGCGTAGGCGGCGAGGAACTCCGTCGGGCTCTGGCCGTCGACCAGGCCGAGGTCGGCGTAGGTGCGCTTGTAGCCTCCGCGGATGCGGCTGGTCCATTCCTTGAGCAGCGGGGCGGTATGGGCGGCCAGGTACGCCCGGGTGATGGTGGCCGGGTCGAAGCCGTAGGTGGTGGCCATGTAGGCGACCGTCACGGTGGCGTACCAGCCCGGGCCGGTCGGCGCCTGGCCGTGGAAGGTAGCCGGGTGCGGCAGCAGGGAATCGACCTCGATGCCGGTGAAGTCGCACCACCAGAGGCCGGCCGTCTTGCCGCCGTCCCAGGCCGGGTGCTCCACGTACCCGTAAGGGCCGATAGGCAGGCGCAAGGAGTCGGTGACGGACAGGTAGGAGGCGCAGACGTCGACCGCGACCGCCCACGGACGCCGGGCCTCCTCGTCGGTGAGCTCACGGGCCCACCACTTGTAGTCCTCCTCCTCGCACACCGCCTCGCCCTTGCTGAGAAGTTCGCGGGTGAGCGGGTGGCGGGCCCCGGCCGCCGGAGGCACACACAGGTCCCCCGAGGGCAGGGCGCCCTCGCGCAGGTGCGAGGACCACTCCCCCGTCGCCTGATCCTTGGTCCACTCCACGCGGGGTCGAACCGCGTCCAGGAGCAGCATCGCGGTGGAGGCGGTCGTGGCGCCGGGGGCAACTCCGAGGTCGCTGGTGAAGGCCCGGTAGCGGCGGGCCAGGATGAGGCCGTCCCTGGTGCCGTCGGGGGCGGTGGCCAGCGGGGCGGCGAGGGCGCTGGTGGCCTGCTGGCGGGAGTCGCCCTGGCCCAGCCACGGCGCCACCGTGACCCGGACCGAGGTCTTCGGGCCGCCGGCCGACCCGGCACGCCGGAAGACGTGGAAGGACGGGCCGATCTGGTCGCTGATCTCCATGCCCACCGTGGCGGCCGCCTTCGCCAACTTGGTGTGCAGTGCGTTCAGGGCCTTCTCGGTGGTCGGCAGCGCGGCGGGCAGGCCGAGCTGCGTGAGCGAGGCGGCGGTCAGGCAGACCATGCCGTCGCCGCCGCGTCCGGCCGGGTGTGCGCGCTCGACGCGCAGCGGCAGCCCGGTGCCCAGCCACGCGAACCAGTCGCCCAGCTTGGTCCCGGCCGGGGCCGGGATCTGCGGGACGTCCAGCACCCAGCCGCCGCCGTCGGCGACGTCCAGCGCGACCGCCGGCCACCAACGCGCGGCGGCCGTCGTGGTGGCCGGAGCGGGACGTGCCGGGGAGGGCCGACTCGCGCGGGCTGCCGCAGGACGCTGGCCGGGCCGTGCGACCGGGGCAGGCGGCGCGGCGGGCGCGGGCCGGGACGGCGCAGCAACAATGCGAGTGGGAGTGGGAGCAGCCGCGGGCGCGGTCGGGGCGATGGCGGCGGGAGCCGGAGCGGCCGGGGTGGGGGGCGGCTCCTCGGCCTGGGGAGCGGCGGGTGCAGGGGCCTGGGCGGCGGGGCGGCAGAACCCGCCCAGGTGCATCGGGCGGCCCTGCGCTCGGTAGACCGAGGGCTGGCCGCACTGCACGCACGGCGCCGCCTCGCCCATCACCAGCGAGCCGTCCGGGTTCTGGTCGAGCACCGGGACAAAGGGCGCCTCGGCGGCCTGCCGGGCGGGCGCCGGAGCGGCGAACGCCTGCGGCACGGCCGGGACCGGAGCGGCGGGCTGTGTGGGGGCGGGCTGTGTGGGGGCGGGCTGCTCGGGCGCGGGGAAGCGCTCCGCCAGGCCCGCGAGCAGCCGCGCGTAGGCCGGGGCGATATCCGGGCCCGGGACGGCGCTGCCGTCCTCCCAGCCCAACACCTGGGCCGAGTCCACCCGCAGAGCCGCGGCGATCTGCACGGGCGTCAGCCCCGCCGCCAGGCGCAACCGCTGCCGCTCCGCCGGGACCGGCAGGCCGGTGTTCACGGCCGCCAGCAGGGCGTCGACGGAGTTGAACAGGTCGTCGGACATCAGGGTCGGTCTCCTCAGCGTCCGTTGGGTCGGGTCGGGTCGAGGCGGGGGTCGCCGAACAAGGCGTCGAAGACCGGCTCGGTGACGCAGGCGATCAGGCCCTGCTCGGGGCGCAGGGTGTAGCCGGCGGTGCGTCCGAGGTCGGCCACCGCGATCGGGACCTGGCGGCGGTAGTAGAACTCGAGCTCCCGGCCGGCGAACTCGGTCGGTTCCACTACGCCCTGCGCGGGGTTGAACGGCAGGGTGAACGAGGGCAGGCCGGCCACGTCTTCCTCGGCGGCCAGGTGCAGCACGCCGTCGTCGGTGGTGCGGAACGCGACGGCCAGGTCCACGCCGCCGGCGCGGCGGTCCCGCGGCAGCCCGTGGCCCTCCAGCACCCGGCCCAGCTGCGAGGGCGCCATGGCGGCCGCGATGCCCAGGGCGCGCCGGTTGGAGTAGCTGTCGCTGGCGTCCGCGCGGGACATCGCCAGCTCCTTGACCACGGTCAGGTGCTGGGTGACCCGGCTGATGCAGGCCACCAGGGCGGTCAGGTCGTCGAAGGCGGAGGCCTGCGGCGGTTCCACTAGACGCTCGCCACGCAGGGCCGCGAGCAGCGCCCTGGCGAGGTCGTCGGGCACCTCAACCCGCTCACCACCGAAACTGACCCTCACCACAGACTCCTAAATAGTAGGACCTAACCAAATACTACACGTGTCTCCTCTGGAATCCCAAAAAGGAAAGGGGGCACGCAGCACCGCCGCGCGCCCGACTTCCCGGCCCAACGCGGCGCCAGCCTCCCGGTGGGCCGGGCACGCCTGGCAGCAGCACCGGACCGCCGACTGCTCCACGGCCGGGCGGTGGCGCAGCTTGCGGACGGCGGCCACGGCGTTCGTGGCGGCCGGGACGGTGGAGAGGACCGAGCCGAGGTTGCGGACCGCGTGGACGAGCTGGTCGGCCTGCGGGCCGGCCGGGTCGGTGACGGCCTCGGCGAGCAACCTCAGAACGGACTGAACGGGCGTCATGACGCCCCCCTTTCGGAAGAGGTGTGTTCCTTCACCCCTTCGAGGTGCGCAGAGTCCAACAGACAGGACCCGCGCGCAGGAACGTCTACGGCCTGGGGCGTACCGCCACTGTGCGGCACGGAATTTTGAGACCGTTAATGCACGTCGGCGGCGTTCGCGCCGGGAACCGCCGCTGCCCGCGCGGTCCCGAAGACCTCCGGCCGCCGACCGGGCGGGGTGCTGTCCCACTCCGCCAGGAGCGCGCGGAGCCGGTCGGCCACGTGCGGCGCCACGCCGCTGCGCTGCGCCGTGTACCGCAGGTACTCCTCGGCCCCCTGGAGCAGTCCGGAGCGCGGGTACAACATGGCCATGGCCTTGCGGGTGCCGTAGCCGATCACGTGACACCAGGAGTCTCCGTCTCCCCGGTCCGGGTCGTCCTCCTGCGCCGGGATGTGCCCCTCGACGAACTCCCCGTTGGGCTGCTCGCAGCTGCCCCAGCCCTTGCGCAGCGCGCAGTCCTGGCACGCCAGGACTCCCCGCATCGCCGGGTAGCGACGCTGCCACTCGGCATCCAGGGCCCAGACGTCATCGGCCAGAGCGATCGGCCTGCCGCACAGGCCGCACCCAATACGGAACGATGGGACGGGCACGGCACAACTCCTACCGATCGGCGCGGGGGCCGGACGGCCGGGCTGTGTACGGGCCCGGCCGCCCGAGGGCTTCACCGTGCGGCGACCGGCCCGTAGGGGGTGTTCGTGCCGGGCGGTGTGGAGCAGGCGCAGCCGCGCGCCCTGGTGGAGGCGCTCGGCGGGTCCAACGAGCGGGCGCCCGGTTGGCAACGGCGGGTCAGCCGGCCGCGGTGGCGCGGGCGGCGATGGCCTGGCGCAGCCGGTCGGCGAGATCCGCGCGCTCGGCGGGGGTGTAGGCGAGGACGCCGTTGCGGAAAGCGAGGGCCTCGAACTGCTGCTACTCGTAGGGGACACCGAGCGGGAGGCGGGCGATGTGCCAGTGCAGGTGGCTGTTGCCAGCCTGGGAGCCGAGGGAGAACAGGTAGGTGCGCTCGCCGCCGAGGACGTCTTCGGCGGCGAGGGCGACCAGCCGCACGGTGCGCATCATGGCGAGGTAGTCGTCCTCGGTGAGGTCGGTGACGACGTGCTCCAGGTGCTGCTTGGGCACGACCAGGAGCTTGCCGGGCAGGACGGGCCACTTGTCGAGGAAGGCCAAGTACTGCTCGTCTTCGTAGACGATCTCGTGGGCGTAGGCCGGGTCGCCGTCGACCAGGTGGCAGATGAAGCAGGGCCCGTGCTGGGCCTGCTCGCTGTAGGTGGCCAGGTCCATCGGCCGGCGTTCCATGCGCTTCCCCTTCTGCTGGCGCCCGCCGGGGCGGGCGGTGGTCGGTGACGGGTCCGGCGCCGCGAGGCGGGCTCGCGGCGCCGGACCTGCCGGTCAGATCGGCTGGGCTGGGTCGTCCAACCAGGCGTGCCAGCCGTCCGGGGTGACGGTGAGTCCGAGCCGGTCGACGCCGGGCTCGCCCACCTCGTGCCACCAGGTGAGGGTCCGCTCGAAGTCGCTCCAGAGCCGGCGGCCGCCGTACTGGCGGACCTGGTGCTCGTCCTCGCCGTCGCGGAACGTCGCGGCGGCCCAGGCCGGGACGGTCAGCGAGTAGAGCCACAGGGTGCGGGCGCCGTCCTCGTGCGGCTGGATCGCGTGGACGACGTCGCCAAGGCGCAGGCCGGCGGCGAGCGGGAACGGGTCGAACTTGCCGTGCGCGGGCAGCGCCGCGGTGGTGGCGCTCTCGGCGAGGGAGCCACCGTCGGCGGGGTTCTCGGGCCACCGCAGGCGCTGGGAGCGCATCTTCATGAACTCGACCGGCTGGAGGAACGGGCCGGACGCGGTGCCGTCGCCGGCCACGGTGAGGCGGACCAGGGCGTCGGCGTTGGAGTAGTGGGTGCCGAACGGCGCCAGGATCAGCCCGCCGGGGCGGGTCTGCTCGATCCAGGCCCACGGGATCTCCCGCAGCCCGTAGGTGGCGGTGATCCGGTCGTACGGGGCGCCGGGAGGGTGGCCGAGCGCGCCGTCCCCGCAGACGGTCTGCGGGCGGTAGCCGGCGGCGTGCAGTGCGGCGCGGGCCTGGGAGGACACGGCGGCGTCGATCTCGACTGTGGTCACGTTCGCGTCGCCGAGCCGGTGGGCGAGCAGGGCGGCGTTCCAGCCGGTGCCGGTGCCCTGCTCCAGCACCCGCATCCCCGGCTCGACCTGGAGGTCGTCCAGCATCGAGGCGACCAGCGACGGCATCGAGGCGGAGCTGGTCGGCACCGTGCCGGGCTCGACGCCCTGATGGGCGCCGTCGTCCCACTGCGTGACGATCGGGATGTCCGCGGCCGCGGCCGCCAGCCAGCCCGGCTCGTCCACAGTCCGGTCGACGGGTCGGCTTTCCTCGGTGGCCATGTCGTGCGCCCACACCAGGTCCGGCAGGAACAGCGAACGCGGAACGGCGTCGAAGGCCGGCACCCACGCGTCGGCGACGGGGAAGGACCGCCCCGGCACGGGGCGGCCCTCCTGCTCAGGTGCGAGCGTCACTTGCGGTGTCCCCCGTCTCCCGGCGGAGTCGTGCCGTCGGGAGACGGCGGGTCGGACGGCGGCGTCCACGGGGTGCCCGGGTGCCCGTCCCCCTCACCGCCACCGCCGCCGTGTCCTCCGTCGATGTCCATACCGACCTCCTTGTCGTCGTTGTGATGGTGTCCTCCCGGGGCCCGGGAGGAGTAGAGGGACGTCCCGGCGCACTGGAGCACTGGGGGCTATGCCGGGGCGGGAGAGCGGGTACGCAGGTCTGCGTGAATGGTTTTGCCGTACGGCTCGGGGGTCGCGCCCCAGTGGCCGCCGGTGAGGTGGTGAACCAGAGCCAGGCCCCTGCCCGACTCGGCGGCAGGACCGGCGTCGATCAGACAGGGCAGGACGCGGGAGCCGTCCCGAACGCTGATCCGCACGCACCGGTCGGTGGTCCGCTCGACCGCGACCGTCATGCGCCTGCGGCAGCCTGTCTTCACGGCGTTGACGACCAACTCGCTGACGATGAGTTCGCCGGCCTCGACCAGGTCCTCCAGCTCCCACCCGGGCAACGTAGTGCGCACCAGGCGCCGGGCCGCCGCGGCGGACTGCGGCTCGTAGGACAGCCGCGCCCTGACGGAGTCGCAGCCATGGGGCCGGGTATGGGTCTCGACGGCCGCAGTCACCGCGCACCACACGCCCGCCGGCGTTGCCGGGGCGCGGCCGTGGCCGGTGGTGTGGGGTGCGTGGCCATCGGCGGACTCCCGCTCTCTCGTCGGCGGTGACGGCTGCACGGACCCCGACACAGGGGGCGGGCCCACGCAGCGGCCCCAACTCGCGGCCCGCACCGCGGCGGAGTCCGGGTTTCCGGTCCGTCATTGCGGGCGACGGATCGACGGTAGGAAGTAGCCGGGCCGGCCCTCAACGCGTTTGCACGCGTTTGCAGGATTTCACCCCAGGGAGGCAACAGCCCGGGAGATCAGGGCCCGTGCCTGCGCGCCGTAGACGGCAAAACCCTTGAGCCGGTCGAACGCCTGGGCGTAGAGCGCGAGTTCGCTGGGCGTGGTGACGGTCACCTGGGCGGACAGCAGCTCCACCCCGGCTTCGGCGTCGTCGAAGATGTTGAACGTCTCCACCGGCCACATGGTGCGCTGGGCGGTGAACGGGATGACGCCGAGCGAGACGGCCGGCAGTGCCATGGCGGCCCGTAGGTGCTCCAGCTGCTCGGCCATCGTCTCGACGGTGCCGAGGCGGTAGTAGAGGACGGACTCCTCGATCAGGGTCGCGAAGCGGTGGTGGCCGGTGCGCACGACGCGGGAGCGGGCCAGGCGCGCCTTGACGGCGTCGGCGACGTCGTTGGGGGTGCGTCGGAAGTCGGCCACGGTGGCGAGCAGGGCGGTGGCGTACGCCTCGGTCTGCAGGACGCCCGGTACGACGCGGGAGGAGTAGGAGCGGAAGTGCCGGGTGCGTTCGTACAGGGGCGCGGCGGATTCCTGGAGGCGGCGCAGGCCGGTGCGGGTGAGGCGACGCCACTCGACGTACATGGAGTCCACGGCACGGTTGGCGGCGATCAGGTCCTCGGCCTGGTCGTCGGCGCCGCAGGCCCGGCACCAGGTGCGGATGTCGGCGTCCGAGGGCGCGGTGCGGGCGTTGATGACGCGGGAGGTCTTGGCGCCGTTCCACCCGCACCGGGCGGCCAGCTCCTGCCCCGTCAGGCCCGCATCCAGCATGACCTCGCGCAGCCGCGCGGCGACGGCCAGACGGGCTTCCTGGGCGCTGGAGGACGGGGAGGCGGGCATGGAGCTGGTCGTCCGGTCGGGGTGTCAGACGGTGTACTGCTCGTGCGGGACGGCGCGCTCCCAGACCGCCTCGAACGCGTCCGCGCAGAGCTTGGCAACAGCCGGGTCCTCGCACATCTCCGGGCCGCCGGAGGCCCCGTCGCCGGTGAAATGGTTGAAGCGGACGATCCTCCTGTCGAACAGCCAGAAGTCGTTCCCCGGCAGTGCGAGGTCGGAGGCCCGGCGGCGCGGCAGCCAGCGGACCTGCTCGCCGGCCGCGAGGTTGACCACGGTTCCGGCGTGCTCGTAGCGGATGTACTCGGTGACCGGCTCGGAGACGATCCGGGCGCGGCGCACCACGACGCCGCGGGCGACGGCGGCCCGGATCATCGACACCCAGCCTGACCAGCCCTCGCCCTCGGGATCGAGATCCGGGTGCACGCCGGTCCGCTGGAACTGCTCGAACTCCGCGGCCTCGCCGGCGATGCCGTAGGCGTCGCGCATCTCCAGGTGCACGGCGGAGTGCCGGGCGCCGGCCAGTAGCTCAGAGAAGACCGTCACGTTCGGCATCGTCGAGCGCCTTCCTGATGATCGCCGCCATGCGCAGCGGGATGCGGGTCACGTTCTCGTGGTCGGGAGTGCCGACGGAGTGGCCGGGTACCCACTCGGTCGTGCCGATCTCCGCCAGGAGCGCCTCGCCGGGCTTGAGGCCCTGGACGACGAGTTCCTTCTTCTCGTCGTCCACCCACACCATCGGGCTCTCGTCCTTGCCGGTGTTGGGGTCCACCCCGGCGAACCGTAGCGTCATGATGCCCTCCCGCGCCAAGTCGGTTGCGCAGTTTTGCACGACGCTCCACCCACAGGTGACGACACGTCAAGAGCGCGCGGGGGCGGCCGGGCGGCACACGCCGCACGACAGGGCCGAGGTCGGAAGCTCCGGCCTCGGGTCTGCGGCTCGGTCAGGCGGTGCGGATCTTGCCGTCGGCGATCAGGCCACGGATGCAGCCGGGCCAGTCCCGCTCCAGGGCCTACTGCATGAACCCACGGGCGCTCTCCCGGTCCTCCGGGGTCACCTTCTCGATCCGGCCGTCGGTGAAGTACATCGTCATCCCCTGGCGGCTGGCCGGCCTGCCGCCGGTCGGCATCCCAAACGAAATCTGTTGAGGTTGGCCGTTCCTCGGTGGGGTCGGCTGGTGGAAAGCGGTGACTGGTACGAGCCCTACCTCCTGGTCGACGGATTGTGGCCTCGCTCGATCAGTGGAAGCGATCCAGGCCGAACGGCGTGAGTTCCCAACCGTTGAGGAAGTCATCGTGGACCCGGACCGCGAGCAAGGCCGCGCTTGCCGATACTTGGTCCTCCGGGCTCGGCTCGGCCTGGGCGGTGCCAAGGTGAAAGGGCACAACAGGGGCCGCGCAATCGTCGGTGGCGTAGGTGAGGGTCTTGGGGCGGTGCGGATCCTGGGGGCCGAACGTGACCGACGGAGGCGGCCGGCTTCCTCGCCGCCGCCTTCCGCGTCCGCGACGATCTGCCGGCAGCCGGGAGCGCCGCACGGCGCGGCGTAGCCACCCGACCGGCCGCGGGGGCGGCCTGGCGGGGCGCAGCGACCGAAGCGACTGGCCTGGCCGGAACCGCTGGCGTCGGGACCTCCGGGGCGGTGGGCCCGGCCGGCGCAGCGGGCGGCAGGTCAGGAGCACGGGTCGGTGACTATGGTCTTGAGCTGCTCCAGGCTGAGCGCCGGGGTACCGGGTCGGGCCGTGTAGCCGTTCTCGCCGTTCCATTCGGAGATCGACACATGATGACCATCTGGGGAGTACACCTCGGCCGTCCAATGCAAGATCGGATCGGTCGCGGTCTTGCCGTTGCCGAAGCGGTTGGTGACCACGAGGGTCCCGTCGGGCAGTTTCTCGCGCACCTCTAGCGAGGCCAGCCTCGACGGATTTCTCCTCCTCTTTGCTTCGCGTCGACGCCGGCTCCACGCTCACCTGCACCATGCTGGTACGCCCGTCCAGTGCCACTGTGAGGTCTGGCCGGTTCGAACCGTCGGGAGTGGATGACGTGGCCCCGGCCGGTAGCAGGGGCACCAGCTTGGCGAGCAGCTCAGCCGTACTCAGGCCGAATGCGGGGGTCGGCGTGGACACTGCGGGGGTGTTGTTCAGGGGAGGCAGAGCCGCGAAGATCCGCTCCCAGGCCGGAGCGGTGAAAAACGCTGTGAGCTGTTCGGCGCTGAGCGGCGGGTTTTCCCGGTTCTTGGCGGCCGGTTCCCCGTTGTACTCGGTGACCGAAACCCGGCGTCCGTCGGGAGCGGCCCAGGTGGCGCGCCACTCCCGGCCACCGGGCGTGGTGTTGGTATAGGCCGTCAGGTCCGTGCTCTGGCACTGTCGCGTTCACCAGCCCGGCCACCCCGGGCAAGCCGATCGGCCGGATCGCCGACTGGACCGCCGAAGCCCCGCACCCGCTGCCCGGCGACCGCAACCAGTTCGCCGACGCCGCGAGCGGGAACCTTGGTGGGCCGTCCGTCACCTTGGTGACCGGGTGACCGCCGAAGCGCGGCTCACCTTGATGCCGCTCCCGGGCCCGGCCGTCAGGGCGTCGGGCACCCGGACGGCTTGGTGTCTGTGACCTACGGCATCAAGTCTGATGATCTTATGTGTTCCCTGGCTCGGGTACCACTGGCGGACCTTACGCATCTGGTCCGACGTCCACGCTGATCAGCAGCATGCGCAGGACCCACAGAGGAGATCTCAGTCGCCCGCACCTCACCATCTGGTTGGCCGCCCGCCACTTTCCCAGACAGCCAATCAGGCAGACCACCGACTGCTAAAGCCTAGTTAGTGATGCGCAGCCGGGTCGAAGCCCTCGGGGGCGCGGTCGAGGAAGGTGGTGACGGAGGCGATGCGGCCGTTCCCGTCCAGCACGAGCACGTCGGTGCCGGTGGCGAAGGAGCTGCCCGCGCTGTCTCCGTCCGGCTCGCCGGTGACGATCTCCCACTGAATCCGGGCGCGGTCGTGGTGGAAGCGGGGCCGGGCGCGGAGTTGGAGGGATGCGGTACCCATGTGGTCGAGGAACTGGTCGCGGAAGTCCATCAGCGCCTGGGTGCCGGTGAGTACTCCGATCTCGGCGTGGTACTCGACGCGGTCGGCGAAGGTCTCGGCGGCGAGGCTGCGCTGCTCGGCTTCGGTGTCGGCGTTCCAGAACCGCACATAACGGTCCAGGACGGCCTCCGTGCCGGACGCGTCGGTGCTCGGCGCGGGGTGTCCTGAGGTCTCGTCGGGTGCGATGGTCTCGGTCATGGCAGTGTCCCTTCGACTGGTCGAGCAGGGTTGTGAGTCCGGTACGAACGGCGTGCCGGCTCTTCGACTGTGCGGCGGCCGGGTGCGGAGTGTCGATGACTTCGGAGGTCATTGCCGTCGCTGCGGCGCGGCGGGCACCCTGGGCACATGACGACGACCACCGAGCCGGTCGGGAAGCTCGTACGGCGCTGGCGCGAGCGGCGGCGCCGTTCACAGCTCGACGTGTCGCTCGCCGCTGAGCTGTCCGCCCGGCACCTGAGCTGCATCGAGACGGGACGGGCGAATCCGAGCCGGGACATGATCCGGCGACTCTGCGACGAGCTCGACGTGCCGCTGCGGGAACGCAACGCCTTCTATCTGGCGGCGGGCTTCGCCCCGGTCCACCCGGAGCGGGCGTTCGCCGATCTGGGCGCGGCGCGGACGGCGGTGGAGGCCGTGCTGACCGGCCACGAGCCGAATCCCGCGCTCGCTGTGAACGTGCGTTGGGAGCTACTGGCGGCGAACCGGGCCATGGGGGTGTTTCTCGGCGGCGCGGACGTGTCGTTGGGCAGTGCGCCGTTCAACGTACTCCGCGCGACGCTGCACCCCGACGGCATGGCTAGCCGGATCCGGAACCTGGCGCAGTGGCGCGCGCACGTGCTGCGCCGGGTCCGCCGGCAGCTGGAGCGGACTTCGGCGGACGGTCTGGCCGAGTTGTTGGCGGAGCTGGAGAGCTATCCCGTCCCGGACGCCGACGCGGCGGGCCCCTTCGAGCCGGGTGGCCTTCGCGAGGCGGTGGACCCCGCGGATGTCCGTGAGCCGGCGGGTCGGACGGACAGGGCCGTGCGCGCGGACGATCTGGTCATGCCGCTGAGGCTGTCCACCGAGCACGGCGAGCTGTCCCTGCTCTACACCACGACGGTGTTCGGGTCACCGCGCGACGTGACCCTCGACGAGATCGCCGTCGAGACCTTCTTTCCGGCCGATCCGTGCACGGCGGCGATCCTCCGCGCGACGCTGCCCCCGCCCACACCGGACGGGCCAGCCGCTCCCTGACGGGTCAGGCCGTGTTCTCGAAGTCTGGTCTTCCTGGTTGGCCCTCCGGGGAAGTGACGGATGGCCGTTCAGGTCGTGAGGTCGCGGACCCCTTGCCCCACGCCGGGTCATCACGATGCGGGACGTGGAACGGAGTCGACTTCTAAAACACGGACCAGCTGCGCCGTCTCATGAGGTTGGTGCCGCCGGGCACCGGAATGCCGAGCCGCGGGTGGACCGCCAGACGCTCGACGAGCTTCTCGCCAGCGTCCAGCTCGCCGGGGCGCAGCAGGGCACCCTGCCCGCCCCGGTACGCGCGCAGGCTCTGGCGTGGAAGACGCGCGTACGTCACCGCCCGACAGTGGTGGCTGGAGTCTGACGGACGGGTCGACTGGGCGCAGCTGACCGAGGAGACGGTGTTCGAGGGTGAGGAGCTCGGGCGTTGGGTGCAGGCGCAGCGGGCTGGCTGGTCCGGTCTGGAGGCCGACAGGCAGGATCTTCTCGCCGCGATCGGCATACCGCCGGCTGCCCCGACCGGCAGCTGCGACGAGCTGGCGTACGACCTGGCGGCCGACGTCGTCACCGGCAGCGCGGTCGCCGAGGGACTGCCGGAACTGTCGATGGGCGAGCGGATCACGCTGGTCGCCACGATGGACGCCTCCGTCCAGGACGGCGGCGCAGCGGGCGAGCAGGCCCGGGCGGCGGGCCGGGTCCAGCAAGCAGGCCAGGCCCGCCGGGCTATCCGGTGAAGTTGTCTGGCCGTCCTGGTGGTCGAGGCGCGGACGCCGCCGCTCCGGCCGCCTCGATCGTCCGCGTTCGGGGTATGTACGCAGCGACACTGATTCGCTCGATGTTGAGGAGCCCGGATGGATGATTTATCGCCCAAGGACGGCAAGACGCACAAGCAACTTGTGTCCCACCTCGCGCTGCTGACGTCGGCCGTTCTGGTGGTGCTTCTGCTGATGGTCCGTAGCTGGTTCGCGGGCCAGAACATGATCGGCAGCGCGATGCTGTTCTTGGCTGTCGCCGTGTGGGTCTGCGCGTTAGCCGTCCTGCGCCTGATGGGGCGCGCTGGGAGCGGCAAGGCCCGTGGTGCTGCTGCGCCCGCCGTTCACGCGCCGGTCCTGGCTCAGGGAACCATCGGCCCGAGCCTCACCCGGCCGTTGCAGGGGTGGCGTGGGAAGCTCCGTCCCGGGCTCGACAGTCTTGTGGTGCTGGTGGTGGTGGCGGCGATTGCGCTGGTCGCCGACCGCCCGTGGAATGCGCCGTGGTGGCCTGGGCGGCATGAGGCTTCGCAGCTGCCCCAGGCGTGTACGGCCGGGGCTGCGGCAGCGGCGCATCTGACGCCGAACGCGGCTGCCAACGGGAGCGGACGCTTCGACGCCGGCTACGGTTCCGGCTCACGGTGCGTCTGGCGCGATCAGGAGAACGGCACCACTCTCGTGATCGACTACGTGCTGGGCAAGTGGGACGGCACATTCGGCTCCGATGCCACCACGAACGCGCGCAAGCAGCAGGCGCTGAACATACGCGATGCCCACCATCCCGGGTCACGCTCCGACACGATCACCGGCTTCGGCGACGAAGCCCGCCGCGTGTGGCAGCCCGGCGGCGCCGTGTACGTCCTCGTTCGGCGCGCCAACGTGGCACTCAGCGTGTCGTACTCACCGGCGCCCAGCCTCGATCAGAACACGGACCAGGTGGACGCGGTCAGCCTGCCCGCCACTGAACAGGTCGCCCGGGACGCCCTCACGCCCGTACGACTTGACTAGCGACTGTCGTCAAAGCGATCTCGGATTGTGGATCACGGAACGGTGATACGTCGGCCTACCGAGAACTCGCCGACGGGCCGCAGGGCAAGCCACCGCCGAGCAGAGCCGGGAAGCGGCCTCCGGCCCCGACCACGGGCCGGCGGGCAGGGCGCGGCGCGGGGGTGCCTGGCGTTTGTCGGTGCGGGGTGGGGCGTCGTGGGTGGTGGTGCCGGTGACGGCAGTGATGATCAGCTCGTTGACGAGCATGGCGTGCGGGGCGCCGGTGGCTCCGGCGCCGCCGCCGGGCGCAGCCGGGGGAGGAGCCGGCGGTGGCGGGGGTGGGGTGCGGGCGGCGGGGAGGTGCTGCCGGATGGCGGCGGCCAGGCCGGCGGCGGTCTCCCGGAAGAGCGGGGCGGCGTAGGGCTGTGCTGGGCGAGGTGGAACGCGTTTTCCAGGACGGCGGCGGGGGTGCGGACGTGGCGCAGCGCGGCGATGGGGGGGCGGCGGCTTGCTCGGCGGGCCCTGGGGCGGGCTGTAAGGCGTCCGGGCGTGCCGGGGGTACCGGTCCCCAGCACGCCGGTGCGCGCCACCGGTCCAGCGGCTTCGGTCTGGGCAGGGTCGTGGCCTGCCGGCGACGCGACCGCTACCCGCCCGACGGCTCACGCTGCCTCCGGGAGGAATCGCGGGGCCTCGGTCCCGGGGTTCCTCCCTGTCGGCCGGTCCGTCGTGGGTTAGCTGTAGTGGGCGAACACCCGGTCCCTCTCCGTCTCCCAGCTCCAACCCGGTTCGTCCCCGCGCCGGAACGGTGTGGTCTTGGCGAGCACCTCGAACTGTGCGGATGGCCGTTGGCTCTGCTTGTTCACCACGATGGCGGTCAGGATGACCGGAACGCCCCTGTCGGCTTCAACCCGGCACGCGGCCTCCAGGAGGTTGCTCATCAACGTGCCCCGGGGCGGGACGGAAAAGCCTGCGTCTCTCAGCGATTCGCTCAGTGTGCCGTAGTAGTCGGTCCGGCCTTCGGTTGCCCAGCCTTTGATGATTTCGACCATGCTGTCCCGGGCCGCGCACCAGGCGTCGGAGCCGTGCTTCAGCCGGGGGAATTGAGTGTCAGTCATCCTGGTATGGCAGCACAGGAACGGTGCGGGGCGGAAGGGCGTCGGCCGTCCAGCACGCGCTGGGCGCCACCAGGAAAAACAGCCCCGCAGGGTGGAGACCCCCGCCGTCCGGACCGTCATCCGAACCGCACCCGCCCAACCCAGAACCCAGGGCAGAGGGACAGACAGAAGGGGGTCCTCGGATTTACCGGCATCCAGGAAACCGCTTCTGAGCTGCGGAAACGCTCGGCGACGGGCAGAGGCGGCGGGGTACCTTCGGTGGTGGCTGCGGTGCCTACGGTGGCGTGCTCGGTGGCGCCTGCGGTGGTACCTACGTGCGATCGGCACGGCGGGAGCCGCGGTCGGCCGACCTGCGCCGCCGGTTTGGCGGCCGGGGTGACGAATCCGGGGACGGCGGCGTTTGACCGGGAGTGAGCAGCACTTCCTCGTCTCGCGCGCGGCGCGGCCTGGGGCTGGGGCCGGGCGCTGACCGGGTCCTGGCCGCCGCGGGTGTCCGGTCTCCGCGGTCCCCGTTGCCGTGGGCCCGGGAGTCGGTCGACGCCGATCTCCAGGGCGTGCTGGCGGGCCATCGGCGGCTGGTGGCTGCGCGGTGGGAGGAGGCGTTTGAGGATCTGGACGAGGACGTCCTCGGGGAGGCCGCGCAGGAGGCCCGCCGGGACGGGCAGGGCGCGGGTCGGGCCGTCGACGTCCTGGTGCGGGGTCTGATCCGGCAGCTGGAGGAGTGGAAGCAGGCCGACACCGGGCTGGAGGAGTCGTTGGCGGCGGCGGCGTTGGGGAGGCCGCTGCCGGTGTGGGCGGCCGACGCCCTGGCCGCCGAGCAGGGGCGGCTGTGGGGCGCGCGGCAGGCGTTGCTGGAGGCCGTCGCCCGCCATCACCACGGCGGGCCCGCACCCTGGTGACCCGGCGGCGGCCGCGTACCTTGGTGACCGGCAGGAGCGCGCTACCAATGCTTTGACCTGCGAGAACGCCGCTACCTTGATGGCTCACCAAGGCTTCTGGGCCCGGCCGCGGGCGGGCATCAAGGTACCGAGCGGGAACCTTGGTGGACCGTCCCACCTTGGTGACCGGGTGACCGCCGAAGCGCGGCTCACCTTGATGCCGCTCCCGGGCCCGGCCGCCAGGGCGCCGGGCACCCGGACGGCTTGGTGGCTGTGACCTGGGGGCCGGGAGCGGCAGGTGCAGCGGGTACAGCAGTACGGCGATGACGTCGGCCGACGCCGTAGTACGCCAGGCCCCGGACGGTGCAGCACGACCCGCTGCACCGTGCTTCGTGCTGCGTGCTGCACCACCGAGGGCGCAGCGGCGTCCGGGCGGGAAAACTTGCTCCACCTCAGGGACAACCAGGCCCGGCAGGCCGGACTGCCCAGGACAACCTCCAGCAGCAGCGCCAGGACAAGGGGGTGCTGCACCCGCTTGTCCTGGCCGCGAGTTGATGTGCAGTGTCGGCGCTGGATGCGTAACCGATGCGCAGAATCCGAGGCCTCGATGCGCAGCGGCTCCGGAGTGTCGTCACTACGTCGCGGGACCGGACCGCGAAAGCCGGCAGTGCCTGTCGCGAGTCT
>NZ_JBIWNZ010000057.1:0-24317 GCF_044767505.1 Kitasatospora sp. NPDC101235
TCGACATACGACGACGCGACCGACTCGGCGGCCTCCTCCATGAGTACCAACATGCTGCCTGATCAGAGCGGATGACGTTTTCGGCAAGGGCAACGTCAGGCTCTGGTATGCGTTGTCCGGGACGTACAGCAGGGGCTCGGCCCAGATGAAGTCCTCCGCGTACGGCCCGAACAGAGCGGGGTCGTTCAACACGGTTTCGTACTCTGCTCGCCCCGCGGCCACGACGGCGGCGCGAGTGTAGAGGAAGGCGTCACCCGGCACCCCGGTGCCGTACTCCTTGCGATCGAGTCGGTACAGGGCACAGGACAGCTGCTCGGCGAATCCCACGACCGCCGAGAGCGGCCGTTCATCAGTCTGGCCTCCAGGGCGGCGGCGAGCTGCTCCGAATCCTGGTCGGGCCGGGTGGGCCTGCACCCGTCGATCAGCTGCCAGAAGGAGTCCTCGTTCATGCCGGACAGCATGGCCGACGACTGTGACATTCCAGCCGGCGGCAAGACCCCTGTCCCACTCCACCGCCCCGCACCCGGCCTGGCCCATCACCTGGTAGCGAACGTACGCCACCGCGCGACAGTGGTGGATGGAGTGCGACGGCCTGGTCGACTGGGCCGCGCTGCCCGCCGACACGGTGTTCGAGGGCGAGCAGCTCGGGCGATGGGTGAAGGCGCAGCGGGCCGGCTGGGCCGGGCCTGGAGGAGGACCAGCAGGACCTGCTGGCGGCGATCGGCATCGAGGCCGACACTGGGCTCGCTGCTGCGAAGGCCGAGGCGAAGCCGAAGGTGTCGCGGGCGGACCGCTTCGCGCAGGGCCTGGCGGCCCTCACGGCCTTCGTCGAACGCGAGGGCCACGCCAAGGTGCCCTGGCTCCACAAGGAGCCGCTGGAGATCGTGGTGACCGGGCCCGGCGGGGAGGAGAGCGTCGAGGTCGTCTTCGTCGGGCTGGGCGCGTTCTTGAACAACACCACGGCACGCCGGGCGAAGCTCAGCCCGGGGCAGCTCGGACACTCGCCGGGCACGGCGTCGAGTGGGCGTAGGCCCGGCCTCGGCCCCGGGGAGGCTGCGCGGCGGGAAAGGGGTGGCGGCGTGTTCGGATCACGGTGTGGGCTGGCCGTGTGGAAGCGACCTGGGGAATTGAAGGGTGGCGGCCCTGCTGGCACAGCAGAGCCGCTGAGATGGCGGGCTGTGAGGGGCAATGGCTTGGCTCGTTGGTCGGTGAACGGGTCACCGGGGCCTGGGGAGTCTGGATCGGCGAGGAGGGTGAGTGGTTCGCGGACCTACCCGCGCTCCTCGCCATCGGGGGCCGACAGGTCGCGGTCTGCGTGAACCGGCTCGACCTCCTGTCTGCCACCCCGGCGGCGATCGACACCGGCACGGCGCCGACGTGGTGGAACGATTGGTCCCTGACCTGGCGCAGCGACGCGCATCCGGTGCTGGACGAGGTGGTCGGACGGACGGTGACCGCGGTCGGTGTCACCGAGTGGAGCCCGGGTCTGGCCGGTGCGGGCGGCGGTCAGCATCCGCCGGCGTGGATGCTGACCGGGTTCGCACTCGAACTGGGCGATACGGCGCTGTGGGTGTACAACGCTGCCGACGAGAACGGGCTGCAGCTCGGGTGGCCGCCGAAGGAGGAGCACTACCGGACATCTTGGTTCAGCAACCCTTTGTAAGGGGATCGGCCGCCTGTCTGCTGGTGCTCTCGTCGACGGGTGCGGACGGCTCAGTAGTGGCTGTGGACCACCCGCCACCGCGGCCCCAGGCGCCGACCGTGCCCGGACCGGCGGCAGGATCGGCAGCCGCAGCTGGAGGCCCTGGGGGACGGCTGGTAGGGCCGAGGTGGTGCGGCCCGGCGGAAGGTTGGTGCAAGTCCTGGCTGTGTTGGCCGTGCCGTCAGTCGGGGCAGCAACGGGTCGCAAGGCAACCGACGACCAGGAACCGCAACGGGCGGTGGCTGGGCGGAAGTTCCGCCCGGCCCGCCTGGGTCGACGGCACCACACTGCGCGGGCGGCTGACCCCTGCAGCCGCTGGCCCGGAGCCGGCCGCCCAGTGGCTGGGCGGCCGGCTCCGGGCACTTGGCAGCCGTTCGGCGTGCTCAGGAGGAGGTGGCCGCCGACTCCTGGTCGGCCTGAGCAGCGGGGGCCGGAGCGGCATAGGTCGGCGGAAGTACCTTCACGAGGGTCGGCGTGACGCAGTTCGATGTCCCCGTGAACGGCTGCGAGCCCTCGTTGACGAAGGCGCACCGGCCGATCTCGACGGTGCCACCGACCTGCGAGTCGAAGGAGATCTGCATCTGGTGGGCGATCCTGCTGCCCGCGCCGTCGGCTGCGGCTGCGGTTCGTCCGCGCCCCAGCTGGAGTCGGACAGGAAGGCGTCGGCGGTCGTGCGCGCCATGGTGGGCCCTTCTTCGGGGTGGCCGGGTGGTCACCATGGGTCCGGCCGGTGACCTGGTGGAAGGGCTGTTGCGGTATCACCGGGTTGTCCAGGCTGGGCAAGCGGGCTCGTGCCAGGTCGTGCGGACCACCAGGCCTTTGGGGGTGAGATGTTCGCTAGACCAGGTCCGGCAGCACCCGGCGCCACCTGGTCGGGCTGACATCAGCGGCCTGCGAGCGCGGGCCGGAGCAGCGGGTACGGGGGCGGCAGGCGCGGCCGGGCGGCGGCGACGTCGGCGCCTGGCCTGAGGTGTCGTCATGCCGAATGATCTGCCCGCCTCATCCCGCTGCCGAACCCGCCCGTCACCCGTACGGAGGACGGAGCCGGGGCGCAGCAGTGTGTTGCGCCCCGGGTGTTCCCGGTGGTTCGCGCAGGTCAGGGGCGGTCGCTGGTCGACGGGGCGTGCTTCAGGTGGGCCGGCCGGTGCCGTGGTAGTGGAGGCCAGTGTCCAGGCCGCCGGTGAAGACCACGGCGTCCTCGCCCAGCCCGAGGGCCTCCAGCAGCACCCGGAGCGCGTCGTCGGCGTCCTCGTGGGAGCGGTGCAGCCACACCCACGTCTCGCTCTGCCCGTAGGGCATGAGGCTGAGCGCGAAGTGCCACCGGTCGATCGTGAACACGGCGGCATCCACCTCGCCGAGGTCCTCCCAGCTGCGCTCCACGCTCAGGCGCAGCCGGGCCGCGAGGGCGTCCAGTGGGGGCTTGAGGCCGGCGATCATCCGGAAGGTGCTCGCTGCGGTTTCCCAGAGGCTGGACTGCGCGGCCGGGTTCTGGCCGTTGTCGTAGGGCGGTACGGTGGCCGGCTGCCAATGCGGTTCCGGTCCGGGTACGACGATCTCCGCCATGCGTGCCCCCTCGTTCGCCCGTGCATTGTCGGGCGCAGCGTAGCCCGGTGGCGGGGTTCGGTGGGCGGCGGTGGCCATGGCCGCGTCCCAGGGCCGGGGCTGTGCTGGTGGGCGCGGGTGTCGAACCGATCGGGAATGTGGGTACCCGATCATGACCGCCCGCTGCTCGGCGTCGCCGGCGGTCAGGACCACCAGCCCGGCTGGCTCTCCCCGGCCCGCGCGGTGGGCGGCCGGCCGCAGGATCGCGTAGGGCTGGCCGGAGGCGTACACCGGCGCACCGCAGGCCGCCGCAGATCCGCGAGGCCATGCGGGTCGTGGCAGGCGGGGCGGAGGTTGTCGGTCCTCGTTTCTAGGATCACGGCATGTCTGATGCCTTCACCGTCTTGTGGACCCATGACACATGCCGTGCGCTGCGCAAAGCGGGGCGTGTGGGCGAGCGGCCGCCGGTCGCCTTCAGTGGGGTCCATACCTCCCTGCCCGCCTGGTCGGGGGCTCGTGCCGGCGACGGGGTGTATGCGCTGCACGTGAGCCGGTGCGAGGTCTTCGTGGTGAGCCGGATGCGAGTGCTCGACATGGAACGACGTGACTGCTGTGGCACCGCCCCCGCGACGTGGGACGATCCAGCCTTCCCGGGCCACAGCGATTGGTCGATGCTCGGTGCCGGCGGGTGCGGTGCCGAGCCCGTGCACGTGGACGCCACGCCCGTGAGCTTCGAGACGCCAATACCCGGCGACCTCCTGAAGCGGCTTACCTGGCGCAACCGGCGAGGTCAGACCCGTGTTCTGAAGTACGTGGTGGACGGCCGTCTCGAACATTCCATCAGCCTCCAGGGGTTCTACCGCCTCACCGCTGAGTCGGCTGACGAGCTGGCGGGTGTTGTTGGCGCTGCCGCTGAAACGGATCACGCACGCTGAGAGGAAGCCGACCCCTCATCAGTGCGGCGTTGCCCACGTTGGTCCCTCTCCTCGGTGCCGGCCCGGCCCGGGCCGCAGTGGGTCAGCCTGTCACGCAGGAGCGGCTGGGCGTAGGGATCGCGTCAAGTCCGCTTGACGGTCCCCGCCGGCGGCTCGGCGGCCCGGGCCGACTCCGTGGGGAGGACGTCCGCGGGGGTCATGTCGTAGCGGATCCGGCTGGCGCGCACGTGGTGGCGGAACCTCCCCCATTCCGGCCTCGCCTGGTCTGCCTGGACCTCCAGGACGACCTCGGGCAGCACCGGCAGGTAGCGGCCCCGGTGCCCGCTGCCGGGCAGGCCGACGACGGGCTCCGGCAGGTCGCGCACGTCCCCTTCCGGGTGGAGCAGCGGGGCGATCTCCGCGCGCAGCACGGTGCCGATGGGCAGGGTGACGGCCACGGGGCGCAGTCGGCCGGCGTGGTTCGGCTGGGCGAGGACGAGGGCCTGGTGGGCCGGGTCGGTGGCTGTCACGCCGACGACGATGAGGTCGACGGGGTGGCGTTCGCGCCACTTGAGCCAGCCGCCGGCGGGCTTGCCCGGCCGGTACGGGGCGTCGGTTCTCTTGAGGACCAGGCCCTCCACTCCGGGTGCGGAGAGCCAGGCCAGTGTGCTGGGGAGGTCCTGGGTCGCGGGAACGGTCGTGATGGCGGCTGGGGCGTTGTGCAGTAGCTGGTCCAGCTCGGCGCGGCGGTCGTGGTACGGGTGGGATCGCAGGTCGTCCGTCCCGAGGGCGAGCAGGTCGAACGCCGCGAAGACGATCTTGAAGTCTTCGCCGGGTCGGGGCCCCCGGGGCGATCGGCGTCGGATCGCCGTGAAGTCGATGCGGCCCGTGGCGTCGAGTCCGAGGAGTTCGCCGTCGAGGATCGAGGGCCCTGGGCGTGTTTCGAAAGTGCTGGTCACAGCCACTCGTTGATGGCTGCGACCAGCACGGTCGCTTCGTAGCGGACGGCGAGTTTGTCGTATCTCGTGGCTACCGCGCGGTGGCGCTTGAGGCGGTTGATGCCGCACTCCACGGCGTGGCGATCGCGGTAGTCGGCCTTGTCGAACTTCGGCGGCCGGCCGCCGCGGGAGCCGCGCTTCTTGCGGTTGGCGATCTGGTCGCGCTTCTCCGGGATCGTGCAGCCGATACGACGTCTGCGCAGGTAGACGCGGTTCGCGCGGGAGCCGTACGCCTTGTCAGCGCGGACCTTGTCCGGCCGGGTGCGCGGGCGCCCCGGGCCGAGACGCGGCACTCGGATGCGGCCCAGGACGACCTGGAACTGCGGGGAGTCACCCCGTTGTCCGGCGGTGATCACGAGCGACATCAGCTTCTGGGCCTGCTCGACGGCCAGGTGGATCTTGGTGGTCAGTCCACCGCGAGAGCGTCCGAGTCCGTGGTCGTCGGGCTCGGCGAAGACGCCGCCGGGTGGCTCGACCTGTAGATCCCGTTACCTTTTTCGTGGCTCTGGCCGGAGTTCCGTGAAGTCTTGATCATGTGCAGTGGACGTTCGACAGGGGGATCTGTCAGCGAGGACGTGCAGAATGCAGCCATGAGTTACGACCTGGCTGTGTGGGAAGGCGAGCGTCCTGGCAGCGACGCTGCGGCGCGTGTGGTGTTCACGGATCTCTACGGTGAATTCATGGGCGGTCGGGGCGTCGAGCCGACAGCGCGTATCAGGCAGTACGTCGAGGCGTTGGTGGCACGGTGGCCTGACTTGAGTCCGGACGACGAGGACGAGGACGCGAGCCCCTGGTCGGATGGGCCGCTGATCAGGAACGCGAGCGGCCCGCTGTTCTACTTCGGGATGGTGTTCAGCAAGTACCAGGAGGCCGCCCCGTATGCCGCCGATGTCGCGCGGTCCTCGGGGCTCGTCTGCTTCGATCCGCAGGGCGGATGCCTGCTGACCTGAGCCACGTTCGCCTTGGCGTTCACGACCGCGTGAGGATCCGGGTGCGGAGGAGCCGGAACGAGGCTCGGCCGTACATGGCGCGTTTAAGCGTTTTGATCCGGTTTACGTTGCCTTCGACCTTGCCTGAGCTCCATTCGAGGGTGAGGCCGGCGGTGACGGCGGCGAGGTCCCGGCGGAGGAAGCCGGCGAACGAGCGAACCGGGGCGGGAGCGTCCTGCTCGGCCTGGCGGATCCACTCCAGGAGCATGCCGCCGCGCCGGTCGACCAGCAGGTCGCGGAAGCAGCGGGCCAGGTCATGGGCCCGGGCGATGTCTGGGCAGACGATCCGAACATCGAGCAACTTCTCCACCTCCTGGTCCGAGAGCTTCTCTCGCGGGCGCATGATCCACGAGGTGATGCGGCGCGGGCTGGGAATGTCGGCGCGGACCGGTTCCGCCGTCCCTTCGCGGAGCTTGGCCAGGTGGCGGCGCACGACTTGGATGCTGCCGGTGTAGCCGCGCTCCCGGATCTCGTGGAACAGCCGGGTTCCGCTGGTGCATCCGGCGGTGAACCGGCTGTTCAGGTAGGGCTTGAATGGTTCCAGGAGCCTGGCCTTGTGGATGCCGAAGTCCTTCGCGGAGGCGAGGAGTTCGTCCAGTGGCGTGGTCTTGAAGCGGCGCACGGTCTTGCGGTCCAGGTCGAGGTGGCGGGCGATGGCGCTGATCGTCCACTTCTGTTCCAGCAGCCGGTGGACGTCCGCGTAGCGGTCACGGGTGCGCTCGACGATCGGCGCGCGAGGCAGTTCCGGGACTGGCAGGTCGATCACTGGAGGTTCGGGCGTCGGCTCCTCCTGTTCGACGTGTTTGCGCAGGCAGGAGCGGTGCTGGTGGCAGGTCTTCTCGACCGCGGCCGACAGGTTCTGGAGCAGATGCCACCTGTCCGCCACCTCGGTCGCATGCATGGGGGGCCGCTTCCTTGATCGCCCGCGTGTAGGCGGTGGCTCGGTCGCGACAGATGATCTCCGCGCCGGGGTGTTCACGCAGCCAGGCGGCGAAGGTCTCGGAGGTGCGGTCCGGGAGCACGTCCACGACGCGGCCGGTCTCGACGTCGACGAGGACGGTCCCGTAGGTGCGGCCCTTGCGGAAGGCGAACTCGTCGACGCCGAGTACCCGCGGCGCCCGCTCGGGCACTTCGGGCGCTTTCAGTAGCCCGAGGAGGCGGGTCCGGCCGGCGGTGATGCTGAGCTTGTGGCACAGCCGTTCGCCGGCCCGGCCACCCAGCTCGGTGGCGACGGCCCGAAGCCACTGCTTCAGCCCGACGCTGGAGCGTACGTGGCGCTCGCTCAGCCCGGGGACCTGTTCGACGAAGGTCGTCCGCCGACATCGGGTACGGTCACAGAAGAAGCGCCGCACCCGAAGGCGTATCGCCAACTTCCTTCCTACAAACGGTCGTTCGGCGGGTGTCCGCCAGTAGGTGGAGTGTCTCCGCGTTCCTGGGCTTCCGCAGCCTGGGCAACGGGCCGGTGGGCCGCACGCGGCCACCTCCATCAGCAGGACCTCTGGGTTGGCGGTCAGCCGCTCCAGTTCAACGTCGACTCCGGGGAACAGCACATCTTCGATCGAGTGGAGGACCACGCGCAGGTCATCCCGCAGGGAAACGATCCTGCATGCATGCCGCCGACCTGGGATTTCACGGAACTCCGGCCAGAGCCTTTTTCGTGGCCTCGCAATGGGGCTCCCGGCCTCCGGGCCCGGCATGACTTGCATCCCCAGTCGATCATGATCGAAAAGGTGGTGTCACCGGGTGCGGAGGCATTGGCAGACCGCTGATTAGGGGCACGAGCGCCGATCCCGTTCGGGTGAGGCAGTCTCTTCGTAACGTGGATGCCGGCACGCTGATGCCACAGGTAGGCCGGGGAGGGCGCAACCGCTGTGAAAAGGGCACGTGATCGACACCAGTGACATCAACGTCTACCTCGGTCTGGACGTCGGCAAGGGGGAACACCACGCCACCGCGCTCACTCCAGCCGGGAAGAGAGTCTTCGACAAGCAACTGCCCAACAACGAGCCGAAGTTGCGCGAGCTGTTCGCCAGGCTGCGGACCAAGCACGGCACCGTGCTGGTCGTGGTCGACCAGCCGGCCTCCATCGGCGCCCTGCCGCTGGCGGTGGCCCGCGACGCGGGTTGTGCAGTCGCCTATCTGCCCGGGCTGACGATGCGGCGGATCGCCGATCTCTACCCGGGTGAGGCCAAGACCGACGCGCGTGATGCCGCGATCATCGCGGACGCCGCACGCACCATGCCGCACACCCTGCGCGACCTCGCCCCGACCGACGAAACGATCGCCGAGCTGGAAATGATCGTGGGCTTCGACGACGATCTCGCCGGAGAATCCACCAGGATCAAGAACCGCCTGCGAGGCCTGCTCACCCAGATCCACCCCTCGCTGGAACGGGTCCTGGGCCCCCGGCTCGACCATCCGGCCGTCCTGGCCCTGCTCGAACGCTTCGGCTCCCCAGGGGAGTTGAGGAAAGCAGGCAGGAGAAGGCTCGTGACGCTGCTGCGGCCCAAAGCACCGCGCATAGCCGAGCGCCTCGTCGACGACATCTTCGCGGCCCTCGACGGGCAGAGCGTCGTCGTGCCCGGCACCGACGCCGCCGCACTGATCGTTCCCAGCCTCGCACGTTCGCTCAGCACCGTGGCCGACCAACGCCGGCTCCTCTCGGCCCGGATCGAGGAACTACTGGAGGCCCACCCTCTTTCCCCGGTCCTGACCTCCATGCCCGGCATCGGGGTCAGGACCGGAGCCCGCATCCTCATCGACGTCGGCGACGGCAGCGGTTTCGCTTCCGCCGCCCATCTGGCCTCCTACGCCGGCCTCGCCCCGGTGACCAGGAACTCCGGCTCCTCCATCCGCGGCGAACGCCCGTCCCGGCGCGGCAACAAGCAGCTCAAGCGAGCTTTCTACCTCGCCGCGTTCGCGGCACTGTCCCAACCGGAATCACGCGCCTACTACGACACGAAGCGTCGCCAGGGCAAACACCACGTCGCCGCACTCGTCTGCCTCGCCCGACGCCGCATCGACGTGCTCTTCGCCATGCTCAGAGACGGCACTCTCTACCAGGCACCGGAAGCCTCAGCCGCTTGACCAAAACCATAGGGGCACCTTTTTGCGCGCGCCGGCCGCGTGCTGGTGCGCGCGGGCGATCGTGGAGTCGACGGAGATGTCCCAGGTGATCAGACCCTTCGCATCGGCGCGGGCCTGCAGCTGCTCGAGAATCCGGTGCCATGTGCCGTCGCGCTGCCAGCGACGGAACAGCCCGTAGACCGTCTCCCACGGTCCGTAGCGCTCTGGGAGATCCCGCCACGGTATGCCGGTGCGGGTGCGGAACCGAATGCCGTTGATCAGCCGCCGCTTGGTGTGCACCGGCGGCCGACCCGCCTTGACACCCCGCGGCAACAGAGGTTCCAGCGCCGCCCACTGCGCGTCTGTCAGATCTCCCCGAGCCATGGAACGTGATCATCGCACGACCTTGATCCACTTCTGAAACAGACCCTAGTTGGCGGGAGTCCTCGGCGAGATCGGCAAACCGGGCGGTCAGGTTCGTGCCGCGGCGCCCGAAGGCCTGCGCGCGCTCGGTGTCCAGGACCAGACGCCACCCGTCGAGCTTGGCCTCCAGGGCGAGGTCCCCCAGGTTGGTGGGCAGTGCCTCGATCGGGCGGGCCTCGGCGAGGGGCACCGGGAGATGAACCGGAAGCACCATATTCCCAGTAGTACACCGGCATTCCCAGTAGTACACCGGCGCGGCACCCGGCGGCATGTGGCATGCTCGCATGCCACCCTCGTGCCCGGCGATTTACCTGCCGGTGTTGTCCCCGGGTGAAGCCGGCGCAGTAGCGGCGGGTCCAACGGCACAGGCTGCCGGAAGTCTTCCTGCCGCACGAGTGGCTCGACCTCCGGCATTACCTGCCTCGCGAAGAGTGGAACCTCCGACAGGGGGCACGGCGGAACTCCCGCGGGCCGGCGGCGAGAGAGCCAGGTCCTCCGAGGCGGCGGGGTGCCAATCCAGGAGGACGGCCCAGTCGAGCTGATCGCGGAGGACGCCGACCGGCTGGCCTTCACCCTGGGCGCCGAGGAGGCCGTTCGCGGCGCCGACGTCGTGTACGTGTGCGTGGACGCCCCGCCCCCCACCCAGCGCCGGGAAGACAGTGCCACCCAGCACACGGAGATGCCGTCGGTGGCGTACCGGCTGGTTCGCCGAGCAGGGTGCCGTGGATGACGGTCTCATCCTTGAAGCCCTGGTCGACCAGGGCCTTCTCCAGGCGGTTGCCGCATCGCTCGGCGGCCTGGGTGAGCAGGGCGGTGCCGGCGGCGTTGTCGTGGGCGGAGGCCGCGAGGACGACGACCCCGATGATCAGGCCCAGCACATCGACCACGAGCCCACGCTTGCGGCCCGGCACCTTCTTGCCGGCGTCCAGCCCCGTCGTGGTCTTCGGAACCCCGGCCGCCGCACGGACGGACTGGGTGTCGATGATCACGAGGGACGGGTCCTCTAATCGCTTGGCTCTCTCCCGCACCTGGCAGCGCAGCAGCTCCTGTATTCGCTGGTCAAGGCCGTCCTGGCGCCACAGCGTGAAGTAGTAGAACACCGCCGACCACGGCGGCAGGTCGTGCGGGAGGTAACGCCACTGACAGCCCGTCCGGTTCTGGTAGAAGATCGCGTTCACGACCTCCCGCAGGTCGCAGGACCCGGGGTCCCCGGTCGCCGACCGGGCCACCCGCTCCTGCTTCCACGACTCGATCATCGGTCTGACCAGTTCCCACTGCTCATCTGTCACGTCACTCGGATACGCCAGTCTCTCCATACGCCGCACAACATCACCTACCCCCCGGCCAACACGTCAGTTCATCGAACGATCACACGAACGAGCGATCCCCAACCATGAGTAAAGGGACTTAACGTCCGTTGAGATATCCGTCGACGGCTGCATCACCAAGGCCCCGTGCGGCGGCGAGCGCGCGGGTCGGTCCCCGGTCGACCGTGGGAAGCAGGGCCTGAAGCGCTCGATCGCCACCGAGGCCCACGGCGTCCCGCTCGGCCTGGTTGCCGCGGGGGCCAACCGCCACGACTCGCCTCTCCTCGGACCGACTCTCGAGGCCGCCATCGGGCAGGTCGGACCCCTGCCCGAGGACGTGAACGTCAACCTCGACCGTGGCTACGACAACAACAAGTCCCGCACTCTGCTTCGGGAGTTGGGCTTCACCGGCGAGATCGCCCGCAAGGGAGTGCCCGCCCCAATCCAGGCCGGCAAGCGGTGGACGGTGGAACGAACGCACTCGTGGATGAATGGCTACGGCAAGCTGCGGCGCTGTACGGAGAGGAACGGCGCGGTCGTCGAGTTCTACCTCCACCTGGCCGCCGCACTGGTCACGCTCCGCATGCTGATCCGCCGCGCCACCACCCGCTACCGATGGGGCGGCCGCCCCACTACACGCCGCCTCAAGTGATTCATTTGCCGGTCGTTCTTAGTCGCACCGAGCAGCGAGTGGTTGCCCAGGTGGAAGGCGCGTGCGACGATGCCACCCGAGGCACGGAAGTCCGCGGAGTGGGGGGCCAATTGGGCGAGCTGGTCATCATTGTGGATCCGCCCGCGGGGGTGAGCTCCGAGCAGGTCGCCACGCGGCTGGAGCAGCTTCTCCAGGGGCTTCCCCTCGCGGAGTTCGGGCC
The DNA here is from genome assembly GCF_044767505.1 of Kitasatospora sp. NPDC101235. Taxonomy (NCBI): domain Bacteria; kingdom Bacillati; phylum Actinomycetota; class Actinomycetes; order Kitasatosporales; family Streptomycetaceae; genus Kitasatospora; species Kitasatospora sp. NPDC101235. The sequence goes on from NZ_JBIWNZ010000057.1 coordinate 11,814, forward strand.
GCTGGCCTCCGTCGAGACCGAGCGCAACGACGCGGACGAGCAACCCGAGCGGATCGTCGATCCGGTCTCGGTGGTGGGGGGCGTGACCGTCTTCCTCGGCGGCCTGACGCTCACCGCTGCCGCTGCCCGCAAGCTCATCGACGAGATGGCCAAGGTCTTCCGGTCGTTCGACGAGGCCAAGCACGCCTGGCTGGTGCTGCGCAGTGGCCGGGTGGACCTGAGGGCGGTGGAGTCGGCCGAGGTTCCGACCGAGGCAGTGCTGGAGACCGTCTCCGAGGACGAAGACACCACGCCCGCCTGAGTCTTGACGGGCTCCGCCGCTCTAGAGTCCCCAGTACGCGAAGCCGGCCCAGCAGTACGGCCTGCGCCAGCGAGGATCGGCGCTGACGGCCTGCTGGGCGGTCCTGAGCGCCCGAGCGGGGTCCGCGCCGTGGCCGAGCGCCGCGTAGAACTGGGACATCAGAGACGTGGTCGCCGCGTCCGGAACGGGCCAGAGCGAACCGATGACGGCGTCCACGCCGGCGGCGAGCATGGCGGTGGACAGGTTCACCGCCTCCCCGGGCAGCGCCCGGTCCGCCACCGCGCTGTGACAGGCCGACAGGACGGCCAACCGGGTGCCGCGCACCTGCGCCGGGAAACCGAGGATGTCCCTGACCGTCAGGTCGCCGTCGGCCAGGAGCAATGCCCCGTCGAGGACGTCCTCCGCTGCGACGCCATGGCATCCGAAGTGCAGCAGCTCCGCCGGGATGCCGGCGGTGACCGCTTGCCGGGTGGCCTCCCGGTCGACGAGCAGGCGGGCGCCGGGGAAGGCACGCCGTACGGCCGCGACCTCCTCGACCGTTCCGGGGATGCTGCCGGCGCCCGGCCGTCGCGGGACCGCCACCGCCACAGCGGACGTGCCCGGGCCGAGAGGGGCGACGGCGGGCCGGGCCAGTGAGGTGGCCGGCAACGACGTCACCCGGAGATCCGTACCGGCGAAACCGGCCTGCAGGGGCAGCGCGGCGGTCACACCGGTGGGCACCAGCAGCACCCGCTCCTCGCCTGAGAGTTCACGGAGCAGCGGCTCGACGACCGCGGAGGCGAGCCAGTCCAGGGTTTGCTCCACGCACCGCGACCGGGCCGGAACGCTGCTCCTCGGATCGATGGCGAGGCTGCGGTACGTCCGGTACCTGGCGGTCACCCGCTCCCGGCCGAACCCGTCGAGCCGGACGGCCCGCATCCGGCCGTCGCCGTGGGTCACGACGGCCCAGTCGGCGAGCAGGTGCACCACTGCGCCGCCGTTCAGGCGCGCCGGCGTCCTCGCGGCTGCCTCCGCGATGGCCGGTCCGCCCACCCGAGCGACGCCGGGCAGCAGGTGAATCCGGCCCATCAGCCTGGTGCGTTCGTCGAGGGCGGCCCGGACGTCGCGCGGCCTGGCGTCGGTACGCCGCAGCACCCTGTCGACGGCACGGTAGCGCTCGGCCAGGGCGGCGTCGCCGGAGCGCCGCACGGCGGCCTCGATCGCCTGAGGGCGCAGGTACATGTCCTCCAGCACCAGCAGTTGGGCACGCTCCAGGACGGCGGCGGCCGGACCAGGGCGGCCGTCCTCGCAGTAGGCGCGTGCGGCCAGCCATGCCGGCGCGGTGAGATCGGCCAGCGTCCTCCGTTTGTCGTGGAAGTACGCCTGGCAGCGGGCGATGTCCCCGAGTGCGCTCACCGCGTCCGACGCTGCGGCCGCGGCCTGGGCGAACTCGCCGTCCGCCAGGCAGTGTTGGGCCCAGACGTACGCGGCGGCGGGCAGGCCCGGACCGTCCGCGGCTCTCGCCTGCTCGTAGTGCTCCTTCGCCAGTCGACGGGCTGAGCCGGCATCCGGAGACCGTTCGTCGGCCAGCCGTGAGGTGAGACGAAACTTCCAATCGTTCATCCGGGCGTGGGCCTGGACGTCGGATTCGGGTATGAGCAGCAGCGCCTCGTCGAGGATGCGTCGTGTCTCCCGGTCGTACGGCACGGTCGCGTCCGGACGCAGAACGCGGCAGGCCACCCGGCCGTGGAACAACTCGCCCAGCATCGCTCGCGGGGTGCCGTCCTGGGCGGATGCGACGAGGGCGGCCAGCTCGGCGTCACAGCTGTCGATCGTCGCAGCAAACTCCTCGGCGTCGATCACACCGTCCCCATGGCGGAGCGACGCGAGGTTGAGGGCGAGGAGCGCGCGCTGGTGGCGGATCTGCCGCGCCCGGTGAACGGACACCCCGTCGATCGCGGCCGCCGTGTCCAGGGCCGCCTTCGCGTCCTCCAGGTAGCTGCGCTCGCGGAGCGCGCCGTACATGTTCACCAGCGTCAGGTGATAGGAGGACCACAGCGCCGCCCGCGTGTCGGGGCCCAGCTCACGGGGGGCGGAGCCGTACTCGATGTCGGCGGTCGCGTTGCGCAGTTGGTGCCGCGCTGCCCGCAGGTGCTGGATCTCGCCGGTGAACAGGCCCAGTTCCATGTGGAGCATGCCCAGCGCCTCTTGGAGCCGTTTGGTGGCACGGTAGTCGGTGGCCATGGGCAGCCGGCTCTCCTCGGCGGCGATGACCGCCAAGCCCCTGCGCAACAGACCCACACCGCCGAGCGTCACCGCGGCCCGGATCAGGGCGTGCGCCAGGTCCGCGATCGCGTGGGTGCGGTCGGCATGGTCGGACGGCGGCCACCGGTCGGAGCGGGCGAGCGCGACGGCCTCGTGCAAGGGCCGCAGGTCGCCCGTGGCGAGGAAGGCCGCGACGAGGTCTCGGAGGCGCTGGAGGTCGGCCAGGGTGGCGGCGCTGGGCGCCTCCTGCCTTCCCTTCAGGAGCTGCCCGCGAGGCCCGAGCGTGTACTTGACGAGGTTCGTCCCGGCCAGCCGCGAGGTCCCGCGCGGAAGCCACTCGCCGATCTGCAGTGCGCTCAGCCGGTCGGACTTCAGGCCGCTGCCGTCCGCGATGTCGGTCAGGAGGGCTTCGAGCACCCGCAGACGCGGGACGCGGTCCGGTGAGTCCTGCGGTGTCGCGTCCACAGCCTCGCACAGCAGCCACGCCGCCTCCCTTGCGGCCGGGAGGGTCCGGTCGAAGAGCTCGATGGCGACGGCGGTGACAAACAGCGATCCGGCGGGGTCCGGCGCGGCCGCGAACGCGGCGGTCAGGTGCTCGCGCACCATGCGCGTGCCCTCCGCAGCGAACGCCGGATGCAGGTACAGCGACCGGACGAGCAGCCTCGCCCAGAGCCGGTGCGCCGGGATCCTTCGCCGCTTGCCGGCTCGGGCCAGCCTCGCTGCAGCGTCCTCGAGCGCGAAGAGATCCCGCACCTCGGGCGGAAGCTTGGGCGAATCGCGAACCGCAGGCCTGCCGAGCAGGTGCAGGGCCGCGTTCAGATCAGCTGCGTCGGACGGCGTCGGCGTGGGGGCCAGGACATAGCGGAACAGGCGGACCAGGCCCAGGAGCATGGCCATGGTGTCGGCGTCCGGACGGTCGGACAGGGCGGCAGAGAGCAGCGCCCGTTCTGCCGAGGCCATCCACGCACTGGTCAACTCTCGGCGGTTGCCGCCGCTGAGGGCCGCCACGACACGCGCGATGACCTGCTGGTCCAGATGATCGTGCTCGCCCCCACTGATGTCGCGCACGGTCGGTACCTACCCGGTTCAGGCGTCGGCGATGCCTTCCTGGACGGAGACCCGATGCCGCGGCCGTAGGGTGCGAAACGGACACGGCGGGACGGGAGGCCCCCGCCCCGCCGCGCCGCAGCCATCCGAAAGAGAGGACACACATGAGCGATCACACGCCGGACCACAGCTGGTTCCGCACCCTCTACCCGTCCTTGCAGGACGCCTACTGCCTGACCCTGGTCGAGGGTGTGCCGCCCGGCGAACTGCTGGGCCGGGCAGGCGCGGAGAGCGGCCCTCGGCTCACCGGCGTCGACGCCGTCTGCGAGGCGGCCGAGGACCTGGAGGCCGAGACCGACGGCGAGCGGATGCTCATCGCCGCAGCCGACCCGGCCGGTTGGACACTGGTCGTCGAACCCAACGGCTACCTCGGCGTCCGCGAGGAGTCGATCGCCGCATGGGCGGACACCACCCTGGTCGCCCACTTCCGCAACGTCAACGCGATCACCCGCTTCTGCTGGTACGCGGACGGAACCACCCGCCTGCACGCCGAGGACATGGCCCCCCGGCCCCATCGCCGCAGCCGTACCGGACTTCGACCAGGCCCGGTACCCCGACAGGACGGAGCTGGCCCTGGCCCTCGCCGAACACCTCACCGGAGTCCGCCTGACCGGCGACGACCCTCGCTCGGCACCGCGTGTCCGCGGGCCCGTCACGCCGAAGGAATCCGGTTCCCCTGCCGCGCAGGCGCTCCGGAAAGCGGACCAAAAGAGCCACGTCCATCAGCATCTCCACCAACCATGCCCGCAACGCCGCGGCAAGAACGCTCAGCCAGCTCCGCGATGACACCGACGAACCCGCAACGGCAGTCACGGGACCCGGAAATACACGCTCACGCGACGCCCCGCGGCAGTCGGCCCGCCCCGACCCCACCACCCCTGCGACCAACACCGCCACAGCCCGCCGGGCCAGCAGCACCACCGACAACGCCGGAGCCAAGGCCCTGACCTGCGAGAACACAGGAGAACCCATAAGGATTCCCGCGACAGTTCCGTGATTCTCGCCCCACTTCTGGGACTACACGTCATCGGACCGATGACTACGGGACATCCTTCAATCAAGCCTAGCCGCTCGTCACTCCGCGGGGAGTGTGGTGGAAGCACCGGCTCGTGCTGGAGAACACCCCGGACCTGCCCCCGCCGTCCGGCAAGCTGCCCCGCTGGGAGCGGCATGTACCGACCAATCTCCTGCCGAAGCAGTACGAACCGGGTCTTTGGGAGATTGCACGCCGTTACCGGGAGCACTACTTCCTACCCCGGGCTCTCCCCGAGGAGTACCAGGAGCAGCTGCGCCGTGCCCGGGCCGCGGCCCGCGCCATCCAGGACGCGCCCTCGGAAATCGCGGAGGAACTCCTGTACCGCCGGCCCGAGCCGCTCGTCAGCCCCCGGCTGCTCCTCGAAGAGCGCCTGTTGTTGCTCGCCCGGACGCTGCAGACGGCTGACGAAGACCCGGCGTTCGATGCCGAGGCGGACTGCGAGCCGTTCATCGGCATCCTCGAAGCCCGCGCCGCCGAGGGCTTCGACCTGGCCCTGGGTCGGGCCGAAGCCATCGACGTGGTGATCGCGGATGAACTCCACCTCGACTGGCCGCTGTACGCCGTGGCGCGCCACACCATGCTGGACGTGTCGTTCGCGCCGATGGTGGAGCACGTCGTCTGCGGCTGCGGCAAGAGTCGCTGGCTCGTGATTCTCATCGACGGGCACGGGGCAATCGCCTGCGCCTGTGGCCGACTGCGCTGGGAGCCAAGGCTCAAGCGCGAAACGATGGAGCAGGTCTTCCCCGGCAAGCTGACGCGGCTTCCATCACCCTCCGACCTCGACCGCGTTGCCGAATTCGGCCCCTTCCGCCACAAGTGGTGACTCCCGGGCAGTGACCAGGAGATGGTCCGCCGCTGCGCCGCCGACTGGAAGCCGGGGATCCGGAGAGTGGGGGGCTGGCGTGGCCGTAGCGCCCGGCCTCGCTACCGGTGCCAGGCGCGGACTCCCTGCGGACACCCGACCTCAGGCAGCGATCTTCGACGTGATTGGCGCCCGGGTCGCGAGGTCGGCGGCGCGTGCGTGCAGCTGGAGGACGTCAGGTGTGTGGTAGCGCTTTGCGGCTGCGAGCAAGGTGTTCACCCGGGAGGCGATCAGCGCCGAGTGCATGCCCAAGCCATCCAGTGCCTGGTGGCCGGCTGCTGCTGCCCTCTCAGGTTCGCCTTCATCGAACAGGGCCGCGGCGAGTCCGATCTGGCCCATTGCTCGGACTCGCTCGAAGCCTGGGGCACGTAGCCGAAGGGCAGCCTCGAAGTGAGGGCTGGCGGGGTGGTGGTGGCCTTGGTAGGTCAGATCGCGGGCACTGACCGCGCGGGCGCCGGCATGCTCGGCGCTGTCGAAGTACGCCGCCCAGTCCTGGGGCGCCTCGGTGGTCGCGGAGACGAGGAGCTCATCAGCGCGGTCGAGGTGACGGGCCGCCTCGGATGGGTGGTTGAGGGCGGCGCGCACGCGGCCGGTCTGGAACTGCACCAGTGCCTGGACGCGTACGTGGCCGTCTCTCTCGGCCCGGACGGCAGCGAGCTCCAGCAGGCCGAGGGCATCGTCGAACTTCCCAAAGAAGATCATTTGGCGGGACATGCGAGTGACGATCTCCGCGCACTCGGTCCTGTCGGATCTATCCTGCGAACGTGACCGACGAAGAGCTGTTCTGGGATCCGATCGCAGCACTTCCAGACGGTGAGCCCGAGGCGTCCTTCGGCGGGCGTTGGGAGGACCGGCTCTGGTTGAACGTTCCTGGCCCCTTCTACACCGGCATCGCCGACAACTGCTGGACAGGCCGCCTGCACGCGCCGCGCCATGTGCTCTATGGCGGCGAGTTCCTCGGTGAGTACGTGTATCGCCAGCCGGCGACTGCTACCGAGGTCCTGAGCCTGGCGGAAGCAGCGCAGAACGATCCATACTGCGGCTACGCCTGCGACGGCGACAGTCGGTGGACACCCGAGGCCGTTCGCGACTGGTGGCATGACCGTGCGCAGGTGACGGAGTACCTGGCAGCGCTGCTGCCCGAGTGGTCGTCCAGCGACATCCCAGAGGAGCAGGAAGCCGCCGAAGGACTGCGGGACTTCTCCGCATACATATCCAGCGGGCTGGCCGTGGACCTCCGGAGGTACCTGTTCCGACTTGAAGAGGGGTACTACCCAGGGATCTCCCGGTCGCTTCCTGATCTCTGACAAGCGCCCGTGGCGGTCGTCAGTCCCCTGGGGTCGACCAGAATGTGCCGCACCGGCTCCGTTCTGCCCCACGGGCTCCTTCCCGGTTTCCGGATCCGTGTGTGGATAGGGGGTGGTGGCCGCGTTGTCTCGCCGGGGCGGCCACCATCACTCACTCAGTGCCGGCGGTGTTCTCCGCGCGGATCATTCTGCGGAGGCTGGTGCGGGCGCGGGCCAGGTCTTCCTCCGCCTCAGCCAGCTGTCCCTCCAGCGCCGCGTTCTTCCGTTCCAGTGCGTCCCGTTCGGTGATCAACTGCTGGTTCTGCTTGGTCAGTTCGTTGATCCTGGTGATCAGATCGCCTGTTGCCGCTTGGTCGAGTCGCTGCCCGAGCTGACGCCGCAGGGCGTCGGTGAGCTTGTCCCGCTCGGTCCGCAGTGAGGTGATCTCCTGACGGGCCAGCTCCAGGTCCGCCTTGAGTCCCGCCGTGCGCTCACCGAGGACGTCGAGTAGGAGTGGTAGTCAACACCGCTTCCTGAACCGGGGTGTCTTCCCGCAGACCCGTGCCTGCGGGAAGACACCCCGCCCTATCTCCTGGGCGAGATCTGATGATTCATCTGTACGTCGGGCCGACGCTTGGCCCGTCCGAACCTCTGCTGCACCACCCGCGCATCCGGGTGCACCTTCCGGCCCGGCACGGCGACTTGTTCACTCCCTCGATCGCCGACGGCGACCGGATCGTGCTGATCGACGGGGTCTTCCACCAGAGCCCGGCCCTGCGCCACAAGGAGATCCTGGCCATGCTGGGGCGCGGCATCGAGGTGTCCGGCCGGCGTTCTGCGAGACCTGGGTCTGGGCCGGTGGACCGGCATGCCACGGAGGTCGGGGTCCGTCAGTTCCGGTCCAGGTCCTCGATCATGGAGACGACGACCGCGCCGACCTGGACCAGTTCGGCTCGCATGGCCTCCCGGTCCGCCGGTTCGGCAAGTACCTCGAACACCTCCTCGATGAGGATGTGTCGCCAGGTCTTGCGTCCGCGGCGGGCGGCCCGGTCACAGAGGAATTGCAGTAAGCGCCGCACGAGAGCGAAGCCGCGGTGGGCGCCGGTGGGGTGGTGCTGGTCGCCCCAGCGGGTGCGGATGGCCTCGTGCTCGGCCGCGATGTCGGCGTAGGCGGATCGCATGGGTTGCCCCTGTCTGGTCGTTGTCGGGCAGAACCGGTCTCGCGAGGGCGCGGGTGCGCATGCGGTGACCTGGCGGAACCGGACGGCTACTGTCGAGCGTCGGTACAGCACTGTGGGATCGTGGAACTCCGGAGAGGAACCAAGATCATGAGTGAGCAGCGCACGGTCGTCTGGCTGAACGGGCCGTTCGGCGGCGGGAAGACCACGTTGGCCAAGGAGCTGTCCAGGCGGTGGCCGGACGCGGTGATCTTCGACCCCGAGGTGGTCGGCGCCACCGTGCAGCGGCTGGTGGAGACTCCGACCGGCGACTACCAGGACCTGCCGGTGTGGCGCGAGCTGGTCGCCGCCATGACGATCCGGATGCTGGGCGAGTACGAGCGCCCGCTGATCGTCCCGATGACCCTGGTCGTCCCCGAGTACCTCCGGGAGATCCACGCCGCGATCCGGGCCGCGGGCGCCCGGCTTCACCACGTCTTCCTCAAGACGCCGGCCGAGGTGCTGGAGGCGAGGATCGACGCGCAGTCCTTCACGCCGGACGACCCGGCCGCGGATGAGGAGACCCGGGTGTGGCGCCGGGCGCAGATCGAGCGGTGCGCGGCGGCGGTGGACCTGCTGCCCGGCGACACCGTGCTGCTCGACGGTGTGCTGCCGACGGCGGAGCTGGCCGGCCAGGTGCTGGAGCTCGTCGGAGCGCCCGTCCGGTAGTCGCCGGGCCGCAGGCCCTCCATGGTCAGGCCGCCGGGGCGAGCGTCTTGGCGGCCGTGACGAGGATGCCGAGGCGGGTGAGGGCGGCGGCGAAGGCCTCCGGCCCGGTGAAGAGCTCGGCGTGCAGCCCGACGTGGAGGGCTCCGGCAACGTAGGGGGTTCGTCGTCGGTGAAGAACAGCCGGTCCGGCGGTATGCCCATCGCCTGGGCGGCGGTGCGGAAGGCGAGCGGGGCCGGCTTGTCGACGTGGAGCTCGGCGGTCGGGAAGACGAAGTCGAAGGCTCCGGCGATGCCGTGGTGGGCCAGGTCGGCCCGGAAGGCGTCGGTGGTGTTGGACAGGACGCCGACCGGGACGTGGCGGCGGGCCCGGGCGAGAAGGTCGAGCATGACCGGGTCGGTCTCGCCCCGGTCGGCGCGCCACGGCTCGATGGCGTTCAGGGCGCGGGGACCGAAGGCGTCGGTGAGGCGTTGGGCGACGTCGTCGGCCCACTGCTGGTCGGTGAGCACGCCGAGCTGGGCGAGCCGGTAGCTGGGGTGGCGGTAGGCGAAGGTGTCGAAGGTGCCAGCGGGCAGGTGGGCGAGCTGCTCGCCGCGCCGGGCGCCGGTGTCGCGCCAGTGGCGGAACAGGCCGTCCATGTCGACCAGCAGGCCGTCGACGGCGGGGCGGTTGGCGGTGGTGGGCACGGGTGCCTCCTTGCGGGGCGGGTTGTGCGGTGATGTCGGGGTTGGTGCCTTTCCTCGGGGGCCCGGCCGCCGGATCATGCCGCCGGGGCCCTCTTCGCTGGGTGGGTCAGATGGTGTGGTGGATGAGCGGCGGCGCGGTGGCGGGCCCGTCGGCGACCGTGAACGCGGCCGCGGCGCGCTTCAGCAGCGCCGCCTGGTCGTAGACGGTGCGCAGGTGGAGTTCGGCGACGGGGTCACCGGCCCGGACCGGGTCGCCGACCCGCACGTGCAGCTGGATGCCGACGGCCGGGTCGACGGGGCTGGCGGCCCGGGCGCGGCCGGCGCCCAGTTCGGCGGCGATGCGGCCGAGCTCGTCGCCGTCGATCCGGTGGACGGTCCCGCCTACCGGGGCGGTGACGGGCAGGCGCACGTCGGCGGCCGGGAGCAGGGCGGGGTCGTCGATCTGCCGGGCGTCGCCGCCGAGGTGCTCGACCCAGCGGCGCAGCGCGGCCAGGGCGCTGCCGTCGGAGAGCGCGGTGTGCAGGCGGTGGCGGATCTGGTCGGTGGTGTTGGTCGGGCCAGGCCTGGGAGGCGATGAGTTCGACGAGGGCGAGGGTCAGGTCGGTGAGGCCGGGGACGTGCCGGCCGGACAGGGCGTGGACGGCTTCGGCGGCTTCGAGGGCGTTGCCGATGGCGTAGCCGAGGGGCTGGCTCCCGGAGCGGCTACGGGCCGCCCTGGTCCACACGCTGGAGGACTCCGCCGTCCGAGACGGCCAGACTTTCCTCTACGACACCGAGCTGTTCCGCCAGGCGGCGGCGAACCTGCGCGACGAAGGCCTGGGCGAGCTCCTGCCCGCGCAGCTCGACGTGCTCGCCGCCGAGCGCCGGGTCGTCCTCCAGGACCTCCCCCACCAGGGCCGCCTGCGGTCGGCGGTGTTCACCCCTCGCCTGCACGCGGCAGAAACGTCGATCGCCTCGCGCACCGCCCGACTGCGCGGCACCACGACGCGCCTGGCCACCCTGCGCCCCTGGTGCAAGGGGCCGCTGCCGCTGTTGGACAGCGCCACTCAGCTCACGCCGGAGCAGGAAGCGGCGGCGCTGATGGCCGTCACCGAGCCCGTGTCGGTGCTGACCGGCGGGCCCGGCTGCGGGAAGTCCTTCACCGTGAAGTCGATCCTCGACCTCGTCGAAGCGGTCGGCGGCAGGGTCGGCCTGGCCGCGCCCACCGGCCGCGCCGCGAAGCGCCTGCAGGAGATCACCGGCCGGCCGGCCACCACCGTGCACCGGATGATCGGCAAGCCGAAGCAGGAGAACACCGGTCCGCTGAGCCTCTTCGACGCCTATGACCCGCTGGACGCGGACCTCGTCGTGATCGACGAGGCGTCCATGCTGGAGGTGGCCCTGCTGGACCGGCTCCTCGGCAAACTCTCCCCCGGCGTCCACCTCCTGCTGGTCGGCGACGTCCACCAGCTGCCGAGCGTCGGCGCAGGCCAGGTCCTGCGCGACCTCCTGTCCGTCCCGCAGGTCCCGAGGACCCAGCTCAGCACGATCTTCCGCCAGGACGGCACCAGCACCATCCCCCTCAACGCCCAACGGATCAACCGCGGCGAGGACACCGTGAACGGCGGCCAGTTCTGGTTCCTGCCGACGCCGGACCACAAGATCACCGACACCGTCGTGGACCTCGTCACCCACAGGCTCCCCGACGCCTACCCGGTCCGGCCCGGCGATATCCAGGTCCTCGCGCCTGCGACGAAGGGCCCGGCCGGGACCCGCGACCTCGCCCTGGCCATCCAGGCCGCCGTCAACCCCCACCAGGACGGCTCACCCCAGCACTTCGCCGACGGCCGGCCCTTCCGCCTGAAGGACCGGGTCATCGCCATCCGCAACGACCCACGCAAGGGCGTCCTCAACGGCACCACCGGCACCGTCACCGCGATCGACGACAAGGAGCGCCAGATCCACGTCACCACGGACGACCAGGTGGCCGCCGTCTACGGCTTCGAGGAACTCGACGAACTCCTGCACGCCTACGCCATCACCGTCCACCGTTCCCAGGGCAGCGAGTACCCGATCGTCGTCGTGCCGCTCACCATGGGCTCGTCGTACCTGCTGCTGCGCCGCAACCTGCTCTACACCGCGGTCACCCGCGCCCGCGAGCTCGTCGTCGTGGTCGGGGACCCCGACGCACTCGCCACGGCGATCAAGCGGCCAGCCGACCCCCGGAACTCCTCGCTGGCCCCGCGGTTCCACGAGGCCCTGACCGGCGACGTGCTCCTTCCCCGCCCCACCCGCAACCCTGACGGGCAGGCCACCTTGTGCTGACCCACCCACCGCGCACGCCAGCGCCTGGCGATGTGGTGGCGGCCCGACCGGGCAACCCCGGTGCCGACGGGCAGCCGGCCGTGAACCGCACCGGCGCGGTGCTCTTGCCAGCCGGCCGCACGCGGTTACTCCTTGGTTGCCGCGGGCGGCCAAGGGCTCACGGGGAGCGCCGGCGCGGGCCCGGCCGACTGCGCCAGCACCGCCGTGCCTACCGCGCCGACAAGCGGACTGCAGGCCGCCAACGGGCGCAACTGCACGCCCTCTGAAATTGCCGGGGTGGGTCGGGCAGATTGAAGCCCGGCGGCCGCCCCGGAGCACTGTGGTGGTCAGCTGGTTGCGGCCTGGTAGAGGCCACGGCCGACACGTTCGGCGCGCCCGGCCTTGGTGAGGCGCTCGAGTGAAGTGCGGACGGCATTGATCGCGGAGGCACTGGCGTCGCGACCCAGAGCCCGGGCGATGTCACCGGCACGCACCGGCCCGCCGGCTGTGGCCAGGTGTTCAACGATGGCGTCCGTCAGGCCGCCCGTGCGCGGGGCCGAGGCGGCAGGGGCGGCCTTCGCCACGATGGTCTTCCGCGTCCTGGCCGGCTTCTCGGCCGGGGCCACGGCGGCCTTCTCGGGTCCTCGCTTGCGTGCGGGTACCGGGGCGCCCTTACGGGGCCGGCCCTTCCCTGCCGGACGAATCCGTGGCGTCTCCTCCACGGGGGCGGCGGTCTCCAGGGCGCCACCAGCCGTAGCCTCGACGACAGGCGTGGCTGGCGCCTCCTGGAGAAGCGGCGCCGCTGCGAGCGACCG